>CAJTMG010000006.1:66482-119182 GCA_910577405.1 uncultured Oscillibacter sp. | reverse complement strand
CCTTACTATCGCAGATTGGCCTGCCCTTTCGGACATTCTCGCCATAGGCATTTTATAGACCCCCGGCCTAACGCTCACAGCCACCTCTGGCTTGCTTTGCACCTGCCGCTGTTTCTGTTGTTCACCACGCGCAGAGCGAACGCAGTCAGCCGTCTTTAACGGGCTCTCTGACCCTGGCCGTTTCCAGCCAACGCCAGCCGTAGTTTTCAGAGCAGGCGTTTCAGGTCGTTACCCCTTCATTCCACCTGTCGCAGTATCAGTTGTTGCTTCCGAATTATCTCGGAAACCCCACATTTTTAGCACTACTTGGTCTTATCGCCCACAGAGCTTTATTCCCTGTGGAGTAGTGTTTGTATGCGAACGTGTCGCACTTGCCCGAAAATTGCTCTCACACCGGTAAAATCTGACGGGTTCAGGCCACGGCTTCCCACAGCGAACAAATAACGGGGAGAACGGTTGACTTTCGGAATGAATTGGCCTAAAATGGAAAAAAGTAAACGGAAGGAGGCTTTGATGAACGGAATTTATCAGACCCTGCTGTCCCTGATGGAGCGGGAACAGGACGCGGTACTGGCAGTGATTATAGAAGAAGAAGGCTCCTCGCCCCGGGGAACAGGCGCGCAGATGCTGGTCGGTCCGGAAGGGCTTTCGGCAGGGACCATCGGCGGCGGCGCGGCAGAGGGTTCGGCTTTGGAACTGGCGGCGGGCCTGCTGCGGGAAGGGCGTTCAGAACGAAGGTCCTTCCGGCTGCGCTGGGACCCGAAGGCAAAGGAAAATCCCGTCTGCGGCGGCGAAATCGGCGTGTATCTGCAATATATTCCCAGCAGCGGTCCCTGGCGTTCCGTTATTGAGACGTTGCTGCTGCGCCAGGATGAGAAGGCCCCCTGCTGGCTGGTTCTGCGGCTGGACGGCGGGCTTCCCGGACTGCTGGACGAAAAGGGACGCCTGCTTTCCGGCGCGCTTCCGGAGTCCTCCGCCTGCCTGACTGCCAGCCGCCCTGTGCTGACGGAGAGCTTGTTTTCCTTGCCGGTGCTGCCAGGGGAACGGGCGGTGATTTTCGGCGGGGGCCACTGTTCCCATGCCCTCGCGCCCCTGCTGGAGACGGTAGGCTTCCGGGTGACGGTCTTCGACGACAGGCCGGAGTTTGCCAATCGGGAGCGCTTTCCTCTGGCGGAACGGGTGATTGTGGGAGACTATCTCCATATCAGCAGCGCCCTGACCCTGGACGGGGACGATTACGCCATCGTAATGACCACCGGGCATCAGCATGATTTTGCGGTGTTGGAACAGATCCTTCGGGGACCGCTGGCCTACGCGGGCGTGATCGGCTCCCGGACCAAGACGGCCTACGTGAACCAGCGCCTGCGGGAGGCCGGGATTCCGGAGGAGGTGATCCAGTCCGTACACAGCCCCATAGGAACCGCGATCCGAGCCGTAACGCCGGAGGAAATCGCCGTAAGCATTGCGGGGGAACTGATTCTCTGCCGGGCGCTGCGGCGGGGTGACGCTGGAAAATACGCCTGCCCCATGAGTTGACGGCGGGGGCTGGCTGTGTTATACTGTTCCCATTGAAAGGAGGCTCTTATGAAGCTCAACGGTTTTGATTACAATGAAGGCTGTTCCGAAAATTATGCCGTCGAATCCATCGGCGCGTATACCGTGAAGACCTTCGCCTGGATGTTCCTGGGCCTGCTGGCGACCTTCGGCGTGGCGCTCTTTGGCTACGCTACCGGGACCATCCTCTATCTCTTCGCCATTCCCTATTTCCATCTGGTGCTCCTTGTTGCAGAGCTGGCGGTGGTCATCTTCCTGTCCGCCCGGATTCACAAGCTCAGCATTCCCGCGGCCCGGACGCTGTTCTTTGCCTACGCGGTCCTGAACGGCATTGTCTTTTCCGCCTACTTCATCATTTATGGAATGCTCAGCCTGATTCTGGTCTTTGCCATGACCGCGGTCTACTTCGGCGGCATGGCTCTGTACGGCTATCTGACAAAGACGGACCTCTCCCGCCTGCGGCCCGTGCTGATTGGCGGCCTGCTGTTCCTGATCGTCTTCGGCCTGCTGTCCCTGTTCATCCCCATGGCGGGCGTGGAACGGGTGGTCTGTCTGGCAGGCGTGGCGATTTTCCTGGGCTTTACCGCCTACGACACCCAGAAGATCCAAACCTACTACCGGGCCTACCAGAGCGACGCCGCTATGCTGGAACGGGCGTCAATCATCTCGGCCCTTCAGCTCTATCTGGACTTCATCAACCTCTTCCTCTATCTGCTCCGGTTCCTCGGAAAGAGCAGGAAGTAATCCCCGATTCTGTGCCGCCGCGCGTGGGGCAGATGCAGAAAATGAAATGCAGAAAAGGTTTAACAGCTTTTTCTGCATTTTTTTACCCAAACGGAGGCGGAAAAGAGTACAGCTCCCGTGTTTGGCTGCATTTTGGAAGAAACAGCGCCGGTTTGAGAATGTCCCCGGCAAAACGCGCAGGCTCGCATCTGAACCCTGGCCCCTTGATGGTTTCAATTTACAGATTTATTAAAAATACTGTTGACTGCTGCTGGAATCTGTGGTATGATAAGTGTACTGTCGGGAAGACGGGGTTCTCTTTATGCTAGTGTAGCTCAGTCGGTAGAGCAGCTGATTCGTAATCAGCAGGTCAGGTGTTCGAGTCACCCCACTAGCTCCAGAAACAGCCGGTAAACTCCAGGACCAGAAATGGTATGGGTTTGCCGGCTGTTTCTTTTGTTATGACCTGTAACAGGACGTTCTCTGAAAAGGGGGCAAAATTGGAGGTTCCGGGCTTACAGAAGGTCCAGGGGGAAGCAGTCCGTCTCCCGGAAGAGGGCGGGGTCGAAGCCCTTCAGCCTGACCACAGCCGCGCCTGTGAAGCACCAATAGCCGCAGTAGGTGGAATCCTGCCGTTCTGCCGCGCCGTGCCAGGAAGCGTCCCGACAATCCGCGTACCAGCTGTTCCGGAGGTACTCCCGCAGCTCTTCCGGACCGTCCAAACCGTCCAGGCAGCGCAGGAAGGGGACGGCTTTCCCGAATTTCACCTCCCCGCCGGATTTTCCAGCCAGCCGGCGCACCAGGGCATCCTCCCAGGGAAAGGACAGGGTTTCGTCAACGGCCTCCCCCAGCAGCAGGGCCAGGGACAGCAAATCCACCGCGTCGGACCAGGGCACGGCGTTCAGGCAGCGGATATAAGCCAGCCAGCGGACATAAGTTTCCCGCAGGACCGTTTTCTGTTCCCCGGCAGAATACTGGGCGCAAAAGAGGTCCCTGTAAAAATTCCCAAGGCTCACCGCGCACTGTTCCATCTTCTGTGCATCCTCCGGCGGCTGAAACTTCTGGAAAACCTCCTCAAAACGCGCAATTCTCCCTTTCTGGGTCTGGATATACTCCCGGAAATAGTCCTCATTCCGGCGCGAATCCCGTACCGTCATACTCTGCTCCTTTCTGATGACTCCGGCTGAATCTGCACATTCCGTTCGGTGATATTCCCGTCATCGTCCACCGCGTCATAAGTCACGGGCGCTTCCGGATTGTCGTCCTTTGCCACCCGGACCACCACGCAGACCACCTCGCCGCTCAGCTTTGCCAGACGGATTTCATCTGCTTTTTCCTTGCCAATATCGGCGTCCAGGCGTTTGTCCGTCCAATTCCAGCTCAGCTGCGGGCCGTCCGCGGTGTTCTTATGCAGCTGGGCAGTGTTGTATTTTGCGTCGGCGATCAGAATGGGCGGCTTGCCGTTGGGATTGTGGTACACGCCGTCAAGCCCCTGATGCCCCGGCTCGTCCAGGGAGGTCACCGCGCCGCCGGATATTCGCTCGTAGCCCTTTTTCCGCATTTCCTGATCGGTTTTCATCTCGCCGAAATTCCCCTTCTCGCGGTCCGTGGTCAGGACGATTTCACCGTTTTCCACCTTCTCTATGATACGGTCCTGAGTCTCCGCGATTTCCTCCGGGGTCATAGGCGGGACTTCCGTGATCTCGTCGGGCTGCGCTTCCTTTACCTGTTCCGTGAGTTCCGATTCCAACGTTCTGTTTTCCAGCATAACTCAATCCCTCCCGTTCTTTCGATAGAAATGCTTCTCTTCCGCGTTCTCCGTCCAGTAATCTGCGGCGTAGCTGTAGAGGTGTTTCCGGATTTCCGCCGCAAGCTCCGCCGAAACCGTCAGCAGGTCCATAATGCGGGCTTCTGCCATATCCGGATTCCTGCCCGTCTGATGGAGAAGCGTCTTTCCGCCAAGCAGCTGGACCAGCAGGTTTTCCCGTTCGCCGTCCGTCAGGTCAACAGGCGTTTCCAGAACCCGGCAGAGCTGTTTTTTCACGGGACCCGTCAGCGCCATGCCCTCGATACGCGCCGGCAGGGAGGCCCGCAGTTCCTCCGGGAGGGCCTGACAGCCGTTCTCCACAAGCCGTTCCAGCAGGCAGTTCATTTCTGGGTCGCCGGTCTCCTGAGGCTCCACAAAGCTGAACGGCCGTTTTTCCGTGAATTCGTTCACCTTGCAAAGCACCGGTTCCAGCCAATGATTCTGGAAGACCGCCGCGATCCCCTGCTCCAGCCGTGACAGCTCCGCGGTCTGTTCCTCCGTCAAACGCGCCGCGCTCCCTGTCAGACGCCGGTCCGAATCCTCCGGAAGCCGCAGCAGAATTTTCGTGTTGGTGTTGCGGATCACGGCCATGTCCAGCAGTCCCGGGGCCTGGTCCGCGATGATGAAGCCTTCGCCGTAAGTACGCATTTCCGCGATGGCGTTGGCGAGCATTTCCACCGACTTCCCCTGCAAATTCCCGGATTCCGCCGACTGTTCCGGGGAAGTCCGGCGGAGAAGGTTGTGGGCCTCTTCCAGCACGGTCACATGACGGAGGGACGCGTTGGGGCCGATTCCCTCGCTCATTCGGCGCTCCTGGAGCTGTATCATCAGAATGCCCATCAGCAGCGCCTTGGTCTCCATGGAACCGACGCGGCTCAAATCGACGATCACGTTTCCGTCAAACAGCTGCACGGGCTTTCCGGCGGAACAGAAAATCTGCCCGTTGACGCCGTTGGTCAAAGACTTCACCCTTGTCACCAGCGCGCCGGTATAATCGCTCTTGGTATCCCGTGAATAAGCGGATTGGTCAATGATATCAGGCAGCACGTCCAGCAGGGTCTCGAATGTAGGAAAGCGCCCGGAGCGGCAGACGGACTGACTCAAGCTCCACCCACAGGACAGGTAAGCGGCTTCCATGGCGTCCTTGAGCACGGCGGGCATAGCGGCGTACATAGGCCAGCAGGCGTTAAAAATCTCAACCAGGCGGTCGATATGCTCCAGAACGTGGATATCCTCCGGGAAGGCGAAGGGATTCAGGCGGAGCATGGGAGCCTTCCGGGGATTGGTGCCGTAGACGGAAACGCCCTCGTAGCCACCCAGCGCTTTGGCATATTCGCCCTTGGCCGGTTCGATCACGAGAAATTTCACAGAGGCGCTGGGCTTCAGGCAGAGCTGATGCAAAAGCTGATAGACCGTGTTGGACTTGCCGGAGTTGGTGGACCCCGCGATAAAGACATGAGCGGTCAGGGTATCGGGGTCCAGTGCGAGCCGTGCGTTTTCGGGACGGCCCATATGATACAGCGTCCCCAATTCCGCGCCGCCCCATTCCGGCATAGGGGCTTCCCGGCCAAAGGCGGCCATTTCCGTCACGGACAGCCCCCGGATGGACTTCTTGGGCAAACCGAACTGAATCGCAAGTTCCCGGCCGCTGATCAGAGCCGCGGGAGTTACCTGATGATTCTCGGCGCGGTCCAGGTAGAAGCGGGGGTGGGTGCAGGCCCGGAGGTATCTGGTCAGGCTGCTGAACCGCTCCCCGCTGCCGTAGCTTTCCGCCTGCCAGGAGTTGATTCTGGATGCCTGTAGGAAGGAATCCTCGCCGCGTGTCAGGGCATTGTAGTTGCTGGCGGCGGAGAGGGCGTCGGCGTGGGTTTCCGAGAGGACGTAGGACGCACAGTGGAACGCGCCGTAGCTGGCACAGGCGTCAAGGCGTTTGAGAAGCTGGTCTATCTTGTCCATTATCGACTGCACGCTGCGGTTCCTGGCCGTAATCTGCACCGTTTTCCCCATCCCGCTGGCGGTTGCTTCCGAATCTGTTTCCTGCTCCGAGGTCTGATGGCTCCAGGAAGACGAATTCCCCGTGGAATTGCTGGAAAACTTCCCTCTGCTGACCCCCGCGTTGAAGCCAAGGGAAAGCCCCGTATGAACCCCTGCCTTTACTACTGCATTGACGCCCGTGGACAACCCGACATTTCCGCCCATATTCACGCCAAAGTTCACCGTGCTGTTCCGGCCAATGGATTGGGTCTGGTTCACGCCCTCGGTCAGCCCGTCAGTAACGCCTTTGGTCTGGGCCTTGGAGAGGGTAAAGGTTTCGGTGTTGTTCTGGGAGAGCACGGCCTGGGCATAGATACTGAGCTGGGTGTAGATTTCCTCATACCCCTGCCGCGCAAGCTGGATTTCGGTGCTGCTGACGGGGTCGGCGAGGGTGAGGATGGAATAGGACTTCCCCTGCAAGGCGTCGGTGAGTTTTTCGATGCCCTGAACATAACGCTGGGCGTCCTGGTTCTCCTGTCCGCGGAGCGCCACGATACCAGAGACGGCGGAAACGGCCCTGAGCTTTTCCGGACAAAACAGCTCCGCCTGCAAGCCCTGCAAGGAATCCGCGTCCAGCTCCTCCAGCCTGGACCCGGTAAAATTCCCCTTGACGGCCCCGGAAAAGGCTTCCTCTGCGGCTCTGCGGAACCCGACGTCCTGGGTGGAATTGGTACGGTGGTTCTTGGAGAGGATGCCCAGGTAACAGGAGGTGGTTTTGCCGTCGCTGCGGATCAGGACAACCAGCGTGGCGTTCAGGGAAAAGGCTGCGTTGACCACGGTGATCAGCTTGTCCAGGAAATGCTCGCCGCTGTCCCGGACCAGATGGGTGAGATGGTAGAATTTCCCGCATTTGACCGGGTCCACGTCCAGTTCCTCCAGGCTGGGCTTCACAATCTCCAGTGTGTCCAGGTGTTCCAGATAGCTGTGTTCCACAACGCTGACCGCATTATGAAGGGCTTTCGACAGAGCGCTTTCCGAATTCCTGACGAGGGGGGCTTCCTTATCAAAATCGGCCATCAGCGGACCTCCATTTCCCGTTTTATGTCTTCCAGCTCCGTCAGATATCGTTTCAGACGGGCGATTTCCTGTTCTTTCTTTTCCAGCTGTCCCATCAGGCTTTCGAATTCCTCGCTCAACGATGACAGAAGGGCCTTCTGGAACTCCTGATTCACCCCATGCAAGACTGCCTGGAAACGTCCGCACTCTCCTTCAAACTGACTGCAAAGCGCACCGAACAGCGTGTCCAGACCATCCCGGAGGGTTTGTTCCAGTGCGTCCATCTCCTGCGCGTCCGACACCTGGCCCTTGAAGCGGGAGTAAATCTGCTCCGTGACCTCGCTTGCGTCGATGTGGACCGTAGGGAAGGAGATTGCGTCCACCAGCTCGTTGACCTTCAGGCGGAAGTAGGAGGAGTCGAACCGGGCGTCTCCCATGTCCATGGTATGTATGATTGCCGAACAGAGCTTTTGCCGGAGTTCCTTCAGATTCAGCGCGCTGGTAAAGGTACTTTCTATCCGGTTCGCCGCGTCTCTTGCGTACTGCCCCAGATGTTCGGCGGCCTCACTGCTGGCATAGTAGGTGTAGCTTGAGGTGGTGGAATAGATTTCGGTATGGGATTTCCCCCAGCTCCACGGTTTGTACCATTTTGAATCCGAGACCCTCCGATCATGCCATTCCGTTTTCGTTCCGGTTTTGGCCCGCAATGTCCCCAAAGCGCCGCGGGCGGTCCGGAATTCGGCGATGCCCTCGGCCTTGGTGGTTTTCAGACGGTCGATACAGTCGCTGAACACGTCGGAAATCGCGGCCCGGATTTTGTTCTCCTGGGCTTTCAATTCCCGTTTGCGTTCCATAAGCTGTTTGCGGTCGTTGGCAGACAGGAGGGCGCATTTTTTCTGTGTTTCATCGGCGAAGCCGTTCAGTTTCAGCAGGAGTTTGCTTCGGTTGGTGTCCACAAGGCTTTCGGACTTTTCCTGCAAAATCTGCTCTTTTTCCCGGACGATCTCGCGGAAAACCTCCTGAATGGGCGAAATGTCTCCGATCCGCTGCAAATCGGCCTGCAAATCATCAGAGAACTGGGAGAGCTTTCCGGCCAGGGACTGCTCTTCTTTCGTGTAGGTCTCCGGACTCTTCCGCGCCATATTGCAGGCCATAGCGGAGAAGAGGATAGGCTCCCGGCAGCGTTCCATGACCTGGATGACCGTCTCGCTGACGCCAATCTGACGCTGATAGGACTGCTGCTGGGCCACCTGCTGCCGCGCCCGCCGGTGAAGGGTTTCGGAGGCGATACGGCAGGCGTCGGGGAGGTTATCGGCGTGGGTTTTGTCGTTCCGCTGGGCGAAGGGACTGGAACCGGCCTGCTTTTTCCGGAGGACGTCCCGGAGAGCGCTGTCGTACTTGCTGCCAATGAGGACCAGCCGCCGGACGCCCTCGCTGGGAAGCTGCGCCGAAAGAAGGCTCCAGTCAGCGGCGTCCAGAAAGCTCCCGGACTGACTGAGGAAGAAAACCACGTCGCAGACAGACAGAAATTCCTTGGTCCGCTGGGTACGGGAGACCACAGGGTCATTCAAACCGGGGGTGTCCACGATGCACAGGCCCCGGAACTGCTCTTGATGGAGATAGAGGGAGACGGATTTCACAAGAGGGGTATACACGCCGTCCACGCTCACATAGTCGTTCAGGCGGAAAAGCAGGTCTTCATATGTCTCGAAGGCAAGCCGTTCCGTGCCCTTTTCCAGGCATTTGTTCACGTCCAGAAGCCCTTTGATTTCCCGTTCCCGGACCATTTCCGCCAGTTCCCGGGCCGCGGTGTATACGTCGTCGTCCAGGTCCACGGAGGCCGCTTCCATCTGACGGGCCCAGTCCTCCGCGCTGTAGTATTCGATCTCCAGGGCGTTTTCCTCCGCGTACTCCATCCGGGTCAGGGCGGCGGTTTTGGGGGTGGAGGCTTTCGGCAGCACCTCCTGGCCCTCGAACAGGAGCGTGTTCAGAAACGTGGACTTGCCCGCCTTGACCTGCCCCACGACCCCGATGTTCAGCCTGCGGTGTTTCTGATAAAGGTCCTCCACCTGCCGCCGGAAGTCCTCCTGCAATTCCGTCAGCTTCCGCAGGTCCTTCTCGCCGCCGAAGGGTCCCAGACGGGCCTGTATGTTGTCCAAAGCCTCCAGAAACCGCTCTGCCCGGACGCTTTGCGCTTCTGTTGTTATCAAGGTTTATCACTCCTATTCGTGCTTTTTTCCTGGAAGGTTTTTCAGCGAATCAAAGGCTGAAGTAATCCAAATATCGCTGCTTCCGTCTGTACAGGGAACGTAATGCAGAATACCGTCACCTTTGGCGTAGATGCTCGCGTATTTGGGAATTTCAAAGTTTTTATCATCGACGTTGGCATATGTTTCATCTTTCACAAACCTAAAACTTACCAACTGCTGTCCGGAATGTACATAACGGTTTCCTTCAATACGCCTCAAAGCATCAATATGTCCGGTGATGGTCATCCAGCTTTTTAAGATCGTGAAATCCTTCATGCCTCTTACTGTTGCTTCTGCCTCTTTTTTTGACCAATAGTACCCGCAATAGTAACGCTCTTTCCGAATCCATTTTACAGGCACCAAATACCCTAACTCATTGTACGACTTTTTTGCGTGAATGTCCATAAAAGCCTGATAATCCAACGCCAGCAAAGACGCGGCAAGTTTGGAAATCACCCGCAGATCCTCTTCCTCGATTTTCAGCAGCCCTGCCGTTTCCGCGATAAATTCCAGCGTCTGATCCGAAGCAGGCCCATTCAATCCGGCGGTCATCAGCAGATCCAGTACCAGCGGATTCCCAGCGGGTTTCAGTCCTGACGCGGCGGCCTGCCATTCGAGCCGGTCGGTCTGGTAGGCCATAAAGCACAGGTCCCTTGCCCCGATGGGCTCCCCCGCGCCCGCAGTCAGACGGCAGAGGTAAAAGAGCTGTTCCGGCGTCAAAGGCCCGTCTATGCCCGCCGCCGTGGTCAGGAGCCGGAAGTAACGTTCCCGGTCCAGCGGCGGGAGGGCTTTCAGGGCGGGATTCTCCAACGGGTCACGGCGGGCCAGTTCTTCCAGCGCGGCGTAATCGGCTTCCGTATGGTCCTCCTGTTCCTTGAGGTCCTCCACCTGTACGCTCAGCTGCTCCAAGGCCCCGGACAGCCGGCGGAGTTCCATTTGCAGTTCTGACAGATTTTTCATGTTTTGGTATTCCCTTCTTCAGGTGTCTGCTGCATATCCCGGACCCAGGCTTTCAGAGACTCCTTGCTGTCACTGGGACCTGAAAGAACGGCGTAGGAGACTTTCTTGAGGGAGAAGTGATAAAACCAGCCGGAACCAGGGGACGTAATTCTGTTGGAACGGGAACTGAGGACATGGCTTTTTACCTTGGCCAGAACGTCCCCCCTACAAACATATTCACCCTGCTCTTTTTTCCAGGAAATCTGTTTCAGATCGCCGGATTCCTGCATGACAATCAGGCGCATTTTGGACTGCACCTGTTTCCAGACCTGTTCAGGCAGATAGAAGCGGCACGGTTCGGGAAGCCTGTAGAGCCACTCCGCGTCCGCACGTTCCATCCAATCCGCCGACTGCCGCAGGGATGCCTCCGCCGCCAGGGTCAGGGTACGCAGTTCTGATTCGCGGAAGTTCAGGAGGGCCGCCAGTTCGCTGATGTACTCCAGGGCTTCCCCGCAGGGCGGTCCGGAGAGGGAGGCCGCTGTCAGAAGGTCCAGCAGAAACATGGTCCGCAGATTCCCGTTCAGATTCTGTTTCAGCCATTGGTACTGCTCCGGCCCGGCCCGATAACCCGCCGTCAGACAGTCTTCCAGAGGCTTGCTGCTCCCGCACTCGTTCAGAAGCCACTGACAGAACACCAGCAGATTCATATTCGTATCGTTCCAGCGGGCCAGGGACAGGATGGCCATTGGATACCGCCAGCGGTCCTTTCCCAGGGTCACGCCGGCAGATTCCAGTGGATGCCGCCAGTCAGGGAAGCATTCCGCGCAGAACCGGACCGCTTCAAAGTCCACAGGCCCGCCGGTTTCCGCTTCCCGCAGACGGTCCAGCTCGCCGCTCAGACGTCCCAGCCGCGTCCCCAGCTTCCGCAGGTCTTCTTCCAGACACGCCAGCTCCCGCGCGATTTCTCGCAGTTCTTTCATTCTACGGCCCTCCTTAGTGCGGTCCCAGTTCTGCGGAATCAATCAGTTCGTTATTAGATTCTCCCTGAAGATGGTGGAAGAGACAGCGGTACCTATTTTCGTTGTCTTTCTCATGACTAGAGTAGAAATGCCAGCAATTTTCAAAGTGGCAACCATAAATAGTAGCGGTGCAATTGGAAATTATTGAAGATCTATAATAAGGAGCCTTATTAGAGCCGCCACAGTTGATGAAACGAGTAGACACTAAGTTAATTAAAGTATTCACATTACTTGTATAGATTACGCCGCCAAGCTCGCGCCAATCAGATTCATTACAATGATACTTCATAAAGCAGTCAACGAATTCACAGTCCTTGACAGAAATCTGCTGACGGTCCATAAGGTCTATAAGATGGATTACCCGTCCGCTAAAATTGTGGAAGGAACACTGGTTGAATTCCACCTTGTTGCAGTTGTAGAACCAAAGACCGGAAGAATCTTCTGCGTTTTGTGCATTGTTTCCAATAAAAGTGCAGTTTACAAATATGGCCTTTTCCACATCCTCAAAGCGTATATGAACATTCATGTAAATTTCCAGATTATAGAAAAAGACAGTCTTGTTTTGCTTGAAATGTACAGTTTCGGTATTACTGTAGCTTACATCAGAGACATAATAGTTAGATTTTTCTACCGGAACCGCAGTCGTAACATCCAGCGGCGTCAGTTTTCCAGCGGCAGCAATCAGGAAATCGTCCGTATTCTTCCATTCCGGCGTGACGGTATCGGGAAAGTAAGGCTTCCAGCGTTCCTCCATAATCCAGCGATGGGGCCAGAATTCGGTTTCGATACAGCCGCAGAGTTCCAGCCGGAGGATTTTCCCGCAGAGTTCGGCAAGCTGTTCCAGTTCGGCGACGCGGAGTTCGCAGGCTTCACAGAGGGCGGCCAGGAATTCCTCCCGGATTTCGCTCTGCGGCCCAAGATGAACCAGAAGCAGGGCGTCGAGAAGGAAGCTGTCCCGCATTTTGTCGGAGGTGATGGTGTCCAGCAGTTCTTCCAGGCTTTCGGGGGTGGCCTCCTGACCCTGCCGCATATAGGTTTCCAGGTCGTACTCGCATTCACAGCCGGTAATGAGCCGCTGGAGGAAAAGGGTCTGTTCCTGGGACACATCGCCGCCGCAGCAGAGGATCATAGCCAGATGTTTGACGTAGAGATTTTTCGAGTAATCTTCCAGTTCCGCCAGCTTGTGGCCCTCGAAGGGATAGCGGGCGCCTTTGGTCCGGACCAGGTACTCCCGGAGTTTCTGCGTCTGTTCCATGTTACTCTCCTTTCTCCGCGGCCGCCAGGGTACGGACAAGCTTCTGATAGGCATCTGTCCGGCGGTACACGTCGTTGAATCGGATTTCCTCCGGGGCCACGCGGTAAGAGCGGAGGATATCCAGCAGTTTCCCCTGATAAGCGCCGCCGCCAGCCGCCTGTGGGAAGACGGGCTTCAGGTCTCCCAGGGCGTTTTGCAGCACGGCCAGCAGTTCCCGGTTAGGCTTGACGTTGTGCTCCCGGTTGTAGTCCCGCAGGAGGGTCAGCGGATTCCCAGCGTCCTCCCGGAGAAGCTCCACCTCGCTGGGTTCAGGCATCCGGATACCCACCACGTCGCCCACACGCTTGATTTCCTGGAAGAAGGCGTCCTGCAATTCCCGCACCCGTTCGCCGGTCCGGGTCAAAGCCTGGATCTCACGGCGGAAATCGTCAATCAGGCGGTCAAGGACTTCCACCGCCTCCTCTTCGCCGCCGCCGGAGAGAATCATACTGGCGTGGTTCAGTTTTTCCAGCTTGCTTCCGGCCTTGTTCTTCTCGTCCTCGAAAAATTTCCGGCACCGGACAAAGAGCTTCTTGAAATTCAGGGCGAAATTGGGTTCCGGCGTCCGCTGGTTCCAGTCCTCCAGAAAACAGCGGATTTCCGGCAGGTCGTAGTCCTCCGGGCACTCCTTGTCATAGGCGTAAACACCCCGGATATTGCCCACGCCTTTCAGGGTCAGCGTTTCCCGGACCTTCGCCATAATTTCCGCCAGCTGGTCCTGACGGCGGTCCGCCCGGGTCAGAATCACCAGCTTCGGAATGTCCTCCCGGAGGGTCTTGATGAAGTCAATATCGTTCTGGGTAATCACGCCGCCCTCCGCGTTGACGAACCAGAGGATCAGTCCCGCTGTATTGAGCTGCCGCCGGGCGATCTGCTCATCCGTCCGGGCCGAATACTGTTCTGATTCCGGCTTGGAGTACCCCGGCGTGTCCAGAAAGGCGATGTTCCGGTAAGACTGTTGGGGAGTAGCCAGAAAGACGCTTTCCAGAACGTGACCCAATGCCGTGCCCTCCGAAATCTTCTCCCCGTCGCATTCCAGCTCGCCGAATCCGTGGGCAATCTTCTGAATATCCAGCACATTCTGGAAGACAACTTTTGCGTCAAAAATATTGATGGCCTGCACCCGGTAATCCTCCCCCCAGACCACGTAGGCCGGGACAGCTGTAGTAGGTTCGATGGCCTCCGGGAGCGCGTCCTCACCGTTGAGCGCGTTCAGGAAGGAGGACTTGCCGCTGGAGAAGCCGCCGCCCAAAGCAACCACATTCTTCCCAATCAGCTGGTCGTAGAGGATGTAGTCCCGGAATTTTTCGTACTCCGATTTGAAATCCATATACAGCTCGTAGTAATCCGGCGGCGCGTTCTTGCTCAAAGCCTCCGGAATCTGCTTCCCGATGATGTCTTCCAGATTGCCCAAGTCTGCTTTCAGGGACAGCGCCCGCTCCTGGGACAGCAATGCCCGCAGAAGCTCGTAATTCTCCCGAAGCTCCCGGTTGACTTCCTGTTTAATTCCCATGCCAGAGTTCCTCCAATTGAGCCAGGTCGCCCCGGACAGCCGCCAAAGACCGCTCCTTCTCCGCCTGTTCCTCCTGCATCTGCCGCCTCAAATCCGCCAAAGACTTGTTCAGCACTGTCTCCTGCGCCTCCCGCTGCTTCCCGAGTTCCTGCTCCAGAGCCTCCGCGTGCTTCCCGATCTCCTTCCGCAGGCTGTCCTCTACCTGACGCAGAACCTCCGGGAAGACCTCGCTGTTCAGCATTGCCCGAATCTGGTCCTCGGCTTCCTTCTGACGGTGCTTGTGCAGGAGCATCCCCGCCAGCGCGAACAGTCCGCCCAGAATCAGCCCCGCCGCCGGAAGCCCCGTCATCAGCGTCGTGCCCACCCCGGTTACGATGGGGTCCACAACCGAATTCTTTTTTACGTCAAAATCCCCCATAACCACGTTGGCGTTCACTTTGGTATCCAGTTCCCCGGCGAAAACGTCCTGCAAATAGCGATCCACCAAAGGCAGATAGTGGTCCTGTACCCCCGACGCAATGGCCTGCCGCACCACACCGTTCAGCGTGGCGTTGATCTGATGGCGGTTCATGACCAAGGAAACAAAGGTCCGTTCAGTATTATTCAGGGCCTTCTGGACCTCTCCGCAGATGGCCGCAACGCAGTCGGGGATTCTGTTCCGGAAGCCCTCCGACCGCTCCCGCAAAGCCCGCGCCTGAGCGTCCATATCCTTCCGCAGGCGGTCCTCTTTCCCGACCAGCTCCGATTCCGAGAGGGCGGAGCCGTTCAGCCGCGCCTGGAGATAGCGGATGGTATTGCTGGCCTCGGGACCAAGAAGCTCCTTCTGCCGTGCCGCCAAAAGCTCTTTGGACCGTTCCTGCAAAGCCGCCAGCATCAGACGGAAGCTGTCCAGCTGCCCCTCATTCCGGCTGGTACGATACCAGTCGATTTTCCGGGTCCCCACGTATTTTTTCAGGGATTCCTCCAGATAGGCGAGGTTCTGGGTGTAAACGTCCTCATTTTCCACCTTGTCGCATTTCGTAATGACCACCTCCACGGGCATCTGGTATCTGCAAAGCTCCCGCAGAACATCGGCCATGGTTTTTCTCAGAATCATATCGTCCGCCGGGAACACCAGCAGATAAGCCATGCTCCTGCCCACATAGCCGTCAATCGCCCGGTTGTGCATATCATTTGCCGACTCAAAGCCCGGCATATCCACAAGCTGAATATCCGGAATCTGCTCCAGGGCCCGGTTCCGGAGGGCAATCCGTACACAGCGGACCTTGTTGGCGTCCAGCGTCAGCTCCCGGTAAGCGTCCAGAGTACACCGTTCCGCCTCTCCGCTGTTCCAGAAGATGGTCACTGGGCATTCGTCCTCATTCTCCGCATACTCCAATTCCACCGGCACCGCGGTCTCCGGCGCGATGTCCTCCCCCAGGACCGGCTCGCTGTAGCCAAGGAGCGCGTTGAGCAGGGCGCTCTTTCCGCTGCTGAATTTCCCGATCAGCGGCGTGCAGACCTTCATTTCCCGGAATTCCTCTTCAAGGCGGTCCAGCGTTTCCACAGGAATCCCGTAACGCCCGTTGATTTCCCGCAGGGTCATTAAAACAGCAGTGATTTTATTCATCTTGCACGACTCCTTTTCTTAATCTTCCAAAATCTGCACCAAATCTCCCTGACTCCGCAGCCACATATTGATTCCCTTTCCGAAGACCTCCGCGGAAATCAGCCAGCCGTCCCCATCCCGGCCCAGGACCTTAGCGGTAGGCAGCCGGTCCAGCACCGCCTCCAGGGACAGGCCGGCGTAGCGGAAGCGTATGGTCTCCAGCCGCCCGCCGTACATGAACTGCACCCGTTTCCGGAATTCCCCTTCCTCGAAGCGGTCCCGGTAAGGCGCCTGAAAATGCTCGTCCAGGACCTTGAACTCCTGAATGCGGTCGATACGGTAAATGGTGGGAAAGAGATCGTTGGGGTTTTCGAAATTGGTCCGGTTCTCCAGAAAAGCGGTCAGATAAAAGTAGTATTCAGAGAACATAAGGCCCACCGGCTGAACGCGTCTCCGGACCAGTTTTGGCTCCTTCATGCGTGTGTAGGCGATTTCCAGCACGTTCCGGTTCCGCACGGCCTGTCCCAGTTCCCAGAGCCCGTCCAGAATCTGCCGGTTATGCTGGGGCGGGATGTAGTGGATTTGTTCGTTGGAGATCAGGGCCTTGACGCTCCGGCGGCTTTCCTCCGGCACGGCGCAGGTAATCAGCTTATCCAGAAGCGGCAGCATTTCGTCCGCCCGCATAGAACGGCTCTCCAGAAGGATCTTGCACACCGCCAGAATCTCGCTGTTGCTCAGCCCGTCCGGAACCCTCCCCGTCAGCCGGTAGCCCTGGGCGGTTCTGTCATAGACCACATCCTGTAAAGGCGACTGCTCCGCGAGAAAGCACCGCAGGTCCTCCACATCCCGCTGCACGCTCCGGGCCGTCACGCCGTACTCTTCCGCCAGCTCCCGCCGGTTCAGGACCTTCCCTGAAATCAGCCGGGCGTACATGGACAGAATCCGGGCTGATTTTGCTTCAGAATTTCGTTTCAAACAGATGCCTCCTTGTTTTTCCTGCTATAGATTCCTATTTGACAGATAGAATATCATATTGTAAAAACCATGTCAATGATTGTCGCAGTCGGGTAATATGTACCGTAAGAGGTGATCGCATGAACCCAGTCTACGAAGCCGAATACCGTCAGCTTGGCCTGAAAATTGCGTATTACCGCAAGCTCCGGGGTCTGACGCAGGAACAGCTTGCAGAGAAAATCAACCGCACCCCCGCCTTCATCGGTCATGTGGAGGCCCCCAATATTCCAAAGGCCGTTTCTTTGGACACCCTGTTCGATATATCCTCCGTGCTGGACGTACCGGCTCATAAATTCCTGCTCTTTGAGGATTGAGGGCCTCGCGCCGGATTTTTACTGCAATTTTACCAGATTTCACAGTCTTTGTCCCCTCCTTTTTTCGACATTTTATCATCGCCGGCGGACAAAAGCTGTCACTCTGCAAAAATTTCCGTAAAAACCCCGGCGCTTTTCTTTTTTACGCCCTGACAAGAGAAAATCCCCCATACAGAAGAACTTCTGCATGAGGGAGGACGGATACCATTCCAGGGATGCAAGCCAGCGGCTTTTCACGGGTTCAGACGGAAAGCAGCAGCCAGGAAGCGGCGTAAAGGCAATAGACATGAGCGGGGTAAAACAGGTAGAAAAAGCCTCTGGGACCGCCGCCCTTTTTGCCGTTATAGCGCAGCATCAGCAGCACCGCAAAGACCCCGTACCACTCATAGGCCATGGTAAACATCATTGTCCAATGAAACTCTGTGGACTGGGAGAACACCAGCAGAGGATAAAGGAAATCAAAAAGCAACGTGAAGCCTGCGAACACACCGGCCTGAACCCTTCGGTTTTTTCGGAAGCTGTACAGCAGAATCCCCATAAGAATCGTGCCAATACCGGCGTCCGGATTGCTGTTCCACATAGGCAGGAACGTATACCCCAGGACGGACAAAGGGAACTGCAAGGCGGGAACCATCCCCATCAGCGTCCCCGCCAGAAGAGGCCATCCCAAAGGCAGAATCACCGCCGCCAGACCCGGCCCCCAGCGCTTTTCCCGCAGCCAGTCGATCCCCTGAAAGACCACCATCAGAATAGAGAACGAAGTCATCATGCCGTTCATGGGGTAAAAGCCGTCGGGCCGCACGGGAATCACACTGCATATGGTCAGAAACAGCAGCCCGGACATCAGCAGGTGAATGGCGTACACTTTCGCAAAATACTTCTTTCGGTTGTGGGTATGTGCAAACCCTTCCGCGAGACAGAACAGAAACAGCGGCGCGGACAGTCTCCCCAACATACTGAACCATTCCGGAATCCGCCCCGTGAATCCGAAGATGTAATGAATGTGATCCAGAACCATCAGCAAAAGCGCCGTCCATTTCAGCGCCGCGCCGCTCAATCCCCAGGGTCCTCTGAATTGTTTTTCTGTTGACATGACACACTTTCCTTTCCGCTATTTGTATTATTTAACTGGTACAATAATATAATAATACATTCCTCCCAAAAAGTCAAGCAGAAAAAAGCCGTACCCGACGAAACATCAGGCACGGCTTGAAGGAAGATGCAGTTATACGGCGCTGCGCTTTCTGAGCATTGCCAGAGTACCCAGCATCAGCACGATACCGACAGGCAGGCCCAGGAGTCCAGGCAGTCCGGCATAGACGAGGCATCCGACAATGAGGTAGGTAAGGCCGGAGACCACCGCGCAGGTGATGGCGTAGGGAAGCTGCGTGGAGACATGATTGACGTGATCGCACTGCGCGCCTGCGGAGGCCATGATGGTGGTATCAGAGATGGGGGAGCAGTGGTCGCCGCAGACGGCCCCGGCCATACAAGCGGAGATGCAGACGATGGCCATAGGGTTGTCCATAGAGAAGACGCTCTGCACGATAGGAATGAGGATACCGAAGGTGCCCCAGGAAGTGCCGGTCGCGAAGGCCAGCAGGCAGCCGATGACAAAGACGATCACCGGCAGGAGCATCTGGACGCCGGTAGCGGAGGAGCGGACGAAGTCCCGGACGAAGAATTTCGCGCCCAGGGAATCGGTCATAGCCTTCAGGCTCCAGGCAAAGGTCAGGATCATGATGGCGGGGACCATGGCCTTGAAGCCCTCGGGAATGCAGCTCATCATTTCCTTGAAGGGCATAGAACGGCGAATGAGGTAATAAACCAGGGTAAAGACCAGGGCAAAAGCGGAGCCCAGCATCAAGCCAACGGAAGCGTCGGAATTGGAGAAAGCGGAGATAAAGCCCTCGCCGTCAAAGAAGTCGCCGGAGTAAATCATGCCGATGACGCAGCAGATAATCAGGACAATCACAGGCAGCAGCAGGTCCAGGACGGAGCCTTTGTCCTCAGGGGAATCGTCGGTGGCGTTGGCGTAGGGATTGGAGCCGGAGAAGAGGTCGCCCTGTTCAATGGCATTCTTCTCAAACCGCGCCATAGGACCGTATTCCGTCTTCATCAGGATCATGCCCACCATCATGACAATGGTCAGCAGGGCATAATAGTTGTAAGGAATGGCCCGCAGGAAGAGATTGAAGCCCTGCCCGTCCTCAGCGAAGCCAGCCACAGCCGCGGCCCAGGAGCTGATTGGGGCGATGATGCAGACGGGGGCGGCAGTGGCGTCGATGATGTAGGCCAGCTTAGCCCGGGAGATGTTCTGCTTGTCGGTGATCGGACGCATGACGCTGCCCACGGTCAGGCAGTTGAAGTAGTCGTCGATGAAGATGAGCACGCCCAAAAGAACAGAGCAGAGCTGCGCGCCCACACGGGATTTGATATGGTCCTTGGCCCAGCGTCCGAAAGCGGCGGAGCCACCGGCCTTGTTCATCAGGCAGACCATGGAGCCGAGGATAATCAGGAAAATCAGAATGCCCATATTGTAGCTGTCGGTAACGGAAGCCACAATACCGTCATTGAACACATGGAGGATGGTACTCTCAAAGGCGAAATTGGAGTACAGGAGACCGCCGACGAGAATACCGATAAACAGCGAGCTGTAGACCTCCTTGGTAATCAAGGCCAGTGCGATGGCGATTACCGGGGGCAGGAGGGCCAAGGCGGAATTAAAGTAAGGGGTAGGGGATTCCACGTAGCCCGACCCGGCGCAGGACTCGCATTCCACAGCTTCCCCGCCGTCGGACAAAACCACGCCCAATGTGCCGCAGTCAGGGCACTCGATCATTTTCGTGCCGGTTTCCTCCGTAGGGTCGTCCGCGGCGAAGGCAGGGACGGTCAGTGTCGCGCAGACCATCACCAGCACTGCCAGCAGGGGAAGAAGCCGTCTTCTGAAGGTTCTCATAAAGTACACGCTCCCAACAAAAAATTAAAGTCATGACCCTCTGCCATGACTTCACACAAACACACCCTGCATGAATCCACGACAGCGCTCCACCCCGAAAGGTGACAGTCCGTGGGATATTCTCCCGCGTCCCGGCCCCGTCTCCCTCCAGGCAGGAACGGCGGAACCTCGGCGGACGCCCCT
This sequence comes from uncultured Oscillibacter sp., assembly GCA_910577405.1. Classification (GTDB taxonomy): domain Bacteria; phylum Bacillota; class Clostridia; order Oscillospirales; family Oscillospiraceae; genus Oscillibacter. Next base: position 98,996 of record CAJTMG010000006.1, on the reverse strand, counting down.
TTCCCGCGCCCCGCGCCTGTCTCTGGGGTTCGGTACTCTTGACCTCCGCGCCTCTATCATGCTTTCACCTATTATATAAAGGATTTTGAAAATGTCAACTGCTTCCCGCAAATTTCCCTTATTTTTTACAGCCTCCCAAGGGAAACGCCGGGACAGATTTCCAGATGTCCGGCAGAAAAGGGGAAGATTTTTGCGCGTTTTCAACAGCTTTGCCCGTTCTGTTTAAGCCAAAGTCGGGCAAAACGCCGATTTTCGGAAAAGCGTTTGACAAAGGGCGCGGGAATGTTACAATAGACAGGCCAATCTTTTTCAGAGAACCGGACATATTTTTGTTCTATTTATCAAATTGTAAGGAGGCAGGCAGGATATGAAACTTTCCACCAGGATAGAGGCGTGCGCTCTTTCCCCCATCCGCAAATTCCATCCCTATGTGGTGGAGGCGGAAGCAAAGGGCCGCAAAGTGCTTCATTTGAACATCGGGCAGCCCGACATTGCCACCCCCGCGGCCTTCTTTGACGCCGTGCGGAATTTTGAAGAAGACGTGCTGGCCTACGCGCCTTCCGCCGGGGCAGACGTCTATCTGAAGGCCGTGCGGGATTATTACAAGACCCTGGGCGTGGAACTGGCGCTGGGTGACATTCTGGCCACGTTCGGCGGCAGTGAGGCGCTGCAATTGGCCCTGACCTGCGTGCTGGACGAGGGGGACGAAATCCTGGTGCCGGAGCCCTTCTATCCCAACTACGCCACCTTCACCGGGGCCATCGGCGGGGCGATCCGTCCCATTCCCACCAGCCCGGAGGAAGGCTACCGCTTTGCCAGCCGGGAGCGCATCGAGCCGCTGATCGGACCGAAGACCCGGGCGATTCTTGTCACGAACCCCGGCAATCCCACCGGCGCGGTGCTGACGGAGGAGGAAGCCCGTCTGTTGCTGGATATCGCCAGGGAGCGGGACCTGTTCCTGATCTCCGACGAGGTCTACCGTGAAATTGTCTACAGCGGCGAAGCCCTGCATTCCATGCTGAAATACGAAGACGGGGCAGAAAATGTGGTGGTGATCGATTCTGTGTCCAAGCGTTTCTCTTCCTGCGGCGCGCGGGTTGGGACGCTGATTTCCAGGAATCAACATCTGATTTCCCAGGCCATGAAAATCTGCCAGGGCCGTCTCTGCGCCGCGACTTTGGACCAGGCGGGAGCGGCGGCGCTGTACCGTTCCATGACCCCCGCCTACTGTCAGGAGGTGCAGACGGAATACCGCCGCCGCCGGGACGCCGTGGTGGAGGGCCTGGAGAAAATCCCCGGCGTCTCCTACAGCCATCCGGAAGGAGCGTTCTACATCATGGCCTCCCTGCCGGTAGACGACGCGGAGAAGCTGCAATATTTTCTGCTTCAGGAGTTTGAGGACAAGGGCGAAACGGTGATGTACGCGCCTGGGCAGGGTTTCTATGCCACGCCGGGGAAGGGCCTGAATGAAATCCGGATTGCCTACGTGACCAACCCGGCGGAGCTGGCCCGGGCCATTGAACTGCTGGGGCTGGGGATTGCGGCGTACAACCGGAAGAACGGCAGACAGTAAGGAGGACGCTGTGATCAGACATATTGTGATGTGGAAATTCCGTCCGGGCACGGAGAAGGAGCAGGCGGAATTTCTGGACGGCCTCCGGGGATTGCAGGGCGTGATTCCGGAGCTTCTTTCCAGCGAGACAGCCGTAAACGTAGGGCCGGGGAATTATGACGCGGTACTGGTAAGCACCTTTGAGAGTCTGGAAGCCCTGGAAGCCTATAAGAACGACCCCCGTCACAAAGCCGTCTCCGCCCTCTGCAAATCCATCCGCGAGGACAGGACAGCGGTTGACTATGTAATCTGAAAACGAAAAGAGTCAGGAATTGACCGTGTTCTGCGGCGTTCCTGACTCTTTGCTGTTTTCGGACGGATAAACGGCTCTTTAATTCCGCGTCAGATACCCACGGGCAGAGAGCTCGCGGCGGAGGGAATCCACATGATTCTGGTCGCGGGTTTCCAGGACCATAGTGACCACGCAGGCGGAGACCTCGGTTTCCTTATCTTCCCGGTTATGGTTGATGCTGATGATATTCGCGCCGCTGTCCGCCACCACCTGGAGCATATGCCAGAGGCTTCCGGGCTTATCGGTGACTTTGGTGGTCAGTTCCACCAGGCGCCCGGCTTTGGAGAGGCCCTTGGTGATGACCCGGGAGAGAGTTGTCACATCCACATTGCCGCCGGAGACAACGCAGACCGTTTTCCGGCCATCCACAGGCGTCCGGCCGAACATGCAGGCGGCGACCGAGGCAGCGCCCGCGCCCTCGGCAACGGTTTTCTGTTCCTCCATCAGGGCCAGAATCGCGGAAGCAATCTCGTCCTCTGAGACGGTGACGACTTCATCCACGAACTCCCGGCAAAGGGCGAAAGTACGGTCCCCAGGCCGCTTGACCGCAATCCCGTCGGCAATGGTCCGGACGCTGGTAAGGGTTTTGGGGCGGCCCATCTGGAGGGAGCGATACATAGACGCCGCGCCCTCCGCCTGCACGCCGATCACCCGGCAGGAGGGCTTCTTTTCCTTGACGGCCAGCGCGATGCCGCCGATCAGCCCGCCGCCGCCGATGGGAACCACCACCTGTTCCACCTCCGGAAGCTGCTCCAGGATTTCCAGCCCGATGGTCCCCTGTCCTGCAATCACCAGCGGGTCGTTGAAGGGATGAGCAAAGGTGTAGCCCTCCGCGTGACAAAGGCGTTCGGCTTCTCTGGCGGCGTCGTCGTACACACCGGGCACCAGAACGACCTCCGCGCCGTAGCCCTTGGTAGCCTCCACCTTGCTGATGGGCGCGCCGGCGGGCATACAGATCACGGACCGGATACCCAGCTTGGCCGCGCTGAGGGCAATCCCCTGGGCATGATTCCCGGCGGAGCAGGCGATCACACCTCTTGCAGCCTCCTCCGGCGAAAGGGAGCGTATTTTGTTGTAGGCCCCCCGGAGCTTGAATGCTCCCGTAAGCTGTAGATTTTCGGCTTTGATGTACACGTCCTTCCCGAACTTGGGCACCGGATGCAGAGGGGTCACCCGCGCCACGCCCGCAAGCGCTTCCCGGGCCTCCAGGATCATCTCAAATGTCAGCATAAACCGCCTTCCTTTCCAGATAATGGGCAGATTTCAAAACGATAAGGGAGTTGAGCAAAAATCTGAAACTGCCGACATTATATCACGGAACGCTTTTCCCGGCAATGCCCAAACGGTCCCGGAATTCCCGCCGCTTATCTGGAATCCCGTTATGGTATAAATCCAAAACCGCCGCATAGGGTGGACAGGAATCCAAATTTAGGGGGGACGTGCATGAAGCGGGACTGGAAGCGGGTAATTCTGCCGGGGCTGGTGTTCCAATCGGTACTGGTAGGCGGCGGCTATGGCACAGGCGCGGAGATCGGGCGGTATTTTGGCCGTCAGGGTCTATGGGGCGGGCTGCTGGGGTTAGGCGTGACGGCATTGGTGTGGGGGGTGCTGTGCGGGCTGTCCTTCGACTTTGCGCGGGTTTTCCGGGCCTGGGACTATGGTTCCATGCTGACGCTCCTTCTGGGCCCCTGGGCGCTGTTCTACGACCTCTGCTACGCCGCTATGACCCTGATTGTCCTGGGGGTAGTGAACGCCACGGCGGTGCAGATTACGGGAAGCGTCTGGGGAGCGGCAGCGGTATCCTGCGGCACGATTCTGCTGGTGTTATGGGGAACGGAAGCGGTGGAGAAAGCCTTTTCCGTCTGGTCCTACGTGCTGTACGGGGTATACCTGCTGTTTCTGCTGACGGTGTTCCTGCGGTTCGGCGACGGCATATCCGCGGAATTCGCCCGCCGTGAGATCGGTACTGGCTGGTTGCCCTCAGGTCTGCAATACGCCGGGTACAATCTGGTTTGCATCCCTATCGTCCTGTACACGGTCCGGGACGCCGCAAGCCGCCGGGACTGCCTTCTCCGGGGCGCGCTGGCTGGGCTGCTGGGGACGGCGCCGGCCTTGCTGCTGCTGCTTGCCATGGCCTGCGATCTCCGCTGCGCCGTGGGGCAAACGTCTCCGGTAGGCTATCTGTTTGATCTGCTGAACCTGCCCTGGCTTGCGCTGCTGTTTCAGATTGTACTGTTCGGCACGCTGATTGAAACCGGCGCGGGGTTTGTAAAGGCTGCGGCGGACCGGTTTTCCGTCACAGGAGGCCAATACAGAACCGTCCGCCGGGCAGTGATTACGGTGCTGGTAACGATTGCGGGCATGGCGGCGTCCTCCCTGGGACTGACGGGGTTGGTGTCGAGGGGTTACGGGACGGTCTGCTGGGGCTTTCTGCTTCTGTACGCCCTGCCCATGCTCGTCCGGGGCCGCCGGATGCTGAACCGCCGCCGGCATTAAGGAACGCCCCCCGCAAGTCCCCCGAGGCGCGGGAAAGAGAACAGTTTGCCGGAAAAAGAACGCGGAATCTTGGTTTCCAACAAATTTCCAGAATTTTTGTCTTGCCTGACGGAACGGCTGGCTGGTACAATACCGTTAGACTGACATTCTGGAAAGGGGAGGCCGGGTATGTGGAAACGATGGGGGATTTGTCTGCTGGCAGCGCTGCTGGTTTTACTGACGATACCTGCGGCGAAGGCGGGGCCAGCGGCAGGGAGCATAGTGGCAGGATACTATCCAAGCTGGGCGGAATCGCAGGGCTGGCCGGTGGAGAAGCTGCGGACGGAGGGTCTGACGCAGATCAATTACGCCTTTGCCAGCATAGAGGACGGCCGGGTAACGGTAACGGAGCGGGACCGAACGAAGCTCCGGGCGCTGGTAGGACTGAAGGGGCCTGAAATCATCCTGTCGGCAGGGGGCTGGGACGGTTCCGCCGGTTTTTCGGACGCCGCCGCCAGTCCAGCCAGCCGGGAACGGTTTGCCCAAAGCTGTCTGGACCTGATTCTGGAACTGGGACTGAACGGCGTGGACCTGGATTGGGAGTACCCGGTATCCGGCGGCGCGGCGGGGGTGACCCACAGGCCACAGGACAAACAGAATTTCACGCTTTTATTGAAGGCTATCCGGGAAAAGCTGGACTGTCAGAGCCTTCAGGATGGAAAGCGCTACCGTCTGACCATAGCGGGCGGCGCGGGGACGGGCTATCTGAACTGCATTGAACCCAAGGCGGTTTCGGAGCTGGTGGACCATATTTTTCTGATGGCCTACGATTTCAGCGGCCCTTGGGACAGCCGCACAGGACACAACGCCCCTCTCGACGGTGCGGACGCCGCCATAACTGCCTGGATACGGCAGGGCGTTCCGGCAGAAAAGCTGGTCCTGGGCATTCCGCTGTACGGCTACATATTTCAGGGCGCGTCCGGTCTGAATCAGCCGTTTTCCTCCGCGAAATCGGTCCCCTACGACGTGCTGAAACGGGACTATCTGCCGGTACTGCAAAAGAAACAGGACGCGGCGGCACAGGTTCCCTATCTCACAGGCGGCGGGCAGTTCATTACATACGACGATCCGGAATCCGCGGCGGCAAAGGGAGCCTTGGCCCGGAAACGAGGCTTGGGCGGCGTGGGTTTTTGGGAGCTGTCCCAGGACCGGGCGGGGGAGCTGGTACAGGCGGCGCTGACGGAGGGCGTATTCTATGACGTGCCTCCCGACGCCTGGTATGCGGACGCGGTAACTTCCCTGTCCGCCGCTGGTATCATGCAGGGCGTAGGCGGCGGACGTTTTGCCCCTGAGCGTACGGTCACCCGGGGACAGCTGTCGGCCATACTCCACCGCATAGCCGGAAGACCATCGGCCAGCGGAACGCCCTTCACCGACATAGCCCCGGACGCTTATTGTGCTGAAGCGGCGGCCTGGGCGGAGGAGCGGGGGATATTGCAGGGCTACGCCGACGGCACGTTCCGGCCCAATCAGCCTGTGAGCCGTCAGCAGTTTGCGGCAGCACTGCACCGGTACGCGGCGGGGGAGGGCTGGGACAACGGACGCCGGGCCAGTCTGCGGGGCTTCCCGGATGAAGGCCAGGTCAGCGAGTACGCCCGGGAACCGCTCCGCTGGGCATTGGGGGCGGGGATCATGCAGGGGCGTTCGGATGGCCGTCTGGACCCCAACGGTTCCGCCACAAGAGCACAGACCGCCGTTCTGCTCTGCCGCTTTCTGGAGATGAAGGACGAAATTGCTCACAAATAATCTCATAAAGCATCCCGGACAGGAAAACGGGGCATGACAGTCAGGAACAGGTCTGTGCGTGCCCCGTTTTGCTGTGCGTAAAAGGGCAGAAGAAAGGCCGCCCCCAAGCAGAGACGGCCATTCGTTCAATTATTGGAAGCATTGCCCGCGCGGATAAGGCACTCGCCGATCACGTCGCCCGCTTCGTCGTAAACGGGAATACTGCGGTCTTCCGTGGCGGACGGGTCGGTATGAGTCTTCCAGGAACCCCACATCAGACGCGACCCGCCGTTCAGTTCTTTCAGGGGAATATACCCTTTCTGGCCATTGTCAGCAATCCCGCTCACCAGGTCCGGCGGATATCCCACGACAGCGGTCAGGCTTTCATTCGGGGCGTAGGTCTGCCCGTTCCTGTTCCGGGGATAATCGCCGTCCACCAGATATTCTTTTGCCAGAGCTTCCAATTCCGCGGCTTTTTCTGCCTGCTGCGCGGGATTGGCTTTTACGCTCTTTATTATCAGGCATTTATCCATTGTGCCAAGGACGCTGCCGGCCTTTACAACGTCTCCGCGCTTTACTTGCAGACTGCGGCAATTGACATAGGTATATTCTCTGCCGTCGGCGCCGTTCAGAACCAGCGTGTAGAAATTGTCCCGTTCCGGCTGGTAAGCGTACAATACTGTTCCGTCTGTTTCAGCCAGAAGGGGTTCTTCTTCCGCTGGCGTATCCGCGGGATAGAATGTGGTCAAGATTGTAGGGTCCTGTGATTCTCCATATTTCCGGATTTCATAATGCAGATGGGGACCGGTGGACATCCCGCTTTGACCAACGGCAGCGATGGTCTGTCCCTGCTGGACGGTCTCGCCGGTTTTGACAAGGACCGTATGACAGGAGCTGTAATATGTTTCAACGCCGTTTCCATGGTCCAGGAGGACGTAATTCCCGGCCTTTGTGTCAAAACCAGCGTCTTTGACGGTTCCAGCCATTCCCGCATAGACAGGCGCGCCCTTTTCCGCGTCGATATCTACGCCGTTATGAACCGTCACGCCATTGCCGCCGGGGGTTGCACGTTCACCAAAGCCGGAGTTAATTTTCGTGCTGTCCACAGGCCAGATCATCTCAGCGTCTTCGGGGACATTTGCTTTGGATTCCGGCAGTTCAGGGACCTCCAGAGGCGCCAGGTTGTCGGGCAGGAACTGGGTGAGGTCAACGGAAATATCCTCATCCCCGTAAGCGGCGGTCATGGTCAGTTCATCATAGGCCGCGTCCGCTGTCTCAAAGGAGTAAGTTTTCCCGGAGACCCATTCGCCCCGTTCGCTTTCCTCTTCCAGGTAATGGACGCTCATAATCATACCGGATTCCTCATCGGCGGCAGTAAGGACCCGGCCGGAAATCCAGATATTCCAACGGGAACCGCCGTTCAGCCCGGTGGGGATTGTAAAATGGAAGGTCCCGCCGTCGAACTGAATGCTGTTTTTCAGATCCTGCAAAGCGGAGCGGGCGTCATTGGAAAGGGCAGGGGAATCAGCGGGAGGATTCCAGGCGTTGGCGGCAAAGACGGCGGTAACGCAGAGGGCGAACGCGATGGTAAGGGACAGTACAAGCAGGGACGTTTTTTTGAATTTCATAACAGCGCGAATCCTTTCTTCCATACCGTTGACGCAGAAGGAGCTGCAAAACGGCACGGACTGATTACGAAGCTCAGCCATACGGAGCAGGGTAAGGGCGTAAAGGGTTTTTGCGTCAGGCCCCAGGGAAGCGAGCGCGGACTGATCACAGCGCAGCTCCATATCCCGGTTAGCGAAGGAGTAGAGGACCCAGACGGCGGGATTGAACCAATGAACACACAGGCAGGCGGCAAGGAGGAGTTTCAGAAGCCCGTCCAGCCGCCGGATGTGGACGGTTTCATGGGCAAGGACGCAGCGCAGGGCAGGTACGTCATCCAGGGGAAAATTGACCGGCAGGAGGATCACGGGTCTGAAAACGCCGTAAGTCAAGGGCGCGTCGACCTGGTCAGAGAGCCGGACGCGGATACAGGGATGCCGTTCTGTCCAAAGCCGCAGAAAGGGAGAATCAGCGTTAGAAGCCCTCCGGAACCGCCGCCGCCAACGGAAGAAGGAGACTGCGAACCAGGTCCCCAGCAAGAACGCGCCCGCAATCCAGAGAACAGTCCGGAAGGGGATGGGGGCCAGATTTTCCACCGGCGCGGCAGACAGAACAGGTGGAGCTGCGGCCGGCGTCAGGACCATCACCGGAGGCCCTGCGGGAACCGGTTCCGGCTTGACAGCAAGGGCTTTGAGGAAGGAATAGACGCTCCAGGGGGCGGGCAGGGGGACAGGAATCAGGAGCCGGAGGACCGCGCCCCACCAGACAACCATACAAGCGTCCTTGGGCAGGCGGAGCCGCAGGAGCATTCCGACAAGAATGAGGACGGTTCCGCAGGCGCTGATTTCCAGAAGGCTCATGAATCCATCTCCTCCACCAAAGCCCGGAGCCGCGCGATCTGTTCCGCCGAAAGATTCCCGTGGTTCAGGAGGGAGGCAAACAGGAGGTCCGGCGCGCCGTCGAAGAGCTTTCCGATCAAGGCGCTGGTTTCCTCGGCCTGGATGTCCTCCTTGCTCACCAGGGCATGGCAGAGGAAATTCGGCTCGCTTCTCTGAACGGCTCCTTTTGCCACGCATTTTTTGATTACGGTGTAAGTAGTATTGACGTTCCAGCCCACGGACATCCTCAGCAGCCGGGCGATTTCCTTGGCGGTCTGGTCCCCGGTACGCCAGAGCACGTCCATGACCTTCAGTTCCGAATCAAACAGTTTCATAATGTGTTCCTTTCTGCAAAACTACTGCAATAGTTTACGAGTCAATACTACCACGATAGTACATCAAAGTCAAGTAAAAAATGGAACCCCGCAAAAAAAGCAAAGGGTTCCGGATGCGTAAAGATAGAAGAGAGGGGGAGCGCAAAAAAACAAAGGTCCATGTCAAAGACACAGACCAATGTTTCAGAAAAGAGGGCGGGGGGAGGGAGAAGAAAGGAGCAGACGAAAAGGGCAGTTAAAAGAGAATACAAAAACTGCCGTCCCCGCGCCCTCTTTCTTACTGATAAAAGCTCCCAACGCCGTCGACCATGGCATCGTAAGCGCGCTTGACCTTGTCGTAATTCTTGTCTCTGTCAAGGACGACGCCGCGCCCTACGCCATCGACAATCCGTCCGACGCCGATCTGCTTCAGTCTTTGGTCGGTCTCGGCCAGGAGCGCGGGAGCGGAACCAGGGTCAGTGGAACGCCCGTCGAAAATGATATGGAGGAACACCCGTTCAAGACCATGCTCCCGGGCCATCTCGCAAATCTGGAGAGGGTAGTCGATACAGCCGTGAGAGGACTTGTAAGTGAGGTAAGACAAGAGGTGCAGGGCGGAATTGTGGTCCTTCGCGTGCTGAATGGCGCTGAGGAAAACAGGATTCTGCTTAAAGCTCCCGTCCTTCACCGCGGCGTCCAGACGAACGTCATCCTGCATCACGCACCGCCCCGCGCCCAGGTTGGAATGCCCGGCTTCGGAATTCCCGGCCTTCCCCGCGCCCAGGCCCACAGCGTCGCCGGAGGCCCGCAGCTTGGACCAGGAGCGTTGGGTCAGCAAAGCATCCCAATAAGGCGTGTCAGCAAGGAAGATTGCGTCCCCATCGTCGCCTGTCCCCAATCCCCAGCCGTCGCAGATTATGAGGAGCATCTTCCGTCCATCGCCCCAGTTTTTACCGGAGCAGAGGGAAGCGCCGTCCATTTCAGCGGGCTGCTGGATACCCATCACGTCCAGCACGGTAGGCGCAACATCACCCAGGGAGCCGTCCCGGAGCTGAATGGGAGCAGGGTCGGCGGGGTCGATTAAAATGAAGGGCACCAGGTTGGTGGTATGAGCGCCGTCAGGCTTTCCAGCGGCGGTATAGAGCTTCTCAATATTGCCATGGTCGGCGGTAATGGCAACGACGTAATTTTTGGCAAGCGCGTCCTCCACGACCTCCCCCAGGTACTGACTGACGAAGCCGCAGGCCTGAATTTTCGCCTGGGTATTCTGGGTATGACCGATCACGTCTCCGTTGGCGAAATTGGTCACAATAAAGTCGTACTTCCCCAGCGCGTCCCGGACAGCCCCTGCGACCTGAGGCAGGGAGAGTTCCGGCTTCTGGTCGAAATCGATGCCCTTAGGGGAGGGGAAGCAAAGGTCGTCCTCACCGGGGAAGGGCTGATTTTCGCCGCCGTTGAAGAAGAAGGTGACGTGGGCGAACTTCTCACTTTCGGCGCAATGGAACTGGGATTTTCCGGCTTCACTGAGGACCTGGGCGAGAGGCCGCTGGACCTTGGCAGGCGCGAAGGCGATGGGCAGGTCCTTGAACTTATCATGGTACATGGTCATGATAACGAACCTGAGATTTTCGAGCCAGCGGCGGGGGACTTTATTGAAATCAGGCTCTGTAAACATTTCAGTCAGCTCGATTTCCCGCTCGCCCCGGCGGCAGCAGAAAATCACAGCGTCGTTATCGGAAATTTTACCGACCGGCGTATTGTTTTCGGTCAGAAGCATGGGTTCCAGATGGTAATCGTCCTGACCCAGCTCATAAGCCTTTTTAACGGCGGAAGCAAGCTGAGCGCCGCCTTGAAGAGAAACAGACATAGGAAAGACCTCCAATCAAGAAAAGGAATGATTATTGTCCGTCATCGGGAGAAATGAGCCGTTTTGTGTCCACCTGACCGGCGGCGGGGAAGAAATCAAGGAGCTGCGGAAAGGTATAGATCTTAGCGTCGGGCATATTTTCCTCGGTGAGTTTCAGGGGCTTGTTCCGGTTGTACTGCACGGCGACGGTCATACCGAAATCCACAGCCTTCGCGCCCACGATATCCCGGTTCAGGTTATCGCCGACGTAGCAGCAATTCTCAGGCCGCGCGCCGGTTTCATCCAGGGCGTAGTAATAGATGGCAGGCCCCGGCTTCCGGACATAGGTGACAGAGGACTGCTGCACGGTTTTGAAGTAAGGCCGCAGACCGTCCCGGTCCAGCCACTCGTCCACCTCCCGGCAGCCCACCAGGTCGCTGATAATGCCCATGGTATACCCTCTGGCGCAAAGCTCCTTCACGGTATCCGCGCCGCCGTCCACGACTGTCCTGCGTCCCTTGGACTGCCGGTACTGGTACGTCAGCTCGGAGGCATATTTGCGGATACGTTCCCGGTCCAGGTCGTAGGCCAGCCAGCGGGTCCAGAGGACTTCCTCCGGGGCCTCGCACATAAACTTCAAAGCCCACTCGCGGTACTTGTCATAGCGGGGTTCGATGACGTCGGCGAACCACTGATTCGGGTCGCTGGTCTGAACGCCGCAGAGTCTGGCGATTTCGGACCGGGCGGCGGAGAGGTAAGCGGGGTCCTCGTCGATCACCCGGAAGGTGCCGCCCAGATCAAGAAAGATAAAACGGATATCAGAATTCATGGCAGAATCGACCTCCTGAAAGAGACTGAAAAAAGCATGGCAGCGTTTAAGGAAGCAGGGTCAGAATTTCGCGGAAATCGGAAATGACAGCGTCAGGGCGGTTGGCCTCGGTGAATTCGACGGCGTGTTTTTTCTCCGGGGACCGGAAGATGATATTTGCGCCGATCCCAGCCTCTTTCGCGCCGGTAATATCCCGTTTGACGTTGTCGGCGACAGAAACGCAGTCCGAAGGTTCAGCGCCGATATCCCGACAGGCGACACGGTAGATTTCGGAGCACGGTTTCCGCAGCCCGCAGACGGAGGACAGGACAACGGAATCAAAATACTGGTCCAGGCCGTCCTCCTCCAGCCAGTCCGGGACCTCGTGCTCGCCGATCAGGTTGGAGATAATGCCCAGCTTATAGCCTCTCTCATAAAGCCCGCGGATGACCTCCAGCCCGCCGTCCACCAAGACCCTGCGGCCCTTGGACTGCCGGTACTGGAAGCTGAGCTCATGGCAGACCTGCCGGACGCGTTCCTGATTGTAGTCCGGGAGCAGCCATTTGGTCCAAAGCTCCAGGTCGTTGGACTCTCTGTTTTCATCGGTAGCCCATTTCCGATAGACGGCGTAACGGTTCTCGACAAACTGATAGAAGTCCTCATAAGGCATTTCCGCGCCGGCGATTTCGGCCATTTTCCGTCTGGCGTGCCGCATCCAGGGTTCCTCCAGGAGCGCGATCCGAAGGGTGCCGCCCAAATCGAAGAAGACGGCTTTGAACTGTCGATCCGTCATAACCGGCCCTCCTCAATTCCGCCCGGGGAAGATGTCAAGCAGCTGGGAAAGGGCGGTAATGACATGATCAGGAGTAAACTCCTTCCCGGAGGCCTTCTCCCGGTTCAGGGTATCCGGCTCATCAATCCGAATCATCATGCCGAAGCCCGCGGCCTGGGTGCCCTCCACGTCCCGGACGGGGTTATCGCCCACGTAAGCGCAGTTTTCCTCCTTGGAGCGGATGCAGCGGCAGGCGAGGTGATAGATTTCCGGATTGGGCTTCCGGAGCCGGACCTTGGAGGAAAGGATGGTGGTGGTAAAGCACTGTGCAACGCCGTCGGCCGCCATCCAGTCCGGGATTTCGGTTTCGGTGACGGTATTGGCAATGATGCCCAGTTTGTAGCCCCGGGCGTGAAGGGTCTTGATGGTCTCCACCGCGTCGGGCCTTGCGACTCTGCGTCCGTCGTGGTCACGCCAAAGCCGGGTGAGTTTCGGGGCGTTGGCGAAGATCAGATTAGGCTCGTAATCGGGCAGCATATACTGTGTCCAGAGTTCGCCCTCGGAAGCGTCCAGCAGGGTAGACTTGGACAGTTTGCGGTATTTGGACCAGCGCTCCTCCAACTTGGCAAAGAGCTGGTCATGGGACTCGGAGGTCTGAATCAGCTCCATCAGCCCGGCCTCCGCGCGGTTGATGAAATCCTGTTCTTTCAGGACGATCCGGAGGGTATTGCCAACGTCAAAGAAGATGGTATCAATGTTAGGATTCATAAGAATGGTCCTCCTATATGAAGAAGTAAAGCGGAAAGTGGCATGGGAGGGAAGTGTAAACGTTTGCGGTCTTTCTGAGGATATTGTAAAGGAAAGGAAAGCGCTTTGTCAATATGCCAAACGACGAAGAGCGGGCAGTATTTTCGTTTTTCTGCCCAAAGGTGTGAAAAATTGGGAAAGATATTGACAATGGACAGGAAATCGTATATTCTGAAGATAATCATGCGGGAAGCTGGGAAGGAAGACAGGTTTTCCGCGATTTTCACCCCATGGGACGGAAACGTTTACAGAAAGCCAAAGAGAAAAAGCGCCGTAAAGAGACAGGGACGGCGCGGGAAGGGGAGAGGGAGCAGCGATGAAGAGTGTGACACTGAAAGACGTAGCAAAAGCGGCAGGGGTATCGTATGCGACGGTCTCCCGGGCGCTTTCAGGGAGCCGTCAGATCGGGAGCGATACCCGGGAACGGATCATCAAGCTGTGCGACGAGATGGGCTATACAACGAACTACGTGGCCCGCTCGATGGTGACGAAGAAAACAGGGCTGATCGGATTGGTGGTGCCGTCGATTGACAATCAGTTTATGTCAGAACTGGCGTACCATGCGGAAATGAGCGCCCGCAGCCATGGGTACAACATCATGCTGTGCAACTCCGGCCCGGATCTGAAGCAGGAGAAAACCGTGGTCAGACTCCTGCTGGGGCGGCAGGTGGACGGGATTATGATCGTGCCCCAAAGCCCGAAGACGTATGAGAATATCAGGGCGTACACGGACCAGGTGCCCACGGTGTTCCTGAGCGAGAACCTGCGGGACCAGCCTCAAAGCTACGTGGCAGTGGACAACAGCCGGGGGACATACATCGGCACAAAGTATCTCTATGAGCTGGGCCATCGGGAGATTCTCTATTTCGGCCGCCGCCACACCACGACCCATCAGCTCCGGGCAGAGGGCTACATCCGGGCCTGTCAGGAGTTGGGTCTGCAATCCCGGTTTTTCAACAGCGAATACAGCCATTCGTCAGTGACCAACGGCTACCAGCTGGCAAAGGAACTGTTTGCGCAGCCGGTAGATTACACGGCGGTCTTTGCGTCCACAGACTCCAACGCCCTGGGTCTTCTGAAGGCCGCGGACGAAGCGGGGGTTGACATTCCGGGCCGGCTGAGCCTGATCGGGTTTGACAATATCTCGTCCACCGCGCTGCCAAGAATCGACCTGACGACGATTGAACAGCCCAAACGGGATATGGCGGTACAGGCGGTAGATATGCTGCGGGACAAGATCGAGAACGGAACCCAAGGCTATGTCCACCAGATTCTGATGCCGTTTCTGATTAAGCGGGGGACCTGCCGGACGCGGTAAGAGGTCCGCCGGAGAAAAAAGCAAAGGGATGAACGAAGTGGAAAAGGGCTATTTATACGACCCACACACCCACACGGCGGAGACGAGCAAATGCGGGCGTCTGACGGCGGCGGAGGTGGTGGACCGGTACGTGAAGAAAGGGTTCAGCGGCCTTGTAGTCACGGACCATCTGCATCCGGAGTATCTGTCGCGGATAGACACGGAACACAATTGGGACGCGGTGATGGACCATTTTTTAAGCGGCTATCACGCGTCGAAGAAACGGGGCGACGAGGTCGGCTTCCAGGTGCTGCTGGGGGCGGAATTCCGGTTCCCGGAGAACGACAACGATTATCTTGTTTACGGCATAGATGAGCAGTGGCTGCGGAGCCATCCATACGCCTGCTGCATGAGCGCTCAGGAATTTTTCGACCGGTTCCGGAACGAGGTGCTGATTATCCACGCCCACCCGTACCGGAAGGGCAGCGCGCCGGTGCAGGAGACGGCGGTGCATGGCGCGGAGATCATCAACGGCAACCCGCGCCATGAGAATCACAATGACGAAGCCTTGTCGTTGTGCCGCCGTCACCCGGAGTACCATCGGCTTGCGGGCTCGGACACCCATCGGGCAGACGACGAAGCCCGGGCGGGGGTCATTTTGCCGGAGCTGGTCACGGATTCCCGCGGGTACAAGGCGCTGATAGAGGCGGGCCGGTTCAGGCTGTGGAGTCCGGAATTTCAGGAGTACGTGAACGCGGATGAAGAGATACGAAAGGAGCGGGCGCAATGAAGGAATACGCGTCATTGATTATAGGGGAGACCGCGCTGGATACGAATGTGGATTATGACGGCAGTGTGGTTCATGCGGTAGGAGGCGCGGTATACTATTCGGGTTACGCGGCGGCAAACATGGGCTATCGGACGGCGGTGCTGCCCAAGGCGGACATGACGGCGGCGGAGCTTGCGGAAGTGTTTGCGGGCGCGCCGAACGCCGTCGTGTACCCGCTGCACAGTAGGACGTCGTTCGTGACCAAGAACGTCTATCACACGCCGGACCGGGAACGCCGCACAGCCACGGTAGACAGTGTGATAGAGCCGTACCGTCTGGAGGAAATGCCGGAGATCAAGGCTGAAATCTGGCATCTGGCGGGACTGGTCCGGGGCGATATCCCCAATGAGCTGATTCCCTACGCGGCGGAACGGGCAATGGTTGCGATTGACGTGCAGTGTATGCTGCGCTGTGAGGAAAACGGCGGCATGGTGTATCACGACTGGGCGGAGAAACGGGAGATGCTGCCCTATGTGCGTTTTCTGAAGACGGACGCGGCGGAAGCGGAGATTCTGACTGGCCTGACGGACCGGGCGGAGGCGGCGAAAATGCTTCACAGCTGGGGCGCGCAGGAGGTTATGGTCACGCACAACACGGAGGTGCTGGTCTACGATGGCCATGAAATCCACACCTGTCCGATCAAATCGCGGAATCTGTCCGGCCGCACGGGGAGAGGGGACACAACGTTTGCGGGCTACATCAACGAACGCCTGACCCAGGACATCCCCACGGCGCTCCTGACGGCAACGGCTCTGGTGTCCTTGAAGATGGAGACGCCTGGACCGTACATGGGCACGCGGGCGGACGTGGAAGCGTACATCAAGGAATTATATTAAGGCGCAGACGCCGGGAGGTTGCTAAAAGACCGTCCCGGCGATTTTTATGGGATGCGGTCGTATTGATGTTGCATTTTCGTATAGGATGTGCTATGATGCAGGCAAAGAAGAAAGAAAGGAGCGGAAGCGGGATGAAAACGGCGGTAATCGCGGGAACGTTGGTAGACACGCGGATGGGGACAGAGCTGCTGGAGGGTCACGGGCTGAAAGCGGAGGGCTATCCGGCAGGCCGCACGCCAACAGAGCAGTCGCTGTTCCAGATCGGCCCGGCGGAAGAACGCTGCGCGGCGGTAGGACGGCTGATAGAGGAAGGGAAGCGGTCAGGATGCAGCCGGGTGCTGATCTACTGCAACTCCCTGAGCGCGACATTGGACGTGCCGGCTTTGTCAAAGGAGCACAGCATTCCGGTCGTCACCCCCATGGACGTATACGGAAGCTATGCCCGGAAATACAGCCGTCTGGGTGTGCTGACCGCGAACAGCCAAGGCGCGTCCGGGATAGAGAAGGCGATGCTTGCAGCCTCACCGGGGACCATTGTGTTCACGGCGGCGAATCTGGCATTGACGCAAGGGATAGAGGATGGAATCCCGCCGGAAGAACTGCTGGAGACCCGGGGGATCGGACCGCTTCTGACGTACTTCCAGACCAACGGCGCGGAGGCGGTAGTGTTGGGCTGTACGCACTTCCCGTACATCAAGGAAGCTCTGCGGAAGGTTAGTGAACTGCCGGTGCTGGACCCGGGGGAAACGCTGCCGGAGCTGGTACGGAGGGCCTGAAAGAAAGAACGGAGAGAAAGAGATGCCAAAAGAGAGAGGAAATCTGTTGGATATGCTGGCGGGAGAGGAGCCGGGACCCCTTGCCCGGATACTGCATGAGCTGAGGGGAGAAGGGGAAGGCGAATGGGGCGAAAAATGCGTCTCAAAGCTGCTGAAACGCCGGGTCAAGGAAGGAAAGCAGTACCGGAACGTGTATGTGCCATACGGGGCGCGCACGGCGGAGCTGGACCTGGTGCTGGTTTTGCGGGACAGGCTGTGGGTGATTGAGAGCAAGGCGTACGGCGGGCGGATAATGGGGAGCGCGGAGGACCTGAACTGGACCCAGGAGCTGGGCCGGGTGCAAAGCGCGTTTTACAATCCGGTCAGGCAGAACGGGAACCACATCCGGCGCTTATCGGAGGCGTTGAAAATCCCCGAAAGCCGGTTATATTCAGCGATTGTATTTGAGAACCGTGCGGACCTGAAGGGAGTTAAAGGGAAGACGGGGCGTAATTATATAGTATGCAGCCGGAGAGACCTTTCCGCGGCACTGGAGAAAGCGCTGGCAAAGGAGAGGAAGCCGTTCACAAAGGAAGAGCGGGCGGGAATCGAGGCAAAGCTGAAAGCCTGGCAGGACGGGAGCCAGAGGGCGAAACACATCCAACAGGTGCGGGAACTTCTGAACTGCGGACAGTGTCCGGAATGCGGCCGGAAGCTGATTGTACGGTCCGGCCGTTACGGAGAGTTTATCGGCTGTACAGGCTACCCGAAATGCAGGTACACAAGAAAAGCGGAGCAAAAGGATAAAGGAGCGGCAAAAAGGGCTGAAAAAAACGATTACTCAAGTTGGTAAGGTTCCAAAAATGGATGAAAAGCGTGGGCAGAGCAGAGAAAAAGCGTAAAAGGACCGCAAAAAAAGCCAGAATTCCAGTAAAAAAAGCTGTTCACAGACTGGACATTTTTTGGAGAAAGGTGTACAATGGGCCATAGTATGTGACCGTATGTCTGCGCCGGAGAAAAGAGGGCGCGGAGGCGGTCGGATAAAAAATGAGGTGAAAAAATGGCACAAGCTTTCTTTGGCGGCGTTCATCCCCATGATATGAAAGCCGCAACCAATGAAAAGGCCATCGAGCAGCTGCCCGCCCCGGCGCAGGTGGTCATCCCCATGTCCATGCACTTCGGCGCGCCATGCACCCCCCTGGTGAAGGTCGGAGACCGCGTGAAGGTGGGCCAGAAAATTGGTGAATTCAAAGGTTTGGGCGCGCCCATCCATGCCAGCGTATCGGGAACGGTCAAGGCAGTGGAACCGCGTCCGTATTCCATGGGCGGGAATAT
Organism: uncultured Oscillibacter sp.; assembly: GCA_910577405.1. Lineage (GTDB taxonomy): Bacteria > Bacillota > Clostridia > Oscillospirales > Oscillospiraceae > Oscillibacter. Next base: position 80,750 of record CAJTMG010000006.1, on the reverse strand, counting down.
CATGTCGGTGGTCATCGATAATGATATGCAGGACGAGGTCAGCGAGGAGGTCCATGCGCCCGCGAACCCCGACGCCCTGAGCACAGACGAGATGGTGGAAATTGTCAAGAACGCCGGCATCGTAGGCATGGGCGGCGCCACGTTCCCCACACACGTCAAGATTTCCGGCGGCATCGGGAAGGTGGACACGGTGATTATCAACGGCGCGGAGTGCGAACCGTACATCACCGGGGACCATCGGGCTATGCTGGAGCGTCCGGAAGAGATCATCGGCGGCGCAACCTACCTTGCGAAGATGTTCGGCGTGGAGAAGGTCGTCATTGGCGTGGAAGTCAACAAGCAGAACGGCATTGACAAGATGAATGAAGTCATTGCCCAGAAGCACGCGCCGGTGGTGGTGGAGCCTCTGCGGTGCCGTTACCCCCAGGGCGGTGAAAAGCAGCTCTGCCAGGCGATTACGGGCAAGCAGGTGCCTCCCGGCGGACTGCCCAGCAATATCGGCTGCGCGGTGTTCAATATCAACACGACAGTAGCGATTTTCCGGGCCATTACAACGGGTATGCCTGTTGTCCGGAAGGTGGTCACGGTATCCGGTTCCGGCGTTGTCGAACCGAAAAACGTGGAATGTCCAATCGGAACGCCTGTTTCCTGCCTGTTCGACTACTGCGGCGGGCTGAAGGATAATACATATAAGATTGTGGCGGGCGGTCCCATGATGGGTATGGCTCAGTACACAGCGGATATTCCAGTCGCCAAGGGCACAGGCGCGATGCTGGCGTTCTGCGAGAGCGAAGAGCAGACAGTGGAGGATCCTCAGTGCATCCGCTGCGGCAAGTGCGTTGCGGCCTGCCCGATGCACCTGGAGCCTCTGTTCCTGTATCAGTACGCGTCCAAAGGCCTGACGGCGGAGCTGGACGCGGCCCACATTATGGACTGCATGGAATGCGGCGCGTGCGCGTACACCTGCCCGGCGCGGCTGCATCTGACGCATATGTTCAAGACCGGCAAGCAGCTTCTGAAGGACCAGATGGCCCGGGACCGCGCGGCGGCAGAGGCAAAGAAAGCCGCTGAAGAGACGAAAAAGGAGGCTGCCGCGAAATGACGGACTATAAGAATCTGAAGCTGATTGCCACTTCTTCGCCCCACATCCGCGGTTCCGAACGGACACAGACCATCATGCGGGACGTGATCATTGCCATGGTGCCCGCGCTGGCGTATGCGATTCTGAACTTTGGCATCCGCGCGCTGGCTATGACGGTGGTGTCTGTGGCTGGCTGTATGTTCTTTGAATGGGGCTATCAGAAGCTGATGAAGAAGCCGGTCCGGATCATGGACTTGAGCTGTGTTGTCACGGGAATGCTGCTGGCGTTTGTATGCCCGGTGCAGATTCCGTACTGGATGATTCTGATTGGCGATTTCTTTGCGATTGTGGTTGTCAAGCAGCTGTTCGGCGGCATTGGCAAGAACTTTGTGAACCCTGCGCTTGCGGGCCGTGCGATATTGCTGGCCAGCTACGCGGGAGCTATGACCAGTTGGGTGGACCCGGCCATCAATAAGGCGAATTTGATTGGCAATGTGGATATTGTGACGGCCGCTACCCCGCTGTCCTACATGAAGGGCACGGACCCCGCGGCGATTGCGGAGAGCTTTACGTCCCTGAAGGAGACCTATAGCGTTACCAATATGTTCCTTGGACAGATTGGCGGTTCTATGGGCGAGGTGTCTGTGCTGATGCTGCTTTTGGGCGGCGTGTACCTGATCTGGCGGAAGGTGATTAACTGGCAGACCCCCGTGGCGTACATAGCGACGGTGGCGGTTCTGACGTTCCTGTTCCCCCGTGCCGGTACCGGCGTGGAGTGGATGCTGTACAGTATTTTCGGCGGCGGACTGATGCTGGGCGCGTTCTTCATGGCCACGGACTACGCGACTTCTCCGGTAACGAAGAAAGGCCAGCTGATTTTCGGTATCGGCTGCGGCGTGTTTACGGTGCTGATCCGCTATTTCGGCAGCTACAACGAAGGCGTGTGCTATTCGATTATGGTCATGAATCTGTTTGTGGCGCTGATTGACAAGAACACGAAGCCCACCCGGTTCGGCGTGGTGAAATCCGACAAGAAGGAGGGGGCCGCGAAATGAGCAACCAGACCCATGAGAAGGTCAATATGGACCCCGGATATATTATTAAGCTGGCGGTGACGCTGCTGATTACCTGCGCGGTAGTAGCGGCGGCGCTGGGCGGCGTAAACGCAGTGACGGCTGACAAGATTGCGGCCATCAACTGGGAGAAGACGGTAAACGCGATGAAGGCAGTTGTCGCGGACCCCGACGCCACGGAGTTTTCGGACGCGATGGAGCTGACGGAAACCATGACAGCGGCGGCGTCCGGGGCGGGAGCGTCTCTGGATTCCGTGTACCAGGCCACGGCCAACGGCGAGAACGCGGGCTATGCGATCAAAGTTGTAGCCAGCGGTTCTCAGGGCAGCATTGAAATGATGGTCGGCGTGGACGGCGAAGGCGCTGTTACAGGCGTGTCCATTGTAAAGAACTCCGAGACGAAGGGCATTGGCTCCAAGGTCATGGAGAACCAGAACACGGCGTCCGGCACAGGCGTACTGAGCCAGTTCATCGGCAAGAGCGCGGCGGACGGCACTCTGACGGTTGGCAGCAATGTCGACGCGATTACAGGCGCGACGGTATCCACCCGCGGCGTGACCACCGGCGTGAACGCGGCATTGGCAGTGGCCGGCGCGTTGGGTTGAGAAAGGGGGAGCTGACATGAATTTCGGCAAACAGTTGAAAGAGGGCCTGCTGACCCAGAACCCGGTGCTGGTGCAGATGCTTGGTCTGTGCTCCACCATGGCGATTACCACGTCGATTGCCAATGGTATTGGTATGGGCGTTTCGGTTATCATCATCCTGACGGCCTCCAACGTGGTTATTTCGGCAATTCGTAAGGTAGTGCCTGACAAGATTCGTATCGCGATGTTCATCGTGGTGATTGCGGGCTTTGTTACCTGCGTGGATTTGCTCCTACAGGCGTTTGTACCGTCGATCGCGGCGTCCCTGGGCGTGTTTATTCCGCTGATCGTGGTTAACTGCATCATTCTGGGCCGCGCGGAGGCGTTTTCGTACAAGAACGGCATCGGCGCGTCCTTCTTCGACGGCATCTGCCAGGGTCTTGGCTATACGTTCGTTCTGCTGGCAATGTGCGTCATTCGTGAGCTGTTGGGCGCCGGTACGCTGGCGGGCTTCCGGATTATCCCCGAGCAGTACCCCATCGGCGTGCTGACGCTTCCGGTAGGCGGCTTCCTGGTACTGGGCTGCCTGATTGCGGCAATGCAGTGGGCGCTGTCGAAGAGTAAGGAGGGCAAGTAAATGGATCAGCTTCATGAACTTTTGGTTATTACGCTGGGAGCGATTCTGGCGAATAACTTCATTTTCTCCCAATTCCTCGGCATCTGTCCGTTCCTGGGCGTGTCGAAGAAGGTAGACACGGCGGTCGGCATGGGCATCGCGGTGACGTTCGTTATGGGCCTTGCGTCCGCCATCACCTGGGTCGTGAACGAGTTTATCCTGGTGCGGTTCGGCCTGATGTATATGCAGACGGTGGCGTTTATTCTGGTGATTGCGTCACTGGTGCAGTTCATTGAGATGTTCCTGCAAAAGTCCATGCCCTCCCTGTATACGGCCTTGGGCGTGTACCTGCCTTTGATTACGACGAACTGCGCGGTGCTGGGCGTGGCGCTGCTGAATATTCAGAGCGGCTACGGCTTCATTTCCTCCGTGGTGTACGGCGTGACGGGCGGCATCGGCTTCCTGCTGGCGATTGTGTTGTTTGCCAGCATCCGGGAGCGTCTGGTGTTTGCGGACTATCCCAAGAGCTTTGAGGGCTTTCCGATCGCGCTGGTGACTGCTGGTCTGATGGCGCTGGCGTTTATGGGCTTCTCCGGCCTTTCGATTTGAAATAGGAGGGAGAGTAAATTATGGTGAGTAATATCATCGCGGCGGTCCTGGTGCTGGGCATACTGGGCGCTGTGTTCGGTCTGGTTCTGGCCGTGGCCTCGAAGGTGTTTGAGGTAAAGAAGGACCCCCGGGAGGAGGAAATTCTGGGCCTTCTGGCAGGGGCAAACTGCGGCGGCTGCGGCTTCCCGGGCTGCGGCGGCTGCGCGGCTGCGATTGTGGCCGGTGAAGCGCCTGTAACGGCCTGCGCGCCTGCGGGAGCTGAAAACGCGGCCAAGATTGCGAAGATCATGGGACAGGAAGCCCCCAGCGGCGATCGTCAGGTGGCGTTCGTGCGGTGTACCGGCGGCGTGAATGCCAAGAAGCGTTATGACTACGTAGGCGTAAAGGACTGCGTGTCTGCCACGAAGGTTGCGGGCGGTCCTCTGGAATGCGCGTTCGGCTGCCTGGGCTTTGGGTCCTGCGTCAGCGCGTGCCAGTTCGGGGCGATGTCCATCGGTCCCAACGGCACGGCGGTGGTGGACCCGGAGAAGTGTACCGCGTGCATGGCCTGCGCGTCGGCGTGTCCCCGGCATCTGATTACCTCCGTGCCCGTGTCCAAGAAGGTCCATGTTGGCTGCGCGAACCAGGATAAGGGCAAGGCGGCCATGAGTGTCTGCTCTACCTCCTGCATCGGCTGCGGTCTGTGCCAGAAGGAATGCCGGAAGGACGCGATTCATGTGGAGAAGGGCGTGGCAGTCATCGACTATGATAAGTGCGTCGGCTGCAAGCTCTGCACGAAGGTCTGCCCGAGAGACGCGATTCTCCCTGCTGCCACGGCGGAGGAGAAGGAAAAGTACAAGGCGATTAAGAAGGCCCAGGCGGAAAAGGCAAAAGCAGCCGTCGAAGCCGCGAAATAACGTATCGAGTCCCGGACTTGGTAACAGGTTCGGGACTTTTTATACGTTTCTGCGAAATTTGGCGGGAATTATGGAAACGTGCTGAAAACGGTCAGATTTTGCGATGGGACAGAATGTCAGGTTGAAATCAGGGAGGTCTGCGGATGTTTGCAGCTGGAAAGTATGAATTCGGACTGAAAACGGAAGATTTGCCGGAAAAAGAGCTGGTAAAGATTTTTGAAAGAGCGCTCTGTAAGGCAGCCGTGGAAATCAATGATTCCCGCATCCCGAAAAAGCGGAAAATGTGCAAATCCACCGGTCCTTTCGGGTCTTACGCGCCGGACGAGCCTCCGTCGGAATACGATCACATCTACATATACGGCCACAGACCCAGCAATATTTTCATGCGGCTGTATCCGAACCGGGAGACAAACGGGCGCGTGCGTTTTCCAGAGGAGGGGATCGTCTGGAATCTGTATGTGACGATATTGCCCGACTATCCCCCGAAAATATCTGAGGGCGACCGCATACAGGAATTCGGCGGCATGGTGATGGAGGAATTATTCCGGACCCTTCCCTGTGAAAAGGTATTGATTGCAAAACGCCTTTGGTAAAGGAAGAAAAAATTTCTCTTGACAATCTGGCGAAAATAGGACTATGATAGGAAAACCAAGGCAGAGTAGGGACATATGTGTGAAAGTGCTGGAAAGACGGGGAGTTGCTTTCCGGACGAAGGGGCGGAAGCCTTGCAGTATGTGTCCCGCATCCCGCTGCCGCATACAGGAGAAATGGCGAATGTCTTCCTTTGTGCGGCGCTCCGAAAGGACTGCCAAAATAAAAGGAGGACTTTTTCATGTACAAAAACAAAAGACTGGGCGTGCGGACCATCTGCACAGTAGGGATTCTGGCGGCGCTGTACGTCCCCCTGGCTATCTATGTAGCGGTGCAGATCGGAAACGTGCGGATTTCCTTCGGGTCGCTTCCGGTGGTAATTGCGGCACTGCTCTTCGGGCCTCTGGAAGCGATTCTGACGGCGATGATAGGCGAGTTTTTTAAGCAGATTCTGACCTACGGCTTTGCGTACACCACATTTTTGTATCTGATTCCCCCGGCGCTGCGGGGAGCGGTGATCGGAGCGGCGGCGATTGCGTCCATGCGGCACGGCAGGCGTTTGGAGGACCGGCGCGGGCTGTACTATGCGGTATGCGTTCTGGCGGCTGTGGCGACGACGACGGGGAACACGCTGGTGAACTGGCTGGACAGCGTGCTTCTGGACTACTACACCCCGGCGTTGATTTTCGGCGACGCGGCATATCGTTTCGCGGTAGGAATGCTGAACGCCGTAATCATAGCGTCGATAGCGACTCCCCTGGTGCAGCAGCTCCGCCGCCGGAGGGTGGTCTGATGACGGGACAGGAGGCGCAGGCATATATCTGGTCCCTGGGCTGGGAACGCCACGTGCCGGGTCTGACGCGTATCCGGGCCCTGATGGAACGTCTGGGAAATCCACAAAAGCGCTTACGGTTTCTCCACGTGGCGGGGACCAACGGCAAGGGGAGCGTCTGCGCGTGTCTTGCGTCGGTGCTGACGGCGGCGGGCTATCGGGTGGGTCTGAACACGTCGCCCCATCTGGAACGGTTTCACGAGCGCATACAGGTGGACGGCGTGCCCATCCCGGATGAGGCCCTGGGCAGGCTGACGGAGGAGGTTCAGAAAGCGGCGGAGCGTATGCCGGAAGCGCCTACGGAATTTGAAGTTATCACCGCCATCGCCTTTCTGTATTTTTTGCAGGAGAAATGCCAGATCGTAATATTGGAAACCGGTCTGGGCGGCGCGCTGGATGCCTCCAATGTGATTGACACCCCGGACGCGGCGGTGCTGACGGCCATGGGGATAGATCACGGGGCAATCCTTGGCCGGACGCAGAAGGAGATTGCACAGGCGAAAGCGGGGATCATCAAGCCGGGGGGGACGGTGGTGAGCATGGGCGGCTGTCAGGAGGCGGACGCGGTATTCCGGACGGTCTGCCGGGAACGGGGCGCGGAGCTGATAGAGCTGGACCGTTCCCGCCTGTCCCGTCCAGAGCTGAGCCTGGAGGGGAGCCGGTTCAGCTTCAGTCCCTATACGGATCTGCGGATTTCCCTGGCCGGCTGCTGTCAGGCGGTGAACGCGGCCACGGCCATTACAACTCTGGAGGCATTGGGGCGGAAGGGCTGGCGGATATCCAGCGAGGCCCTGCGGAAGGGTCTGTCGTCGGTACGCTGGCCGGGCCGTTTTGAGGTGCTGGGCCGGAACCCGACAGTGATTCTGGACGGCGCGCATAATCCCCAGGGCATCGCGGCGGCGGCGGAGAGCTTCCGGACGCTGTGCCCTGGCCGGAAAGCGGTGCTGCTGCTGGGGATACTGGCGGACAAGGCGGCGGAGGAAATGCTGGACCCCCTGATACCGTTGGCGTCAAAGGCGGTAGTCCTGCGCCCGGAAAGCCCCCGCGCCCTGGACCCCCTGACGCTCTGCGATTTGCTGAAAGCCCGCGGGATACCGGCAAAGCCAGCCGTTACGCCGGAAGAGGGGGTGCAGGAAGCGCTCCGGGAGGCCGGCCCCGGCGGGATGGTCCTTTGCCTGGGTTCCCTTTATCTGGTCGGACAGGTGCGGCCTCTGCTGCTTTGCTGAAATCCGGAGAGACTTCCGCTTGACAAGGCGTAATATTCCATTTATGATAATAGAGATCAAAGAAGAGGAACGGGCAAACCAGGAGGGGAACATGGAAAACATCACCAGCCGGGCAAATCCGCTGTGCGTGCATTTCCGGAAGCTGGCAAGCGCGCGGTCCTATCGGGAAGACCATGGAGAGTATCTCTGCGACAGTCCCAAGCTGCTGCGGGAGGCGGTCCAATGGGGCGCGGAGGTCACAGCGGTTCTGTACACCCGTGGCGCGGATCTGCCGGAGTGCCCCGGGGCGCGTCTGGCGGAGGTCAGCGAGAGCGTCATGAAGTCGGTCAGCCCCATGGAGACGCCTCAGGGTGTGGTGTTCTCGTGCCGGCTCCAGGACCGCGGCCTGCCCGAGACGCTGGACCCCAAGGGGCGTTACGTGCTTCTGGACGGCGTGCAGGACCCGGGCAACGTGGGGACCATCCTCCGCACCGCCGACGCCTTTGGCTGGACGCCCATTTTACTGCCGGGCTGCGCGGACCTCTGCAATCCCAAAACCCTGCGGGCGGCGATGGGCGTGCATTTCCGGCGGGCAGTCTGGCAGGCGTCGCTGGAGGAAGTCCGGACACGAATGCAGACGGCGGGACTGCCTTTGTACGCTGCGGCTTTGCGGGAGGATACGGAGGACATACGGACAGCGGACCTGCGGCATTGCGGCGTTGTGATCGGCAGCGAGGGCCGGGGGATTTCGCCGGAGGCATTGGCCCTTTGCAGAAAGACCCTGAAAATCCCTATGGACCCCCGCTGTGAGTCCCTGAACGCCGCCGCCGCTGCCGCAGTCATACTCTGGGAGGGCCGCAGACAGAGCGGGGAATAGACAGCAGGCTCTGAAAGAACATCGTGTTGTAAGATAACAAGAAAAGGATTTCTTCTGTTTCCGCTGTTCCTTCCGGCGGAAGAGCAGAAATCTGTCTGAAAGTGAAGAATTTCTTCTGTTTTTGCTGCTTACTGATAGAAAGGTAAAGATAGAATGAAGGAATCCGCACAAGAGAGAAAACGGGGAACAGGAGCAGAAAGGAGAGAGACGGTATGCTGAAATACTGGGTATGGCTGTCGGAGCTGCCGGGATTAGGGAATCAGGCACGGTTGGCGCTGCTGCGGCACTTTGCGTCTCCGGAGGAAATCTATTACGCGGACGCAGAAGAACTGGAGCTGGCGGAGGGTCTGACAAAGGAGCAGGTCCAGCGGGTTTTGCAGAATAAGGACCTGTCCGGCGCGAACCGTATTTTAGGCGAATGCCAGCGTTTGAGCCAGCGGATACTGACGATCCAGGACGCAGGCTATCCCCGGCGGCTGCAAAATATTTTCGACCCGCCCTGTCTGCTGTACGTCAAGGGCCGCCTGCCGGAGGTGGATGAGGAAGTGCTGGTGGCCGTGGTGGGTACCCGAAGCTGTACGCCCTATGGAATCCGATGCGCGGAAAAGCTGGGTTTCGGACTGGCGGCCGGCGGCGGTATCGTGGTCACGGGCCTTGCCAAGGGTGTGGACGCGGCGGCTGCCCGGGGCGCGCTTCGGGCTGGCGGGACCGTTATCGGCGTTACGGGCAATGGCTTGGATGTGTACTACCCCTATGAGAGCCGGAGCCTTTACGATGACGTGGCGGCTTCAGGAGCGCTACTGTCGGAGTACCCGCCGGGCACGGAACCGGAAGGCCGTCATTTCCCCGTGCGGAATCGTATTATGTCCGGTCTGTCGCTGGCCGCCCTGGTGGTGGAAGCCCCGGTCCGCAGCGGCGCTATGATTACTGCAAGGCTTGCATTGGACCAGGGCCGGGATTTGTTCGCTGTGCCGGGTCCCATCGACGCGCCTGCCAGTGTGGGCTGTATCCGCCTGATGCAGGAGGGCGCGGGTCCTGTTATTGACGCTTGGGATTTGCTCCGGGAATACGAGCACCGTTTTCCGGATAAACTGCGCCCCGCGGGACCTATGCCGGAGATGCGGGTTCAGACGGCGCGGCGGGACATGGACGCGAAGCCGCCGGAAGTCACAGAGACCCCGCCGGAATTGCCCGTCCACAGCGCGGAAGGCTTGACAGATGACCAGATTTCATTGCTGGCTGTCCTGGAACCCGTCAATCCCATTCAGGTGGATGATTTGATTCAGGCCTCGGGTATTCCAGCAAGACGGGTCCTGTCTGCCCTTACGATACTGGAAATCGATGGCCTCGTTCAGCAGCACAGCGGGAAATTCTACACCCGTACCGTTAACCTGGCGGAGAATCAGGAGTAGGGAACGGCTTGAACCATTGCGCGGTTTGAAGTCCCGTTTTGCGCGCTGCTGAACCGGGAGCCTGCATTTTTGCCTTTGGCGTGGGGGTGAAAATGTTTGCTCTTGATGGAACCTGCTTTGACTGCCGGAATTCGTTGGTGTATTTGTGTCGTATGGTTTCTGACCGGCGGCGGGATGGAAAGTTTGACCTTGACAGCGGATTGGCTCGTTGATAGAATGCTGAAACCGGCGGAAGTGTCGCTCCTCTTGCGGTTTTCGGGAAATCTGGAACCTTTTTGCTTTGCTTCTATGCTTATTTTGGGATTTGCTATGGGAATGAGAACGAATGCTTTCTTTATAGGATGGATGTGTCTCTCATTCCAATAGCAATCCCCAAAATCAGGTCCGCTTTGTTTGAAAAGTTTATTTGGAAAAGGGCGTTTTATCATTTTGCGCCTTTTTATTAACAATTCCTTCGTAAATGTGTGGAGGTCGCTTTATGGCAGAACAATATCTGGTCATCGTAGAATCCCCGGCGAAGGCCAAGACCATCGGGAAGTATCTGGGGAAAAATTACACCGTTAAAGCCTGCATGGGCCATCTGCGGGACCTGCCCAAAAGCAAGCTGGGCGTGGACCCTGACAATGATTTTGAACCGGTTTACCAGCCCATTAAGGGAAAAGAAGAAATTATCCGGGAGCTGAAAAAGGCCGCCAAGGCCGCGGATACCGTCTACCTCGCAACCGACCCGGACCGTGAGGGGGAAGCCATTTCCTGGCATCTCAAGCAGCTCCTGGAACTGCCCGACGAGAAAACAAGACGGGTTACCTTCAACGAAATTACCAAGAAGGTTGTGCAGGAGAGCATCCAGACGCCCCGGGCCATTGACCAGAATCTGGTGGACGCTCAGCAGGCCCGGCGGATTCTGGACCGTCTGGTGGGTTATCAGCTCAGCCCTCTGCTCTGGAAGAAAATCCGCCGTGGCCTTTCCGCTGGCCGGGTGCAGTCCGTGGCTACCCGTATGGTCGACGACCGCGAACGGGAAATTGAAGCCTTTGAGCCTGAGGAATACTGGACCTTGGACGCAAATCTTTTGAGGGAGAGTAAGCTGTTTTCTGCCCGTTATCATGGAAAAAACGGCAAAAAGGCAGAGCTGAAATCCAGAGACGATGTGGAAGAGGTCATGCGGGAAACCAAGGACGCCAGCTTCCTTGTCAAAACCGTCAAAAGGACCGATAAACAGCGCAGCCCGTCGCCGCCCTTTACGACCTCTACCATGCAGCAGGAGGCGTCCAGAAAGCTCTCCATGACCCCCCGCCGGACCATGGCCATCGCGCAGCAGCTCTATGAGGGCGTGGATATTCAGGGCGAGGGTTCCGTGGGCTTGATTACCTATATGCGTACCGATTCCCTTCGTATTTCCGAGGAAGCCCTGGCCGACGCTAAAGAATTTATTCTCGGCCGTTACGGTGCCGCCTACGCTCAAACCCACCGCTACAAGGCCAAGGCCAACGCGCAGGATGCCCATGAGGCGATCCGGCCCAGTAACGTCCGCTGGACCCCAGAGGACCTGAAGGCAGACCTTACCGGCGAGCAGTACAGGCTTTACCGGCTGATCTGGAGCCGCTTCGTCGCCTGCCAGATGTCCAATGCCGTCTATGACAGTGTTTCCGTCGATATCGATTCCGCAGGACACAGCTTCCGGGCCAGTTCCTCCAGCTTGAAGTTCTCCGGTTATACCGCCGTCTATGAAGAGGGGAAGGATGAGGAAAAAGAGGAAAAAGCGTCGCCCCTGCCAGACCTGAAGGAGGGCGATTCCCTGTCCTTGAAGGATTTTTCTCCCGATCAGCATTTTACCCAGCCCCCTGCCCGCTACACCGACGCGTCCCTTATCCGCGCTATGGAGGAACAGGGCATTGGCCGGCCTTCTACCTACGCGCCTACCGTTTCTACCATCCTTGATCGCGATTATGTGGAAAAAGATGGGAAATATCTGAAAATTACCAACCTCGGCCGCGTCGTTACCGATTTGATGAAAGAACGTTTTACCGATATCGCTGACCTTAAATTTACCGCCCATATGGAGGAAAAGCTCGACTCCGTGGAAGATGGAAATATCCCTTGGAAGGGCGTTCTGCGGAGCTTCTACGGCGATTTCGATAAGAGCCTCAAACAGGCCGAACAGGACCTTGAGGGCGTTCGGATTAAAGTCCCTGATGAAATTTCCTCCGAGGTCTGCCCGGAGTGCGGCCGGAACCTTGTCGTGAAATCCGGACGCTTCGGACGCTTCCTGGCCTGCCCTGGGTTCCCGGATTGCAGCTTTACCATGCCGCTCGTCGTCGAAATGCCCGGGCGGTGTCCCAAGTGCGGCGGCAGATTGATGAAACGTACCGGGAAAAGTAAGAAAAACGGACGGCAGTACACTTACTATTGCTGTGAACACCTGACCAGTAAGGACGAAAAGGCAAAGTGCGATTTTATGACCTGGGATGTGCCCGTGAAGGACGATTGCCCCCTCTGCGGTCATACCCTCTTCAAAAAGGCTGGACGCGGCGCTCGGAAACCTTTCTGCATTAACCCCGACTGCGAGAATTTCCTCCCGGAAGACAAACGCGGCTATCCCAGGCCTGCCGCCAAAAAGGACGCGTCCGATGCGCCGGAGGCCGTTGCTTCGGAAGAAATGCAGGCTCCTGATAACGTTGCCGGCGCTGATTCTCCTGCTGTCAAAAAAACCGCCGCCAAAAAAACTGCCACGAAAACCACCGCCAAGAAATCCACCGCAAAAAAAACCACCGCCAAGAAATCCACCGCCAAAAAAACTGCCACAAAAACCACCGCCAAAAAAACCACGAAATCTACAGCTAAGAAAAAAACGGATTCTTCGGACGAAAATTAACGGAATTCTTTCCCGAGGGAGATGGCGGCGGTGAAGATCGCTTCCGTCTCCATTCGCGTTGCTTTCTGTTTGCAGGTCTTTGGACGCCAGTTCAGCGGGGTCAATGCGCACTGCCTGTCCCTGCGTTCTTTGCTGTGTCCTTGGTGCTCTATGCTTTTTCTTCCTTTTGCGATTGTTACCTTCGATTATCCCTGATTTTTCTTCCTTTTATGCTCCTTATCTTGCCGGGAGGTGATCTTTTTGTATGCTACTGTCGTCGGCGCGGGACTTGCTGGGTCCGAGGCGGCCTGGCAGCTTGCTCAACGCGGTATCCAGGTCTCTTTGCTTGAAATGAAACCCTACAAAAAAACGCCCGCTCATTCTACTCCCTTCTTCGCGGAGCTCTGCTGTTCTAATTCTCTGCGCAGCGATCAGCTCGAAAACGCTGTGGGTCTCCTGAAAGAGGAGCTTCGCCGTCTTGATTCCTTGATTCTCCGGTGCGCTGATCATACCCGCGTGGAGGCTGGAGGCGCATTGGCTGTTGACAGAAACGGCTTTGCAGAATGCGTTACTCAGGCCATTTCCTCCCATCCTGCTATCTCCGTCGTGTCTGGAGAAGCTGCCGCAATCCCGGACGGGACCGTGATCATCGCTTCCGGACCCTTGACTTCTGACGCGCTGGCGGAATCTATCCAATCCCTTGTGGGCCTGTCCTCCCTCCACTTCTTTGACGCGGCAGCTCCACTGGTCTCCGCAGAAAGTATCGATATGAACCTCGCCTGGATGGGGTCTCGTTATGATAAGGGTACCGCTGATTACGTCAATTGCCCTATGAGTGAGGAACAGTACGACGCTTTCTGGAATGCCCTTGTTTCCGCAGAAGAGGCCCAGGTCCACGGCTTTGAGGATCAGAAAGTCTTTGAGGGCTGTATGCCGGTGGAGGTCATGGCCAGACGGGGAAGAGAAACCCTTTGCTACGGCCCCCTGAAACCTCGCGGACTGAGAGACCCTCGGACCGGAAAAGAGCCGTTCGCCGTCGTTCAGCTTCGCAAGGATAATAAGGACGGCAGCGTTTATAACCTCGTCGGATTCCAGACCCATCTGCGCTTCCCAGAACAGCGGCGCGTCTTTTCTATGATCCCTGCCCTCCATGACGCGGAGTTCCTTCGTTTCGGCGTGATGCACCGGAATACATTCCTGAATTCCCCAAGACTCCTGGATCGCTATTACAGACTGATTGCAGACCCCAGAATCTCCTTCGCGGGCCAGATGACAGGCGTGGAGGGTTATGTGGAATCCGCCGCTTCCGGGTTCCTCGCTGGCGTCGAAACCGCACGCAGACTCCTGGGCCTTCCTCCGGTCAACTTCCCGCCTGAAACTGCCATAGGCGCACTGGCACTCTATATCTCGAATCCTTCCGTTTCCGTCTTTCAGCCTATGAACGTGAATTTCGGCATCATTCCGCCTCTGCCATATCGTGTACGCGGAAAACGCAACAAAAACGCCGCGCTCTCTCAACGGGCCCTTAATATCATTGACCAGCTTCGGGACTCCGTCCTCCTGAATCAGTAGTCGGACTCCGGCTGTCTTATCAGGTCTCGCCTCTTTTGCCTTGAACGGAATTCCCCCTGCTTTGCT
>CAJTMG010000006.1:0-66382 GCA_910577405.1 uncultured Oscillibacter sp. | reverse complement strand
GATTCCTGCCTCTTTTGCCTTGGTCGGAATTCCCCCTGCTTTGCTGATTCCTGCCTCTTTTGCCTTGGTCGGAATTCCCCCTGCTTTGCTGATTCCTGCCCCTTGTACCCTGATTCTTTGCTCGGAAGGTTGTGCTTTTTATGAAAATTATCGTGGACGCTATGGGAGGTGACCATGCGCCGGAGGCCATCGTGCAGGGCGCGCTGATGGCTCATTCCAATTTCGGCGTCGAGCTGATCCTCGTGGGCCGTACCGCTGACGTCCTTCGTGCCGTAGAAAAGTGCGGTGAGAAAAATTTGCCCGCCGGCGTCGAAATCCGTGACGCTTCCGAAGTCGTTGAAATCTCCGACGATCCTGCTACCGCCTTTAAACGGAAAAAGGATTCCTCCCTCACCGTCGGTTTGCAGCTCCTCCGTGACGGCGGCGGCGACGCTTTCGTTTCCGCTGGCTCTACCGGCGCTCTGCTCGCTGGCGCTACCCTTGTGGTCAAACGTATTCGCGGAATCCGCAGAGCCGCTATGGGACCCCTTATCCCTACCGCCCAGGGCCGCGCCGTCCTCTGTGACTGCGGCGCTAACGCGGAATGTACCCCTGAATACCTCTTGCAGTTCGCCTACCTGGGAAATTATTATGCCAAACGCGTTATGAAAATCCAGAAGCCCAGAGTCGCGCTCCTTAATATCGGCGCGGAAGAGGAAAAGGGCGATACCCTTCGGAAAGACTCCCTCGCACTCTTGCAGCAGGCCGCAGAGCAGGGAAGGCTCCTCTTTACCGGCAATATTGAAGCCAGTGACGCAATGATGGGCGGCGCCGACGTGATCGTTACCGATGGCTTTACCGGCAATGTAATGCTGAAAGCTCTGGAGGGTACCGGAAAGCTCTTGATTAAAGAACTGAAAAAGGTCTTCCTCTCCAGCGCCAAAACCAAAATCGCCGCCGGTCTCGTGAAGGGAAATCTCGCTGATATGAAAAAATTGATGGACCCCGGTGAAATTGGCGGCACACCCTTCCTCGGTATCTCCAAGCCCGTTATCAAGGCCCATGGCGGTTCTGACGCAAGAGCTGTCTGCAACGCTGTCCTTCGGGCCAAGGAGTACGCTGAGAGCGGGTTTATTCAGGATATTCAGGATAATATCGACGCTATGCGTACTTAATGCTGTTTTTGCAGATTTCCCCTTGACAGCCGCTTTTTCCCGCCGTATGATATAATCAACTTTGCTCCCCAGCCTGTTTTTTTCACGGCTTACGGTGATTCTTTTTTGAAGGAGTGCTTCGTTATGTCTATTGATGAAATTTTCCCGATTTTACAGAAACTTGTCGCCGAACAGTTCGCTAAAGATTTGGACGACATTACTTTAGATACCGCTTTTGACGGCGATCTGGGAGCGGATTCCGTTGACCTCGTGGAACTCGTGATGGCAATGGAAGAGGAATTTGAAGTCGGCGAAACAGATGAAAATGATCTCAACGCCCTTAAAACCGTTGGGGACGCCGTCAATTATATCGCGGACCGCCTGAATAAGTGATTCCTTCTGCCCAGCTGCCCGATTCCCAGACCTTTTCTTATGGAGTGTACGTTCTTATGGAAGACTTGGAGAAAAAACTCAATTATTCCTTTCGGCGGAAGGAGCTGCTTCAGGAGGCTCTTTGCCATAGCTCTTACGCCAACGAACATCGCGCCGCGCACCTTTCCAGCAACGAGCGCCTTGAGTTCCTTGGTGATTCCGTCCTGGGCTTCGTTACCGCCGAATACCTCTTTTCCAGACACCCCGACCTCCCGGAAGGCGATTTGACCAGAATCCGCGCGACCCTCGTCTGTGAACAGAGCCTTTACGAGGTCGCCGTCAAACTTGAACTGGGCCGGTGTCTCAAATTGGGCAGGGGAGAGGAGTCCGGCGGCGGCAGAACCCGTACCTCTATCCTCGCCGACGCTGCGGAAGCCGTCTTCGCCGCCGTTTACCTCGATGGCGGTATCGACGCCGCTTCCGACCTCATCCATCGTGTGCTCCTGGACGCGGAACGGGAAGAATTGGTCGAAAAACGCCGCAGAGATTATAAAACCGCGCTCCAGGAACTTGTGCAGAGACAGGCCGATCAGGTCCTTACTTACAGGATGGTTGGCGAAAAGGGGCCAGATCATGCGAAAATCTTTTCCGCTGAGGTCCTCCTGAATGGACGCGCTGTCGGTCAGGGCTCAGGACACAGCAAGAAAGAGGCTGAACAGTCCGCCGCTCGCTGTGCCCTCGAAAACGGCGCCCTTGACGGCGCTTACAATTGATATGCCCTGATCCTGTTTGGTTCTATGCAAAAGCCCTCCCGTTGATTGGGAGGGTTTTTTCTATGACAACAGCGCGTTCATTTCCTCGATCTCCAAGCCTTGCAGCGCCCAGTTGATGCCGTAGCCAATTACCTTGCCAAGATCACGGACTTGCTGGTCAATGTCCCGCGTCGTTACCATCAGCGGCTCTTTTCCGTTCCGCAGCTTCGTCTCGTCCAGCTCCGCAATGCCCGATTCTTCCAGAAGGTCCGCCGCTAACGTCGCCGCTTCTACTACCGTCGGAACCCCCATCGAAATCACTGGCACCCCCAGAGTCTCCTCGTTCAATGCCGCCCGGTGGTTCCCTACCCCAGAGCCGGGGACGATGCCCGTGTTCGTGATTTGTACCGTGGCGCAGATGCGGGACGTCTTCCGGGCAGCCAGGGCGTCTACCGCTATGATGAGCGTTGGCTTCACTTCCGCTGTCAGGCCTCGGACCGCTTCCGCTGACTCTACTCCCGTCGTGCCCAATACCCCGGAACGGAAACACGCCGCGGGACGAAATCCAGAAAAGTGACGGGGCATCGCCGCTATCAGATGACGGGTTACCAGCACGCTGTCCAATGCCATTGGGCCTACCGCGTCCGGCGTCATGCCCCGGTTCCCTAAGCCCACTACCAAAACCGGGCCTTCTTCTGGTATCAGACTTTTTAGCTGTGTCCCTACCGCGCGGACTGCTCGCTCGAAAAAGTCCGTCTTCCTCTGCCAGTAGCTGCTCAGATCGATCGTGATATACTGGCCCCGCGGCTTCTTCAGCGCTTCCTCTCCCCGTTGGTCCAGAATCTCTACCCGCGTTACCGGATACCCTTCCTCCCGACGGCGTACCGCTTTTACTCCAGACAGCCGCGTCGTCTTCTCTGCCGATTCCTGCCATAGCTCCCGCGCTTCTAACGCCAGGTCCGTCCGCCTTGTGAACATCCCTCCGGCCTCCTTCTCTCGTTCGCTCCTGTTCTCTAGCCTGCCCATTTCTGCCGTCTATATGCAGGCTTCTTTATCATTCATAATTCCCATAAAAAAGCAAAGGGTTTCAGAAAATCTGCCCTTTGCTGAAATCTTACAACAAAAATAATCCCTAATTCACTGGGAGGTCCGCTATTGGAACGCCTTTCTTTATCGCGTAGTCGATTGTGTACCGCGTGCCGCCGGACGTGCCGTCAAAAACCGCGATGACCAGCGCCGCGTGGTCTACCATATACCGGTCCCGGCGCTGCATACAGTACGGCGTGTAGTGCGATGATACCACCGTCTCATAACTGCACGCCTCCACCAGCCGGCGGTACCGCTGTTTCTCCTGCTCCGGCCATGCGTCCGCCTGCTCCGGGCACGGAATCGCCGCCTCAATCGTAATATCTTCGTGCTTCTCCCGCAGCGCCAACACGCATTCGCAGAAGTATTGGTCGCAGCCTTGGGCCATTCCGCATAGAAAATGCCGGAAGCCTTCTTCATACGCCGCTTCTGCTGCATCGTATATCCGCCGCTTCAAATCACAGCACCGCGGGTCCTCTTCCTTGTATCCCCAGGGCAGCTTTCCCGGTCGGTGGCCTGTGAAACAACAGCTCTTCTTTCTCTCCGGCATTCCTGCCTCGCCCCCTTTCGGCTTCCTATACTTAGTATAGAACAACTATTTCTTTTTGTAAAGCCTTTTTTAGAACTTTTTTTCTAAATCCTTTGGTCAGAATTTGACAAACCTTTCCCTGGGTGTTATGATATCCTTGGACTTTTCCCACATCCTATGGAAGGGCGGTGACCGCTTTGCTCAATTCTACCCTTTGCTACCTGGAACGGGATGGCCAGTATCTGATGCTCCATCGCGTCAAAAAACAACATGACCTCAATCAGGGGAAATGGATCGGCGTTGGCGGGAAGTTCCTGGAGGGCGAGTCCCCCGTCCAGTGCCTGCTCCGGGAGGTCCTTGAGGAAACCGGACTCTCCTTGACCAGCTTCCGGTTCCGCGGCCTCGTTACCTTTGTCTCTGATGAGGCGCCTACCGAGTATATGTTCCTCTTTACCGCCGACGCTTGGTCCGGAGAGCTTCATGACTGCTCCGAGGGCGTTCTTCAGTGGGTCGATAAGGACCGGGTTCCCGAATTGAACCTCTGGGAGGGTGACCGTATCTTCTTACAGTACCTCCATGAAAACAGGCCGTTCTTCTTCCTGACCCTGCGTTATCACGGCGATCAATTGATTGAGGCTTCTTTGGAAAACGCTCCTTGATTTGCTTCCCATGGCGATCAATTATTAAGGCTTTTCTGAAAAATTTCCCTCGATTTGCTTGGCTTTCCTTAACTGCGGAGATCAATCCATTTGAACTTCCCTCCAACCGGCGCAAAAAGAACGGACCCCGAAAGGCCCGCCCCTTTTGTGATGTTTTTCGCTTTTCAGGGTATTCTCTTCTTACAGACGGTTTTTCCGCTTCGGAGACGTGACTGCAATCGCCCAGAAAATGATCAGAATTGCTGCGCCAATCCCATAGCCGATATAATACACCGTCTGGCCCTGCTTCTCCGGGTCCATTGTGAAAAAGTCGCCGATCTGTCCGCCAAGAATGAACGCCATCGCAATCGGTACAACAAACATCAGACAAATCTGCATGAATTTGTTCAGCCAATGAATCTGCTCCGCGCCGTGGTGAATCTCGTCCGTGATCGGCTTCGTTCCAATCTCCCAGCCAATCATTATGCTCATCAGAAGTGCGCCCGCGGGCATCGCAATTCCTTCTGAGAACGCGTCCATGAAGTCCAGCCAGTTGTCATTCCACGGGCCGATTCCCAAAGTCTTCTGGAAGGGAACCCAGACGCCGTTGCTTCCCAGACCGTCCACCGCTACAACCGCCGCTTCAAGCATAATCGCGAGGCAGACCCAGAAAACGGTCTTGGAACGATTGCCCGTCTTGCCCTTGCTCTCCGCGTGGTCCAGGAGGAAAGTCACAATGACCTCAATCAGCGCGATGGCAGACGAAATCGCCGCTACCAGCACAAACAGATAGAAAATCACGCCGAACAGAGGGCCAACCGCGCCCATCGCCTGGAACACGTCCTGCAAGGTGATGAACAGCAGCTTCGGTCCGCTCAAAGTCGCGCTGGGGCCGTAGGTCGCTACCGCGGCAGGAATCACCGCGAGACCCGCCATGATTGCTACCAGCGTATCGGCGAACACCACCACCACCGAGTTTTTCACAATGTTCTGCGATTTCTTCATATACGAACCATAGGTGATGGTAATGCCCATGGCCAGAGACAGCGAGAAGAACATCTGACCGCCCGCCGTTGCCAGTACGGATATGAAGCTGGGCTGGGATTCAATAAAGCCTGCCTTTACCGCGTAGCCCGGCAGAAACATGAACTTTACGCCCTCAGCCGCGCCGGGAAGGGTCAGGGAACGGATGATGATGATCACCAGCATTACAAACAGCGCCGGCATTCCCACGTTATTGAATTTCTCAATGCCTCCGGAAATGCCGCCCCGGTTGATCAGATAGCAGATAATCATAAACAGGAACGTGAACATCACGCATCCAAAGGGATTTGTCAGCATTTCCCCGAACAGGTCCGCGCCCGCTTTGACCTCAGCGCCCGCAAAGGCCAGGTTGCTCAGGTTCAGCGACATATACTCAATGCAGTAGCCGCCCAGCACCGTATAGAAGCTCAGAATTACAAACGGCGAAAAGACCGCCAGCCAGCCTACCCATTTGAAACGGCTGGACAGCGCGTGGTACGCTCCAACGGTTCCCTTTCCTGTCAGACGGCCCATTGCAAGCTCCGACATCATGATGCTGAAGCCTACAAACACTGCCAGCAGCAGGTACAGCATCAGAAACGTGAAGCCTCCCGATTTGCCCATTTTATACGGAAAGCCCCAGATATTTCCCAGTCCTACCGCTGAGCCTATCGCGGCCATCAGAAAGCCTAAGTTGCTTCCCCACGATCCTCTTTTATTTTCCATAGTTTTCATCTCCTCCTCGTTTTCTCCAGTCCTTCTGCTTCTTTTCCGGCCTCCTTTTCTTTGCCCTTTATTCAAATATACTATATTTTCCTGCCTGCGTCAAGAAATTCCCTTCCCATCTCCAGGAAAATGTTTTCTATCATCAGAATTTGTTCCGCCCTTCGCTCGCGAGGCCGTCCGGCGGCTGTAACTCTCGCCTCGTAATTTTGACAAGGAATGTGTGTTTTATGCTGCAATTCAAACCCGTAACCCAAAAAGACGCCCCCGCACTCCGGAAATTCTATCAGTCCTGTAATTACGGCATCTGTGAGTATTCCCTGGGCACGAAATTGATGTGGCGGCCTGTTCTCCACGCCTGTTGGACTGTTGCCGCAGGGTGTCTCCTGATCCGGAATTCCCATAACGGCGGCTGGGTCTTCGATTACCCCGTTCCAGGGCCTGACGGCGATGAGGACGAGGCTTTGTCCGCGATTGAAGCCTATTGCCTGGAGCAGGGCAAAGCTCCCGTAATCTCCGTTGTGCCCGACTGCAAAGCGCCCAGACTGCTGGCACGATATCCTTACGTCCGGGTCAGCGATATCAGAACCTGGCGGGATTACGTCTATTACCGCGACGACCTCCAGTTCTTTGCCGGACGGCGTTACTCCGGGCAGAGAAACCATATCAATAAATTCCGCGCCCTTTGCCCCGACGCTTTCGTCCGTGCCCTTACTGCCGGGGACAAGCCTGCCGTTGAACGCTTCTGGCAGGATTTTCAGGCGGAATTCCCCAAGGGTGACAACAAAAAGGCCTTGGAAGAGCTGAAACAGGCCCAGAAAATGCTGAAAATGGCCGGAAAGCCCTGGTTTACCGCCGGGGGGATGTTCGACGGTGAACGCCTGATTGCTCTTGCGCTCGCGGAACGCTGCGGCGACACACTGATCATTCATATCGAAAAGGCCCTCTATTCTTATACCGGTATCTATCCCGCCTTCGTTCAGGAGTTCGCTAAGGAGTTCGGCGGCGACTGCGTCTGGATTAACCGGGAGGACGACGCCGCTGATAAGGGCTTACGGACCTCCAAGCTCCAGTACGGACCCGCTAAGCTCGCGCCCAAATACTGCTTTGAACCTCAGAATGAACTTCTGCGCCATGTCAAGGAAATCCCCACGCTCCAGACAAAACGGCTGACCCTTTCTCCCCTGACAGAGGACGATATCCCTGCCTATAACGCCCTTGTGCTGGACAGAGAACGGAATCGCTGGTGGGGTTACGACGATGTGGCGGGGCTGGGCGGTCCTGTCCAGGAACGGAGCTTCTTTGAAGTGGCTCAGAGGGATTTCAAAAACCGGCTGGCCGCGAATTTCGCCGTCCGGCTTGATGGGAACCTGATCGGCGAGGCGGTCCTTTATAACTTCGACTGCCGCGGCGGGGCTGAATTGGGGTGCCGGATCGACCGGAATTTCGCCGGGAATGGCTACGGGGTGGAAGCCTTTGCCGCCGTCGCCGATTGGGGGCTTTATTCCGTGCAGCTCTCCAGAGTCTTCGCCAAATGTTACAAGGAAAATCAGGCTTCTTTTAAAATGCTCGCTTCCTGTATGCGCCGGAATGGAGAGGATGAGACCTTCTTCTATTTTGAAAAGCTCGTTTGATATGAAAAAAGGGGTGCTTTCCGTCGAAAACACTCCTTTTCTTTTTTATTTGTACGCCTTCCAGAGCTTCTCACGGTCATGGCGCGTCTCTGCCCAGTTTTCCACATATCCGCATTCGTGACAGACATAGCGCGTTATTGGTATCCGCTTTACGGTCACCAGTCCCGTGATGCAGATGCTGTTTGCCAAGTACCGGTGGGCGTCGTCCGGCACCCGGATGATTTCTTTACTGCCGCATTTCGGGCAGCGCTTTCCTTCCTTCATTTTACTGCTTCCCTCCCCGGTCGTTCCACCAGTTCCATACGCGAACCAGAAAGGGGAGCAACAGCAGAAGATACACCAATTCTTTCGGGATGTGGGGCATGGGGACCTCCTTTCAGCGCGTTTCGTACAGCTTTATGGAAAAGGGAATGGAGATTGCCGTCAACACTGCCGCCGCCGCCAATAACAGCCAGCTTACTGCCGTGATCGACAGCATGGGGATGCTGGCGGAGGCGTCAAACAGTATCCCCGCACCAATTACCGCGCCAAAAATAATCACCATAAAAATCATCCGGCCCCGCTCCACTCCAAACCGCAGTACCGCAGGCAGCGTAAGGTCCAAGGAAATCGCTCCGACACACAGACTGACAAACAGCGTGGATATATCTGTCACACGGCCCGAAAACAGCCCTATGACCGTCTGCATGACCAGGCAGAGCAGACCCGCCGCCGCCATGCACATCCAGCCGAGGACGTACTTGCTCAGCACAATGTCCCGTTTGCGGTAGGGCATCATGACCGCCATCTGGTCCCAATGGCTCTGCTCGTCGTACGCCATCGCCGTATAGGGAAGCATTGAACACCAGACAACCAGAAATACCGCGTTGAACGTGTTGTTGATCATTGACAGCGCCAGTATCAGCAGCACAAACATCCGCATCTGCTTCCAAATAACGTAAATATCCTTCTTTATCAGCGCTTTCATTTCCGGACTCCTTTCACCATATGCAGTATCACATCCTCTACGCTGGGCCGCTCCAGTTCCAGACTTTCAGGCACTTCCGCCCGTCTTACCAAAGCCCGCACCCCGCCGTAGCCGCTGCTCTCACAGCTGATGATTGCTTCTTTCCGGAGACTGTCCGCCTGCTCCGCCGTGCCTGTGAAAATACCGTAGGTCTCCAGAAGCTGGTCCTTTTCGTCACAGAACAGCAGACGGCCCTTGTGCAGAAACGCTATATAGTCGCACAGCTTTTCAAGGTCGCTTACGATGTGGGACGAAATCAGAATCGAATGGTCCTCGGCGCGGGTGAATTCATTGAAAATCTCCAGCACCTCGTCCCGGCTAATCGGGTCCAGACCGGAGGTCGCTTCGTCCAGTACCAGCAGTTTTGGGTCGTGGCTCAACGCTACTGAAATCGCCAGCTTCATTTTCATCCCCCGGGAGAATTCCTTGAACCGCTTCTTCTCCGGCAGTTCAAACCGTTTCAGATACTCCTCGTACTGCCTCTGATCCCACCGGCGGTATGTCAAGGCCATCACTTTGCTCACCTGGATTGCCGTCAGGGTTTCCGGGAAGTACGCCTCGTCCAGCACAACCCCTACTTCTTCTTTCGCTTCGTCAAATTCCTGTGTTCCTGCCGCCGCGCCCAACAGCCTGATCTCTCCGCTGTCCGCCTTCATCGCGTTCATCAGAAGCCGGATTGCCGTCGATTTCCCGGCCCCGTTCTCTCCCACCAGACCGCAAATCGTCCCCATGGGCACCGTCAGACTCAGATCCTGGATCGCAAAGCTCCCCAGTTTCTTGTTCACGCCTTTCAGCTCTATCGCGTTCATTATGTGTCCTCCTCTATTAGTATCCGCAGCATCTCCTGAAGCGTTCTTTCGCTTATTCCGCAGGTCTTTGCCAACTCCACAGCTGCCTGCAAATGCTCCTCCAGCTCCTGGAGCCGTTTCTCCCGAATCAGATCCAGATTCTTTTCCGCTACAAAGCTTCCCTTGCCCGCGATGGTGTTCAGAAAGCCCTGCGCCTCCAGTTCCTCATAGGCCCGCTTCGTGGTGATGACCGAAATCTTCAGGTCCTTCGCCAGCGCCCGGATGCTCGGCAGCGCTTCCCCGGGCTTCAGTGTCCCCGCGATGATCTGGTTCTTTAACTGTGTGCTGATTTGTTCATAAATTGGCTGATTTATCGTGTTCCGGATGATGATTTCCATTGGCCCTCCCTCTGCTTATGCTGTATATATACAGTATACACAGAATGAACAGTTTGTCAAGCCCCTTTCTGCTGTTTTTTTGCCGGACCTTTTTCTGACAGGTTGTGTAAAATCTTTTGCCGCCTTTGTTCCGTTCTTTTTCGCGTTTGCTATAGGAAATTTCCGCAGGGTGTGGTATACTACGGGGGAATTCTTTGAAGGGAGGCGGCCGTTTTGCTTGAACTTGCAGGGGCGTCAAATTGGCGGCTCTCTGTCCGTAATACTCCGGAGGGCGTGGAGATTCTTCGGGCCGTTACCTGTGACCGTGCCGCCGTGCTGCCGGATTCCCTCTTCGGACTGCCAGTGACAGCGCTGGGGGACAGGGCGCTTGCGGGCGGGGAGTTCGCGCCGGAAGGGGAGGAGGTCCGGATTTCCTGCGGCTCCGGCGGGGATGTCTGGGATAACCGGACATTGGAATCCCTCGCGCTTCCCGGTTCCCTGCGGCGCGCCGGCGATTACGCTCTGCTGAACTGCCACAGCCTGCGCACGCTCCGCTTGTTCGACGGCGTGTCCTCCTGGGGCGGCGGCGCGCTGATGAACTGCCGCAGTCTGTCCAGCTTCCATCTTACCCGGCTGGAGAATGCACAGGGGCCGTCCCTCACTTACCTCGTGGGGGAGCTTTCCAGAGAACTGGAGGTTACCGTGCTGGAGGCGGACGGGACACAAATCCGACTGCTCTTTCCCGAATTTACTGAAATCTATGAGGAAAACTGCCCCGCCCATCATTTTGATTATACCATCGTTGGAGCCGGATACCCTTACCATCACTGCTTCCGTCAAAAACTGCTCCAGCTCAATGAGTACGACGCCCTCTGGAACGCCTTCCTTGGCATGGAGCATGAGCCCAGTACCGCCCTCCGTCTGGCCTGGCTGCGGCTGCGATGGCCTGCGGATTTGGGGCCGGGGGCGGAGGCCGCTTACCTGCTTTACCTGCGGGGGCATCTGGGGGAACTGCTGGATACCCTGGCGGCTTCCAATGACGCGGAGGGCCTGCATTTCCTGCTGGCGCGTTCGGACCCGGACCGTCAGACGCTCGCCAACGCCTGCGCCGCCGCAAGAGAACAGCACGCGTCTTCCGCGTTGGCCCTTTTGCTGGAGACACTGCACCGGAAATTCCCGGCGGGCCTCCAGAAGCGCTTCGAACTTTAGAGGGGAGGGGTCCTATGGCCGATCTGACCAGCGTGGGAAGGGAGATTCTTTCCGCTTCCCGTAATCAGCTTTACGTTGCCCTGCCTTATCTCGACGCCGCCCTCTTCTCCCTGCTCCCGGAACCTGGCGGCGGCGTTACGAATTCTCTTGCTGCTGACGGTCAGGCCCTCTTCTTCGACGGCTCCTGGCTGGCGGACCGCTTCCTTCGCTCCCAGGTCCTGACCAACCGCGCTTACCTCCATGTTGTCCTCCATTGTATGCTCCGGCATCTGGCGAAAAAGCATGGACGCGTGCCGGAACTCTGGGACCTCGCCTGTGACGCCGCTGTTGAGAGTATCCTGGATGATCTCGATTACCCATGCCTGAATCTGGGCTTTGTGCCGGCTAAACGGAAATTTTACGGCCTCTGCCTCCAAGATATGCCCGTCCTTACCGCGGAGGGCATTTACCGGAAGCTGCTCCGGATGCGTCTGCCGGAGTTTGAACTGGCACAATTGCAAAGGGCGTTTCTTGTGGACGACCATGGACTCTGGGACCCGGACGAGCAGGATGATGACCGGAAGGAACAGTCCAGACAGCAGGACCTGAACTGGAAGAAGCTCTCCGAAAAAACCCGGACCGGACTGGAAACCGTTTTCTCCAATCAGAGCGCCGGCGGCAAGGCAGTGCTGGAACAGGTCCAGGCCGCCGTCCGGGATGATGTGGATTACCGGGCTTTCCTGCGGCGCTTCGCGGCTCCCAGAGAGGTCCTGGCCGCTGACGGGGATGCCTTCGACCTGGGCTTCTATTCCTACGGCCTCCGCGTCTATGGGAATATGCCCCTGGTCGAACCGCCCGAAACCAGAGAGGAAAAACGCATTGAGGATTTCGTTATCGCCATTGATACCTCTATGTCTACCTCCGGCGAACTGGTCCGGCTTTTCCTGGCCTGTACCTACGCCGTGCTCCGCAGTTCCGGTTCCTTTACCAGAAAGGTCAATATCCGCGTGATCCAGTGCGACGACCAGATTCGCGCCGACGACTGGATTCAGGACCTGGACGGCCTGCGGGAATATATGGAGCATTTTCAGCTTGCAGGCGGCAGCGCTACCGATTTCCGGCCTGTCTTTCAGTATGTCCGGCGGCTGATCAAGGAGGGCGCGTTCTCCTGCCTCCGGGGCCTGCTCTACTTTACTGACGGTATGGGCATCTACCCGGAAAAACGGACTCCCTACGAAACCGCCTTCGTACTGCTGGATGAGCCGCCGCCGTCTGTCAGGATTCCTCCCTGGGCGACCCGGCTGGTGCTGAATCTGCCGGATCTGGAACGCGCTGCCCGGAATACCGCCGCTGAATTCCCTGATATCGATCTGGACGAGCTTCCGGAACTTTAGACGCGATTGGAGTTGTTGGGTTATGCTGAAAGAAATCCAGGATCGGCGCAGTATCCGGGCTTACCGTCCGGACCCGGTGCCTGTGGATTTGATCGAAACCGTTCTTCTTGCCGGGAGTCTGGCGCCGTCTTCCAAAAACCGTCAGCCCTGGCGTTTTACCGTTGTACGCGGCGATGAGAAAAAGCAGGCGCTGGCGGTTATGCGGGAGGGTCTTGCACGGGAAGCGCGCCAGCCCCTTCTGCCTGACAGCGCTCCCTTTCTTGACGGCGCGTCCCGGTCCCTCGCCGTGATGGAATCCGCTCCCGTTGTGGTCTTTGTAACGGATTCCATAAGCTGCAATCTGTCCGCCCCCGCTTCTATGGACGGCCGTGTTTCCGATATCTGCAACGCGCAGTCTATAGGAGCCTGCGTCCAGAATATGTGTCTTCAGGCAAACGCGCTGGGTCTGGGCTGTCTTTGGATCTGCGATATCTTTTTCGCTTGGGACGAACTGCGCCGCTGGCTGGAGGGCTTTCCTGCCGCGGCCCTGGCCTTGGGCTTCCCGGACGAATGCCCTCCGCCCCGTCCCAGACTGCCCCTGTCACAGCTCGTTCGCTGGCGGGGCTTTGGGGAGGTAATTACATGAACATCAAACAGGCAAAACAGGAAATTTCCAACACCTTGAAGGCTTATCTCGCGAAAGACGGCCTGGGGAATTATCTCATCCCTCCTGTCCGGCAGCGGCCTGTCCTCCTGATGGGACCGCCCGGTATTGGCAAGACCCAGATCATGGAGCAGATCGCCGCCGAAAACGGGGTGGGGCTTGTCGCTTACACCATTACCCATCATACCCGACAGAGCGCCGTGGGCCTGCCTTTTATCGAAAAACGCGTCTTCGATGGGACGGAAGTTTCGGTCACCGAATATACCATGAGCGAAATCCTGGCCTCCGTCTATATGCTCATGGAACGCACCGGGCTGAAAGAGGGCATTCTCTTCCTGGACGAGATCAACTGCGTCTCTGAGACCCTGGCCCCGATGATGCTCCAGTTCCTGCAATGCAAGACCTTCGGCAATCAGCGGCTTCCCGAGGGCTGGTTGATCGCCGCCGCCGGAAACCCGCCTGAATATAACCGCTCTGTCCGGGAGTTCGATGTGGTGACGCTGGACCGGGTGAAGCGTATCGAGGTAAAGGAAGATTTCGCCGTCTGGAAGGAGTACGCCCGGAGCAAGGGTCTGCATGGGGCCGTCGTCTCTTACCTGGATATCAAAAAGGAGAATTTTTACCGGGTCGAAACCACCGCGGAGGGCTTGCAGTTCGCTACCGCCCGGGGCTGGGAGGACTTGTCCGAGCTGCTGTGCGCCTATGAAAAGCTGGGCCTGAAAGCGGATGGGGAAGTCATCGTGCAATATATCCAGTCGCCCAGAATCGCGCGGGATTTCGCCAACTATCTCGCCCTCTATGAGAAGTATCAGCGGGATTACCATGTGGACGCGGTATTAAGAGGCGAGTGGCAGGCTGTTACTGTCTCCGAGCTCCGCGCCGCCGCCTTCGATGAAAAGCTCTCCGTCATGGGCCTTCTGCTCTCCAGACTGACAGAGGCCGCCCGGAACGTCAGACGCCAGGACGCCCTTGCTGACGCCCTCCACGCCGCTTTGACCGACCTCCGGGACAACCTGCGGGAGGAGCCGAATATTCTGCCGATTCTGATTCAGGAACGCCGGACCGCCCTCAAACGCGCCCGGGAAGCCAATCAGATGGACAGGGAGAGTCAAAACCTTGCCCAGCGGACCATCAGCACCCTGGAGGATTACCGGCGGATGCTCATTCAGGAGGGAATCACAGGGCCGGATGAAATCATGGACGCCGTGCGGGGCTGGTTCGGCGGGGAAGTGGACCGTCGGGCGCTGCTGGCGGAATTGACAGGACGGCAGCTGGAGAACGCTTTCCGGTTTCTGGAAGACGCGTTCGGACAGGGTCAGGAGCTGGTCCTCTTTGTGACCGAATTGACCGCCTGCCCTGATACAAGCTGGTTTGTGGAGACATTCGGCTGCGACGCTTACTTCCGGCATAACAGTGAATTGCTCTTTGACGATATCCGGCAGCGGCTACAGGAGGAAATCGCCGCGGCCAGGGCTGCTGATTTGAAGGAGGTTTCTCATGAGTGACGAATTGAAACGGATTGAAGCCGTGCTGGATGAAAAGGTTCGGCCAGTCCTACGGGGGCACGGCGGCGATATCCAGATTGACCGCTTTGAGGACGGCGTGGTCTATGTCAAAATGCTGGGCCAGTGCGCCGGGTGCCCTTCCGCCGATCTGACCAATGAGACCGTTGTGGAGGCTGAATTGACCGCCGCGCTTCCGGACCTCGTCCGCAGAGCCGCCGTGGTCCAGACGGTCAGCGACGAGCTCTGGGAACAGGCCAAACGGCTGCTTCGGGATCATCATCTGTAAAATTTGCGCGTTTTCCCTTTACTTATGGGGAAACTACCGGTATAATGGTTCCGGCTGAAGCTTTTTGTCTCTTTTTATGCTCACGGAGACGTTACCGCTTTCGTGGGAATTTTTCTTGATCGTGAGGTTTTTCATTATGTCGAATTGCGCCATCGTAGGCATCAACTGGGGCGACGAGGGAAAAGGCCGTATGGTCGACCTTGTGACGCAGGACTATGACGTAGTGGTCCGGTATCAGGGCGGCGGCAACGCGGGGCATACCGTCGTCAACGAAAAGGGAAAGTTCGCCCTCCATCTGCTCCCCTCCGGTATCTTCCGGGACGGCGTCGTCAATGTCCTCGGCAACGGCGTCGCCCTGGACTGTGAGAACCTTTGGAAGGAAATGCAGGAGGTGGAGTCCAAAGGCGTGCCCCTGACTCCCGAGAACCTGAAAATCAGCGACCGCGCTTCCCTGCTTCTGCCCTGGCACCGTGACCTGGACAGCCTGGAGGAAGCCCGGCTTGCCGATAAGAAGTACGGTTCCACCAAGCAGGGAATCGCGCCCTTCTATGCCGATAAGTTCCAGAAAAAAACTGTCCTCGCCGGGGAACTCCTGTACCCGGAAAAGCTCCAGGCCCACTTGCAGGATTTGCTGGAATGGAAAAATCTGACCCTTACCAGAGTCTACGGCGCGGAACCTTATACCATGGAGATGCTCATGGAGTGGGTGGAACATTACGGCGAGAAAATCCGGCCCTATATCCGGGATACCGCCGCTTACCTCCGTCAGGCCCAGAGCGACGGCAAGCGTATCCTCTTTGAAGCCCAGCTCGGCGCGCTCCGGGATCTGGATTACGGCATTTATCCCTACACCACGTCCTCGAACCCGGTGGCCGCATACGCTCCCGTGGGGTCCGGCCTGCCCTCCGCCCGGATCGATGAGGTCATTGGCGTGGTTAAGGCATACTCCTCCTGTGTCGGCGAGGGTCCCTTTACCTGCGAGTGGTTCGGCGAAGAGGCGGAACTGCTCCGGAAGGCCGGCAATGAGTACGGCGCGAAAACCGGCAGGCCCCGGCGCGTTGGACCCATTGACCTTGTGGCTACCCGGTACGGCGTTCAGTGCCAGGCTGCTACCAATATCGCCTTGACCAAACTTGATATCCTCAGCTACATGGACAAAATCCCCGTCTGCGTCCGCTATGAACTCGGAAGCCAGCAGACTGACCGCTTCCCCTTCCCCGCGCTGCTGCCCGAAGCCAAACCCGTCATTGAATACGTCGACGGCTGGAAATGCGATATCTCCGATGTCCGGGCCTGGAAGGACCTCCCCGAAGCCGCCCGGAAATACGTCGAATTCATTGAACGCGAAATCGGCTGCCATATCGGTTACGTCTCCGTGGGGCCGGAACGGGACGCCATTATCCTGCGGTAAAGGAGGGTTAAGCGATGTTCTTTGCCGTCTGCGGGTTCCTCTCTATGCTGGGGGCTGTGGCGGGTCCGTTTCTGCTGTGCAGCCTTGTCAGAAAAGCCATTGAACACCGCTCCGCTTTTCCGGAATGCGCCGCGCTCTCTGTTTTCGGGCTGGTCTTCTGCCTTTGGCTCCTGTCCGTGTTCAGCGTTCTGCCCACCGCCTGAATCCCCTTTGCTGAAACCGTGTTTGATTAAGAAAGGTTGGTTTTATGCCGAAAGATCGCTACGAATCTCCGCTTTCTTCCCGTTACGCTTCCGATTTTATGCTGAAGCTCTTTTCCTCTGATACCCGTATCCAGACCTGGCGGCGGCTCTGGGTTGCCCTGGCACGGGCGGAGCATATCCTGGGTCTGCCTGTCTCCGCGGAACAGGTGGCAGAGCTTGAGGCGCATATTGACGACATTGATTATGAGTTCGCCGCAAAGAAAGAACAGGAAGTCCGACACGATGTGATGGCTCATGTCTACGCCTACGGAAAAGCCGCCCCCTCCGCCGCCGGGATCATCCATCTGGGCGCGACAAGCTGCTACGTTACCGATAACGCGGACCTGATTATTTACCGTGAGGGCCTGCGTTACCTCCGGCAGGGGCTTCTGGGTCTTCTGGGGAATCTTGCCAGGTTCGCGGAGGAATACGCCGGCACGCCCACGCTGGGGTATACCCATTATCAGCCCGCCCAGCTTGTGACCATCGGAAAACGCGCCGCGCTCTGGATGCAGGATTTCCTCGCTGACCTGGAAGAACTGGATTTTGTGCTGGAACATCTGAAATTCCTGGGCTGCCGGGGCACGACCGGGACGGAAGCCAGCTTTATGGACCTCTTTGAGGGCGATGAGGTGAAAATCGACGAGATGAATCGCCTGATTGCCGCGGAATTCGGGTTCGGGAAGCGCTTTTCCGTCTGCGGGCAGACCTACCCCCGGAAGGTGGACTGCCGGATTCTCAACTGCCTGTCCGCCATTGCACAGAGCGCTTACCGAATGGCCAACGATATCCGGCTTTTACAGCATGACCGGCAGGTGGAAGAGCCTTTTGAAAAAAATCAGATCGGGTCCTCCGCCATGGCCTATAAACGAAATCCCATGCGCTGTGAACGAATCTGCTCCCTTTCCCGTTACCTGATGGCCGACGCGCTGAATGCTCCTATGACCGCTTCCGTCCAATGGCTGGAACGGACTCTGGACGATTCCGCAAACCGCCGGATTTCCATGCCGGAAGGGTTCCTTTGCGCCGACGCGGTACTCAGACTGGCCAGAAATGTCACCGATGGGCTCCATGTCAACGAGAAGATCGTCCAGCGGACCTGCCGGGAATACCTGCCCTTTATCGCCACCGAAAACCTTATGATGGAGGCCGTCAAGCGGGGCGGAAACCGGCAGGAACTGCATGAAATTATCCGGTCCTGCTCCATGGCCGCTGCCGCTGAAATGAAAGAGGGCAGACCCTGCGACCTCCTGCGCCGCCTGGCCGCTGAACCTGCTTTCGCCATGTCCGAAGCAGAAATGGAAGCCCTCCTGGACCCCAAAGTCTACACAGGACGCTGCGCCGGTCAGGTCCGCGCTTTCCTGGACGAAATCCGGCCTTTGCTGGACTGCCCTGTTGAGAAGACGCCGGAAATCAATCTGTGATCCCTTTTTTGGATTTTTCTCTTGACAAGAACCCGCTCCATCCGGTATCATAGTCCTGCCGTCTGCATGAAGCCTTCGGCCGGGAGCGGAGCTTCCTTTTGGTTTCCATCTATATCGCTTTTTTCTGTGTGCTATGAAGGCATACGGCTTTCTCAGAGAGGGGCCGTGTGCTTTCTTTTTCTTGGATTCCATATTTCGGAAATGAAAGGAACGCTTCGCTATGTCTCGTGTCATTGCCGTACTGTCCGCCCTCGCGCTTCTGCTCTGTCTTGCCGCCTGCGGAGGAAACGCGGAACAGTACATTGATAAAAACCCTTCCGCCCTCGTTTACGCCAGCGGTGATTATACCCGGATCAATCCCGCCCTGGACGAACACGGTGAAATCAATCTCCTGCTCTTCGATGGCCTTACCGCGCACGATGGGGAAAATCAGGTCGTCCCCAGCCTGGCCGAATCCTGGGATTTCGACCCTGACGCCTGCGCGTACACCTTCCATCTCCGGGAGGGCGTCCGGTGGCACGACGGTCAGCCCTTTATTGCGGAGGACGTGAAATTTACCATAGAGGCCATTATGAACCCGGAAAACGAGTCCGAAAACGCGCCGGATTTTGAGGACGTGCTGGAAATCGCCGTGCCGGATGACCGGACCGCCGTCTTTTACCTCGCCGCTCCAAACGCCGCGTTCCTCGATTATATGACCATGCCCGTCCTGCCGAAACACCTGCTGGAGGGGGAGGATTTCCAAACCTCCGGCTTCTTCCGCAATCCCGTCGGAACCGGGCCTTACAAACTGGAACGCTGGGAGGAAGGACAGGCCATCACCCTTATCAGAAATGACGATTATTTTAAAGGCCCGGCTCAAATTCCCTCGATTGTCTTTAAAATTGTTCCCGATGATAATGCCAAGGCTTTGCAGATGCAGTCCGGCGAGCTGGATCTGGCCCTGCTGACGCCCAAGGACACGGAGCGGTTCCAGAATCGGGAGGGATTTTCCATTTATCAGATGCAGACCTCCGATTATCGCGGTATCCTCTTTAATTTCCAGCATTCCTTCTGGCAGAAAAACCGGGACCTGATTCCTGCCGTCTGCTGTGCCCTCGACCGGCAGGCAATCCTGGACGCGGTGGCGCTGGGGCGTGGAATCACCGCTTACGGACCATTGCAAAGAAATGTCTACAATTACAGCGATGTGGAACGTTACGACTACGACCCCCAAAGAGCTGAACAGATTCTTCTGGACGCCGGGTGTGTCAAGGACGCGGACGGCTTCTTTTACCGGGACGGGGAGAAAATCGGCTTCGTCATCAGCGTCGGGGCCGGGGACCAGGTGCGGCTCGATATGGCCCAGGCCGCCGCGCAGCAGCTTCGGGAGACGGGCATTGACTGCTCTGTGGATATCCCCGCCGTTGTGGATTGGGCCGGGCAGATGGCGTACCTGATCGGCTGGGGAAGTCCCTTTGACGCGGATGACCATACCTATAAAGTCTTCGGCACAGGCAAGGGCGCCAATTACTCCGGTTACTCCAATCCCTTGGTCGACCAATACCTTGCCCAGGCCCGTGAAACCGATGACCCGGCTTTGCGAAAAGAGGCTTACGCGAATTTCCAGAAAGCCCTTGCCGACGACCCCGCCTTTGCTTTCCTCTGCTACGTGGACGCGGATTATGTCGCCGTGGACGGGCTGAAGGGGATTGACCGGAATACCGTAATGGGACATCACGGTGTAGGGATCTTCTGGAACATCACTGAATGGACTTTGGAGAAATAACCAAAAAACAGGAGGGCTTTATGGGAAATCTGCTGGAGATCCGGAATCTTTCTGTCAGCTTTGATACGCCGGAGGGGGAAATTCAGGCCGTGCGGAACGTCTCCTTTGCTCTGCGGGAAGGGGAAATCCTGGCCATTGTCGGGGAGTCCGGCTGCGGGAAGAGCGTCCTCTGCAAGAGTATCCTGAAGCTCCTGCCTGATATCGCCCGCATCAAACAGGGGCAGATTCTGCTGGAAAATACCGATATCACCCAATACCGTGACGCTGATATGCGCAGGCTCCGGGGACGCGTCTTCTCAATGGTCTTGCAGGACCCTATGACCGCCCTCAATCCCGCTATGACCATCGGCGCGCAGATTGAGGAGGCCGTTGGCGTGCATCAGAAGACGACCAGAAACGCCCGGAGGGACAGAATGCGGGAATTGCTGACGCTGGTGGGACTCCGGGAAACGGACGCGGGCAGATTTCCCCACCATCTTTCCGGCGGGCAGAGACAGCGGGCGGTACTGGCGGCGGCTTTGGCGGGAAATCCCAAAATCCTCTTCGCCGATGAGCCGACTACCGCCCTGGACGTGACCATTCAGGCCCAGATCCTGGACCTTCTGCGGGATATCCAGCGCAAACTCCATACCGCCATGATTCTGGTTTCCCATGATTTGGGTGTGGTGGCGCGGGCGGCTGACCGGGTGGCCGTGATGTACGCTGGGAAAATCGTGGAAATAGGCGCTGCGGAGGATATTTTCTGCGATCCCCGGCATCCCTACACCTGGGGCCTGCTGCAATCCCTGCCCGCGTTCGCTTCCCCTGACAGCCCTCTTTACGCCATTCCCGGTATGCCGCCGTCATTGATCGACCCGCCTCCTGGGGATGCCTTCGCCTGCCGGAATCCTTACGCCCTTGAAATCGATTACAGGGAGGAACCGCCTATGTTTGCCGTGTCGCCTGACCACTTCGCCGCAACCTGGCTTCTGGACCCGCGCGCGCCATCCGTTACGCCGCCATTCTGCCATGACTGACGTCTTGCTGGATGTGCGGGGACTTTCCAAATCCTACCGGCTTCCTGGCGGCGGTTCCGTGGAAGCCCTGCGCGATGTTTCCTTTCAGCTCCGGCGGGGTGAAATCCTTGGGCTGGTGGGGGAGTCCGGCTCCGGGAAGTCTTCCGCGCTGCGCTGTATCATGGGCCTCCTGCGGCCGGATGAGGGAACCATACTCTATCAGGGCGTGAATGTCTGGGATTCCCGGCAGAAACGCCGTAATCGGGAGCTTTTGCAGTCCTCCCGGCAGATCGTATTCCAGGACTCCGCTTCCTGCCTGAATCCCCGCATGAATGTTGCCCAACTGATCGCCGAACCACTGGCCGTCCACCGAAAAAAGCTCCCTTACCAGCAGGCCGTCTCCTTGCTCAGCGCCGTGGGACTGGACGCCGCCTGCCTGAAACGTTTCCCCGGCGAGCTTTCCGGCGGGCAGAGACAGAGGGTCGCCATTGCCCGGGCCTTGTCTGCGAAACCCGCCCTCCTTGCCGCTGATGAACCGATTGCCGCCCTGGATGTTTCCATTCAGGCCCAGATCCTCAACCTCTTCCGTCGGCTCCAGCATGACCGCGGCTTCTCCATCCTCTTTGTCGCCCATGATCTTGCCGTAGTCCGCTGGCTCTGTCACAGGACTGCTGTGCTTTGCAGGGGCAGGCTGGTGGAACTGGCTCCGACCGAGGCCTTGTTCCGCGCGCCGGGGCATCCTTACACAAAAGCCCTCCTGTCCGCAATCCCCATCCCGGACCCAAGGCGCGAACGGGCCAGAATGCCGATTTCCTTTGACCCGGAGGACTTCCAGTGGGACGGGACCCTGCGGGAGGCCGAACCGGAACATTTTGTGCTGTGTTAAGGGGGTGTGACTGTGCGTCTCTTATGGTCACTTTGCCGGAAATGCCTGCTCTTTTCTGCCAGCCTGCTGATACTCTCCCTGGCCGTCTTTTACGCCGCTCGGCTGGCTCCCGGAGACCCTCTGGCCAGCTATTACGGCGACCGTGTTGAACGGATGTCAGCCGATGAACGCGCCCGGGCGGAGGAACGGCTGGGACTCCATGAACCTATCCATACCCAGTACCTTCGATGGCTTGGCGGCGCGCTGAAAGGGGAGTTCGGGATTTCCTTCAAGTATAAGACCGACGTGCTGGACGTGATTTCCGGCCGGCTGGTCAATACTCTCCTGCTGGGCGGCGGAAGTCTGCTGCTGATTTTCCTCCTGGCCCTGCCCCTGGGAGTTTTCTGCGTTCGCTTCGAGGACCGTTGGCCGGACCGCCTGCTTTGCCGTCTGGGGGCCGCGGTCAGCTGTGTGCCGGAATTCTGGCTCTCCCTGGCGCTGATCCTGCTCTTTTCCGTGACCCTCCGGCTCTTTCCCAGCAGCGGGGCGGGGCAGGGGACGCTGGACAGGCTCTGGCATCTTGTCCTGCCTCTGAGCGCCGTTACTGCGGGACACCTTTGGTATGCCGTCTTTCTGGTCCGGGGACGGCTTCTGGAGGAGGTCCGGATGGAATATGTCCTTCTGGCCAAATCCAAGGGGCTTTCCAAGGCTTGCATCCTCTTCCGGCACTGCCTGCGGAATATCCTGCCCTCTTATCTCTCCCTGATGGCTGTCTTTGCGCCGCATATCCTGGGGGGAACCTATGTCGTCGAAATGGTCTTCTCCTATCCCGGCCTGGGCGCGCTGTCCTATGAGAGCGCAAGGTATCGGGACTATAACCTGCTGATGCTCCTTTGTATCCTTACCGGCGGCGCGGTCATGCTCTTTGGTATGCTGGCTCAGGTGCTGGGGGAGCTTCTGGACCCCAGGCTGAAACGGGAGGGGGACAGCCATGGATGATTTTGCCTTCGCCGCCCCCAGAGTCCCGGAAAGCACGCCTGAACCGTCAAGACCCGCGCCGCGCCTTCACTCGGACGCAATGCTGCTGGGCCTGATTCTCCTGGGCTGCTGCTGCGCGGACCTGCTGGCTCCCGGCGACCCTGGCTGGATGGACCTGGACCGCTGCGGACTGCCTCCAGGACCCGGCTGCTGGTTCGGCACCGACGCTATGGGCAGAGACCTCTTTTCCATGATCTGGCACGGGGGACGGGTCAGTCTGCTGATTGGCTTCGGGGCCGCCGCGCTTTCCACGGGGCTGGGAGTCCTGATCGGCGGTTTCTGCGGGCTGGCTCCCCGTTGGCTGGAGGCGCTCCTGAACCGGCTGACGGAAATCCTGCTCAGCGTGCCCTCCCTGCTCCTGACCGTGATGCTTCAGGCCGCGCTGGGGGATCCTTCACCCTGGAGCCTGGCCTTTGTAATCGGCGTTACAGGCTGGACGGGTACCGCCAAAGTCGCCGCCGGGGAGGTCCGCAGAATCCGGAGCTGTGCGTTCGTGGCCGCTTCCAGGGTCATGGGCGGCGGGTTCTTCCATATCCTCCGGCGGCACCTCGCTCCCAACTGCACCGCCGCTGTGCTCCCTATGGCCGTTATGAGCTTCAGCGGGGCCGTCGCTTCTGAAGCCGCTTTGAGCTTTATGGGCATGGGCCTGCCGGTGGAATCCGTCTCCTGGGGCAGTATCCTTTCCCTTTCCGGACAGGCTCTGCTGACGGGACAGTGGTGGCTGCTCCTGATTCCCGGCGGCTTCCTGATCGCTGCCCTTCTCTGCGCCGCCAGTCTCGGAAATCGTCTGCGGGGGAGAGACGGGCGGCGGCACAGTTATCTTTAACTTCGCTTTTTCGGAGGTTCCTTATGACTTTACAGGACTTTTTTCAACAGCACCCCGATACCGCCCTTGCATTCTCCGGAGGCGTGGATTCCGCTTACCTCCTTTACGCCGCGTTGAACTGGGGCAGGCGCGTCCGGGCTTATTTCGTGCGTTCTGCGTTTCAGCCTGACTTCGAGCTGCGGGACGCACAGCGTTTGGCGGATGAGCTGGGGGCCAGCCTGACGGTTCTGGACGTGGACGTGCTTTCTGTGCCCCGGATTGCGGAAAACCCTCCGGACCGCTGCTATTACTGTAAACAGACGCTCTTCCGC
The DNA here is from genome assembly GCA_910577405.1 of uncultured Oscillibacter sp. GTDB lineage: Bacteria > Bacillota > Clostridia > Oscillospirales > Oscillospiraceae > Oscillibacter. Next base: position 42,425 of record CAJTMG010000006.1, on the reverse strand, counting down.
ACGGTCCTGGACGCCGCCGCCAAAGATGGTTTCCCTGTGCTGATGGATGGCACCAACGCATCTGATAACGCCGGGGAACGTCCAGGGATGCGGGCTTTGCAGGAGCTGCGCGTCCGGTCGCCCCTCCGGGAATGCGGGCTGTCCAAGGACGATATCCGGCAGCTTTCCAGAGCGGCGGGGCTGTTTACCTGGGAGAAACCCGCTTACGCCTGCCTTGCTACCCGGATTCCCGCTGGGGACAGAATCACCGCCGAAAAGCTCCGGAATGTGGAAGCGGCAGAGGATTTCATGTTCTCTTTGGGCTTTTCCGATTTCCGGGTGCGGCTCCTGAACGGCTGCGCCAGGATTCAGATTCCAGAAGGACAGATTCCGCGGCTTCTGGAGCATAGAGAAGCGGTTCTGCGGGAATTCAGTCAGCTTTTCACGGCAGTTCTGATGGATTTGGAGGCGCGCGGTGAACAGTGAAATTCGGAAAATCCTGGAGGGCGTTCAAAATGGAAGACTGTCCGTGGACGACGCTTTGCTGAAAATCAAAATGGAGCCCTTTGAGGACATCGGTTATGCAAAAATAGACCTCCATCGCAAATCCCGGCAGGGCGCGGCGGAGGTCGTCTATGGCGCAGGGAAAACTCCCGAACAGATCAGCGGGATTCTGAACGTCCTGCGGAATCACGGGGACGGGCCATTCCTGATTACCCGGATGTCTCCTGACGCCGCGGAATTCGTAAAAAACAGGCACCCGCTGGATTACTTCCCGGATGCGCGAATTGGGGTTGTGGGGGACGTGCCCGCGCCGGATGGACTGGGGACCGTTGTGGTTGCTACAGGCGGCACAAGCGATTTGCCCGTTGCAGAAGAGGCCGCCCTTACCGCTCAGGTCCTTGGGAATGAGGTCGTCCGGCTTTATGACGTGGGCGTGGCGGGACTGCACAGGACCCTTGCCCATCTGGACGTAATTATGAGCGCCAGCGTGATCGTCGCCGTGGCCGGGATGGAGGGCGCGCTGGCCAGTGTGCTCGGAGGACTTGCCGACTGTCCCGTGATTGCCGTGCCGACCAGCGTGGGTTATGGCGCGTCCTTCCATGGCCTTTCCGCTCTGCTCTCTATGCTCAATTCCTGCGCAAGCGGCGTCTCTGTTGTCAATATTGATAACGGCTTCGGCGCGGGCTACCTCGCTGGAATGATAAACCATATGGCTTGAAAGGAGTCGCTTTTTATGAAAATCCTTTACCTTGACTGCGGTATGGGTGCTGCCGGGGATATGCTCGCCGCCGCTTTGCTGGAACTGCTCCCTGACCCGGAGGGATTCCTGGATCAGTTCCGCGCCCTCGGCCTGCCCGGTGTTGAGATCCGTCTGGAAAAGGCTGTTAAGTGCGGGATCGCCGGGTCCCATCTCGCTGTTTCCGTCCATGGAGAGGAGGAGGTGTGTTTGGATGATTCCGATTGCGCCTGCCAGACTTTGCATGACCATGTTCAGACGCGTTCCCATAAGATTGAACACGACCACACCCACAGCCATGAACACGCCCACGACCACACCCACAGCCATGACCACGAACACGCCCACGAACACCACCACACGCACAGCAGTTTAAACGATATTGCGCAGCTGGTCAATGGCTTGAATCTGCCTGAAAAGGTGCGGCTTGATGTGCTGGCCGTTTACAGGCAGATTGCTGAGGCTGAAGCAAAGGCCCATGATACCACTGTTGAATTGGTCCACTTCCATGAGGTTGGGGCTATGGATGCCGTTGCTGATATCACCCTCGTCTGTATGCTCCTTGACCGCCTCGCTCCGGATGAAATCCTTGCGTCTCCTGTGCGGGTGGGCTTCGGGCAGGTCCGCTGTGCCCATGGAGTCCTGCCTGTGCCCGCCCCTGCTGCCGCTTTTCTCCTTCGTGATGTGCCTGTCTATGCCGGGGATATCAGAGGCGAGCTTTGTACCCCTACCGGCGCCGCCCTCCTGAAACAGTTTGTGGACCGCTTCTGCGAAATGCCCGTTTTGAAGGTCAGGACGATCGGCTATGGCTGCGGGATGAAGGATTTCCCTGCCGCAAACTGTGTCCGGGCGATTCTGGGCGATTCCGATGAAGGGCAGGACCGCGCATCTCTGCTCTCCTGTAACCTGGACGATATGACCGGAGAGGAATTAGGCTTTGCAATGGAGCGGCTCCTGAATGCCGGCGCGCTGGATGTCTGGACTTCTCCCGTTGGTATGAAAAAATCCCGGCCCGGCGTTCTGCTCAGCCTTCTTTGTCCTGTCAATGACGCAGATGAATTTGCCGCCCTGCTTTTCCGTTATACTTCCACCCTTGGCGTCCGGGAAACCGTCGTCAGACGCAGAATGCTGGAACGTGATTTTGAAAGCCTCGATACACCCTACGGCGCTGTGAAGAAAAAACGGGCCTCCGGGTTCGGGACCAGACGCTGGAAGTACGAATTTGAAGACCTCGCCGCTGTTGCCCGGAAAGAAAATATCAGCCTCCGGGAAGCCGCCGCGCTTTTGGATGGAAAGAATCCGGATTGACCGCAATCTGTTTCTCTTGCCCCCTCACGGCCCCGGACTGACCGAAATCTGTTCCCTCCGGATGGCCCCCGCTTCCCGTAAGGCTGCCAGAAGCCGGCCGCGGTCCAGGCCCTCCGGAAGCTCCGCTTCTGATTCCGGCGGCAGCGTCAGGCGGGGCAGGGGCGCGGTGTCGTCATACAGCCGCAGCAGTACCGGGTTCCGCATGGACAGGTTCAGACGGCGGTCAAACAGTACCAACGCCTCGGCGCCCTCCAATTGGTCCTTCGACGGCCCCAGCAGCAGCGATACGCCGTATTCCCGCCGTAACTGCCGGCACAGCTCCTCACCGCCATAGGGAAGATCCAACAGTACGTACCGGTGGCGCAGACAGAGCTCTGTCACCGTCCGGACCACCTCGCCTGTCAGTACCCCTGCCGCTACCGCTACCCGGGAACCTGATACTGACAATTTTTTCCCTTCCAGGCCGCTCCGTACCCAGTCCGCTGAGATGCTCCGCCGCAGCGCCAAGGTTGATACCGGCCGCAGTCCGCTTTTCTCCAGGAGCTCCCCATGCGCAAAGTCCGCCGGCGGCACTACCTGCACGACGCCCGCTTTCCGGAGACGCTTCCCGGCCCACAGGATACGGCGGCGCATAACCGACGGGTGCGTGCTGACCGCCATCGACGCCTCCAGGAAACGCATCCTCAAGACGCTGCTCTCTTCCAGTTCCAGCCGCTTCCGGCCCTTCTGCGGCGTTTTCCATGTCAACAATCCTACCATAATAATAACCTCCCGCCTCATATGTATGGAACGGGAGGTCATTTTATGTTTTTTCTTATTTATTTCGAATAGTTGCCCCGGTCAGATATCCTTTCTTCAGCGGGTCTATCCGTACGCCGCCCTCTGAAACCTCAAAATGCAGGTGCGGCCCTGTGCTGTTGCCTGTGGAACCTGTCACGCCGATTACCTGCCCCTGACTGACCTGCTGGCCTTCCTTTGCAATCAGCTTGCTCATGTGGGCGTATAACGTCGTGTTGCCGCTGCCGTGGGAAATTACGATGTAGTTGCCGTAGGAACGGGAATACTCCGAAATAATAACCGTGCCCGATTTCGCCGCGTAGACAGAGCTTGTGTAGCCGACCCGTCCGATATCTGTCCCCTTGTGATTCGTCGACCCAATGCCCCCCGGCGACGCTCTTCCGCCTACCGTGGACGTGACGTAATGGCTGTTCACCGGCCAGATGTATCCGCCAGGGTTCGATGCCCCGGACGACGCTGGGACGCTGGTCGTGGTGTTGGCATTCTGTCCGTTTGCCGCCGCTGCCGCACGTGCCGCCGCCTCCGCTTCTCTTCGCTTGCGTTCCGCTTCCGCCTGCTCTGCGGCCAACTGACGGCTTAGCTGCTGCGCACGGGCCTGCACCGCGTCCGCTTCCGCGTCAAGATCGTCATATGCGTCCTCCTGCTCCGCCTGCTGTGCCCGTAACTGCGCAATCAAGGCGTTGGCCGCGTCACGCTGGTTGTCCAGATCCGTTTTCTTGCTCACAAGCTGGGCCTTTGCTGACTCCGACGCCGCCTTCTGTTCCTCAAGCTGCGCCTTCGTCTCCGTGATCTCCGCCTGAATCTCCTTCAGATCCCGGATAACCCGCTGGTCAAAGTCCATGATCTCATTCACAATATCCAGCCGCCCCAGAAGATCCGAAAAGCTGTCCGCGCGGAACAGAACCGCCCAGTATTCCTCCGTGCCGTGTTCCTCCATCGCCCGGACCCGCTTGCAGAATAACGCGTACTGCTTCTCTTCCCGTTCCTCCGCGTCCGCCAGCTCCTCCTCCGTCTGCGTTATCATATCCGCATACCCGGCGATTTCCGCTTCCTTGTTCGCGATGTCGGACTCTGTAATCGAAATCTGCTGGTCCAGAAGCGTTTTCTTTTCCAGATTGCTGCCGATATCCGCCGAAAGCGCGTCTATCTTCGACTGAATTGCCTGCTTCTGCTGGTTCAGTTCCTTCGCTTCCTGCTTCAGCGCGTCTATCTGCGCCTGCGTTACCGCTCCTGCCGGGATGGGGATTCCGCCGCCAATCAGACAGAGCGCCAACAAGACCGTTAAGATTCTGAGAACCGACTGTTTCTTCATACATTCCTGCCTTTCTTCAGACTTGCAGATACTTCCGGATTGCCGAGAGGCTTCCGCCCACGCCGATGATGATTCCCGCCGCCCCAAATGTACACGCTACAGGCGCCCAAAGCCCCTCAAACGGAATTACGTCTATCAATTGCAGTGCGTCGTTGCTGCTGACTCCCTTCGACACCGCTTCATACAGCCCCCATTGCAGGAAAAACGCAATCGCAGAGCCCAGCAGGCCCAGCATGAAGCCCTCATACACAAACGGCCAGCGGATAAATCCATTCGTCGCGCCCACCATCCGCATGATTGCGATCTCTTCCCGGCGGTCAAACGTGGTCAGCCGGATCGTGTTGGAAATGATGAACACCGACACCACAAACAGCACCGCGATCAAGGCGATACACACCACAGACGCAACGTTCCGGACCGTGATAAAGCCTCCGGCCACGTCCTCATACGCGTTGATGCCTCCCACGCCCTCCGTGTTCCGCACCGCTTCCACCGTCTGGGAAATCAACTCCAGATCGGCAATCTTCAATGAAAACCGGTCCCGCAGAATTTCAGGGTCCAGGTCCTTGAAATACTCTTCGTCCGGATAGTCCTCCAGGAACTTCTCCATCGCCTCTTCCCGGCTGATGAACGTCACCGATGTCACATTCGGCACCGCGGCCAGCTTCGTCTCCAGAGCCTTGATCTGCTGGTCCGTGTAGTTCTCCTCAATAAAAGCCAGAATCTCGTTTTCCTGTTCCAGGTCTTCTAAAAGCGCGTTGGCGTTCACGGCTACCAGCGTAAAAGTCCCCATAATCAGCAGGCAGGCGACCGTGATTCCAATGGCCGCAAAGGTCATAAAGCCGTGGCTGAACATATTGGACAGGCCCTCGTGAAAAAAGTAGCCGAAATTATGCTTACCCATGGATGTGTCCTCCCACATAGCCGCCCACGCTGTCATTGATCACGCGGCCGGAATCGATGGTAATCACCCGTTTCCCGAAGTGGTCTACCAAATCCTTTTCATGGGTCACCACCACCATGGTCGTACCCAGTTCGTTGATCTTCACCAAAAGTTCCATCAGCTCCAGGGAACGTTCCGGGTCCAGATTCCCTGTAGGCTCGTCCGCGATAATGGTGTCCGGATTGTTCACCAGTGCCCGGGCGATCGCCACACGCTGCTGCTCGCCGCCGGAAAGCTCGTTGGGGTAGCTCTGGGCCTTGTCCTCCAGACCCACAAGCTGTAGGACATACGGAATCCGCTGCCGGCTCTCCCGCCCGGAAGCTCCTACCGCCCGCATGACAAAGGACAGATTATCATACACTGTCTTTTTCTCGATCAGCCGGAAATCCTGGAAGATCACTCCCAGCGTCCGGCGCATCAGGGGAATCTGACGTTCCGAGATATTCCGGGTTGAAAAGCCGTTCACCCGTACCCGGCCCATACTCGGCTCCACTTCACCCGTCAGCAGCTTGATAATCGTCGACTTCCCGGAACCTGACGGCCCCACCAGAAACACAAATTCTCCAGGCTGTATCCGCAGTGAGATCCCCTGGATGGCCTTCGTCCCGTTCTCATAGGTCATCTCCACGTCCTTCAGCTCGATGGTGGCTGCTTCTGATCCTACCATATCCGCACCTCCATTGGCGTCGAAAAACCGGACCCAGGCCCGGCTGCTGTCATAAAATTCAGCTCTCAGTATACCATATTTCCGTCCCTGCGTCAATTCGGCAAAAAGTCCGTTCCAGCCCCCTTTTCGGCCTCTTCTTTATCAGTTCTGTCAAATCCTTTGACAATACTTCCCCTTCTGCCAACAAACCTTGAACGCCTGTACCCAAGGAAAACGCCATGCTGTACTATTGCAGTAGTATACAAGGCCGGAAAGCAGGCAGGGGGTCCGCGTCAGGATTCCCCCGGCGTAAACCCGCTGCCCTCCTGTTACGTATCCAGCGCGTTGGGGTCCAGACTGGTAATGCCGAATTCCAGATCCAGAATCCCTTCCGCCACTTCCTCCACGTTCCGCTCCATAATCTCAAAGCGGCCTTTCAGATCCTCATACCGGCTCTCCCAGCTCCGCAGCGTCATCAGCGTCTCTACAAGCAGTTCCTTCTCGCTCTTTGCCATCAGACGCGCCCGCTCCGCTTCCAGATACGCTTTTGCCTTCTTTTCAGCCCGCTCTTCCTCAAGACGAGTCCGCGCCTTTCTCCGGACCGCCTTGCCCTTCCGCATATCCTTTACCGTGCTCTTTACCCATTCCAGCATGACTGCAAGCTCCTTTATGAATCAAACTGTGCGTTAGACGTCCTTCTCGAAAATCAGGTCCATATCCTTGATTTTCCCGTAATCGCTGATATTCGTAGGCAGGTACCCCACATATTTCCAGCCCTTCGCGGCGTAGCCGTCAATGATCTCCCGATGTTCCTCAAGCCGCGCCCCGATGAATTTGCTGATGTGGACGCTTACATAAGCATATTGTTTCATACGCCACCCTTACGAGTCAATCCCGCGGGAGGTCAGATACTTCTTGACCATCAGCGCCACCTTGAACGTAATTGCGTCGTCGAACTCCCGCAGGTCCAGGCCCGTCAGCTTTTTGATCTTCTCCAGACGGTAAACCAGCGTGTTCCGGTGGACGAACAGCTTCCGGGCCGTTTCGGACACATTCAGGTTGTTCTCAAAGAAACGGTGAATGGTGAACAGCGTTTCTTTATCCAAAGCGTCAATGGGATTTTTCTTGAAGACTTCCTGTAAAAACATCTCGCAAAGGGTGGTGGGAAGCTGGTAAATCAAACGGCCAATGCCCAAATTTTCGTAGTTAATCACATATTTTTCCGTATCAAACACCTTGCCGACGTCGATGGAAATCTGCGCCTCCTTGTACGACTTCGCCAGGTCCCGCAGATGGGTCGCAATGGTGCCGATGCCCACGACGACTGTGCTCTCGCTGCCGCTCCGGAGACTTTCCTCAATAGAAGACGCGATCTTGTTCAGCTCCCGGAACCCCGCGCCGTCCGGCATCTGACGCACCAGCACCACGTCCCCTTCGCCCACGTTCAGCACGAAGTCGTTCTGACGGTCCGGGAACATGGACTGCACCACGTCTGTAGGCACGGAATCGCCTTTTTTCAGCGCCCGCACCACAAACACGCCCCGGGGCACGTCCGCCGTTACCCGAAGCTCCTTTGCGCGCATATAGATGTCCCCGAGCATGATGTTGTCCGAAATGATGTCCTTGATGAACGAACCGCGGTCGTGCTTCTCCTCGTAGTACGCCTTTGCCGAGTTCAGCGCCACCGTCGCCACTGAGCATACTGCCTTGCTGATGTCGTTCTCCCCGAAGACAAACGCCGCGTAGTCAAACTGATTCCCCCAGCCATTCAGCGCCTTGAAGGTCTTTCCGTCTGACGAAATCAGAGATCCGCCTGCGTTGTTCACCACCGGCACGTATTCCGTCCAGCGCTGGCCGATCAGGGACAACTCGCTGCACGCGATGACGATGCCTTCCCCGTCAATCACGCCGAGGGTTCGGTCCGTGTTCTCTTTTAACTGAAGTACTACATTTTGATAAATTCTCCCAGACATACTTCGTCCTCCTCACCTTAAATCCCAGGGAAAGCATTGTGCAATCTGCCAACAGATATATTATATCGGCAACTTGTCCAAAAATCAAGACATTTTTTCTTTTTTCAACAAAAAATCCGCAGGCTTTTTGGTTAGAATTCGGTTTTTTTCTGGGAACTGTACAAGTTTTAAACCAAATCTTCCTTAACTTGCGTAAACCATCAACAAAAATATGTAAAAAATCAACAATTTCCAAAAGAATCATCCATATATCAGAACGAACAGCAAAAAAATAAACCGATTAAGGGGATATCCCCACGCAAAAGAAAGCAATCCGATGCAGCAAAATACAGGCAAAACCACACAGAATCCGCACAGCGCCATAGAAACCGACGGCAAACAGATGCAGCCCCGCCGATGGTTCAGGCGCGCCGCCGCGGATTTTGGCAGCCTGACAGATATCCGGTCCGGCATGAGTCAAGGTCACGGCTTCCCCGCGGCGCAGCCAGTATGGAGCGGAAAAAGGGCGCGTCAAGGTACAGCCGAACGATGGATTCCTGCGCTTCGCCAAGGAAAACGCACCCTTTATAGCTTTCATATGCTGGCAGTAGATGTTTATTCCCGTTTGCCTGCCCTTTCGTAAGTCCTCTCTTGAAAACAGCGGACGCTTATGTTAGAATGGTATATCATAACAGAATTTCCACCGCGCTCCTACAGATGAAACGGGAATGTCCCTGTATAAAATCCAGCGGTCCGGCATGGAAAAAACCTGTTTTTCCGCTGAATCGCCGGTTAAGAAAGTGAGAGGAAACCTCTATGAAACATGGTATTTTTCAGCGGATAATTTGTCTTCTCTGCATAACAGCCCTCCTACAGGTGACCACAGCCTGCGGCAGCAAAAGCCCTCTCAGCCCGAAGGACCCCGTTTCCCTGACGGTCTGGCATTACTACAACGGTTCCCAGCAGGCCGCCTTTGACGCGCTGACAGAGGAATTCAACGACACCGCGGGCCGGGAATTGGGGATTACTGTCCAGGGCTTCTCACAGGGCTCTGTGTCCGATTTGGAGACGGCTGTGCGGGCGGCGGTCAATGGAGAGGTGGGGGCGGACGCTATGCCGGACCTCTTTTCTTCCTATGCCGATACCGCTTATGAATTGGAACAGTCCGGCGCGCTGGCAAATCTTTCCGAGTACCTTTCCAAAGACGAGCTGGCTCAGTATGTGGACGCCTATATTGACGAGGGCTGTATCGCGTCCGACGGCAGCCTGCGCATCTTTCCTGTCGCTAAATCTACAGAGACTTTGATGCTCAATCAGACCGACTGGGAGGTCTTCGCCGAGGCTACAGGCGCTTCCCTGGACAGCCTGCGGACCATTGAGGGCGTCGTGTCCACCGCGGAGGCTTACTATCAGTGGACCGACAGCCTTACCGAGACCCCCAACGACGGAAAGGCGCTCTATGGGCGGGACGCTATGGCCAATTATTTTATCATCGGAATGCAGCAGCTTGGCACGGAGATGTTCCAGGTGGAGGGCGGGGAAGTGACCTTGCAGCTTCCCGAGGACGCCCTTCGCCGGCTCTGGGAGAATTACTATATCCCCATCGTCATGGGCTGGTTCGGCGCTTACGGCTCCTTCCGCTCCGATGACGTGAAAACCGGCGAACTCCTGGCCTACACCGGCTCCACCGCTTCCTCCATGTACTTCCCCAGTCAGGTGGAGCTGGACAGCGGGACCCATCCCATCGATTGTCTCGTTCTGCCGTCTCCCGTGTTCGAGGGCGGCCGGAATTACGCCGTGCAGCAGGGCGCGGGTATGGTGGTCAGCAAATCTGATTTAAAGCATGAGTACGCCGCGGTGGAATTCCTGAAATGGTTCACTCAGGCAGACAATAACCTGCGGTTCGGCTGCGTTTCCGGTTACTTCCCCGTGCGGAAGGACGCCAACAGCACCGAAGCCCTGAGCCGGGTGATTTCTGAGCAGAAGCTGGAGGTCGTGCCTAAGACTTACGACTGCCTTACCGCTGTTTTTGACGAGATGGAGAATATCACCCTTTATACCAGCAAGAGTTTCCCCAATGCCTACATCGCCCGGAAAGTGCTGGAGTACAACCTGGCTGACCGCGCCGCGGAAGACCGTGCCGCCGTGGTGGAAGCTATGGCCGGGGGCGCAAGTTTGGAAGAGGCCGCAGCGGATTATGTGAGCGAGGACGCGTTCCAGTCCTGGTACGGCGGCTTCTGCGATGCCCTGAACGCCGCCGTCAGCCAGTAACTGCCTATGGACGGGCGCGTAGAGAAGGGGCGAAAGTCCACCATTTTCCGGATTTTCCTGGTCCCCTTGATTGCCATTATGCTGGTCCAGAGCGTCATAGCCATCGGCACCCTGGTGGTTCGCCGGACGGCTGGCGCCCTGGAGGAGTACTCCGCTGGAATGATGGGCCGGCTGGTGGAAAACCGGAAAGTCATTCTGGAAAACGATATGAAGCAGCGCTGGTCCGCGATCTATGAACAGGAGGCGGTGATGAACGGTCTTCTGGAGGACTTCCTGGAGCAGGAGCAGACCTCCCTGGACGCGCTTCTGCGTTCCGGCGAACAGCAGGTCCGGTTTCTGGAGACGCTCTTCCCGGATTGCCTGGATATCCTTCAGAATAATACCACCACCGGCGTGTTCCTCATACTTACCAGCGGCAATTCCCTGTCCCCCGGGGAATTCGACGGCTTCTTCATCCGGGATTCCGACCCCAATACCAATCCCTTGAATCACTCTGACCTTCTCCTGGAACGGGGCAGCAAGCAGCTCTCCCGTACCTGGAATATCCCCCTGGACGCCAGCTGGTCTACCCGGTTCCATCTGGACGGCGGGCCTTCAGACGACTTCTTTTTCGACCCCTGGCAGGCCGGTCAGGAGTACCCTGAGGCCAATGCAAAAGATCTGGGCTGCTGGTCCCTTCCCTTCTCCTTGGAGCAGGACGCGGGGTATCAGATGATTGCCTATTCCATTCCTCTGCGCTGTCAGGGGCGGGTTTATGGCGTGCTGGGCGTGGAGATTTCCAGCCGTCAGATTTGTGATTACTTCCCCGTGGCCGAGCTGAACGAGGAGCAGGAATCCGGCTACCTTCTGGCCCTCCGGGACGACGGGCAGTACCGGCCGCTGGTGGGCAAGGGCGCCCTGTACAGCCTTCTGGACGAGGACGGCTTTACCCTTCGGGAGACGCGGTACAAGAATCTCTCTTTGGTGGAGGGCGTCCGGGGCGGCGGCGGGGACGTTTATGCTGTGGTCTGCCCCCTGCTGCTCTACGGGAAGAATGCGCCCTACGAGCATACCGACTGGGTGCTTCTGGGGCTGGATACCGATGACGATCTCTTTGGCATGAGCCGTCAGCTTTACGTCTGGATGGTAGTTTCTATCCTGATTGGTCTGGCCTTCGGCGTGGCGGGCATCTACCTGGCGGTGCGGCATCTGACCCGGCCCGTCCAGCGGCTGATGCAGTGCATTCAGGAGGGGCGGGGCGGCTTGCAGCGGTTCAGGCCTTCCAATATCCTGGAGGTCGACGCCCTTTATGATGTGGTCGTCCGCCTGACGGAGCAGCAGAAGGAAGCGGAAAATATCCTCCTGGAGGAAAAAGAACGGTATAAGCTGGCGTTGGAGTCCTCAAAGGATATTTTCTTCTCCTACGACCTCCAAAGTCAGCTGTTGGATATTGTGAACCATCCCACCGTCAGCGGACAATGGCACAGCCCACAGTCGGAAAGCGGGCTGATTAATCCAGAGTATATCTACGAGGCCGACCGGAAAGACGCTTTGCAGGCCCTTCAGAAGGACGCCGACCATCTCTCCGCCGAGTTCCGGATGCGCTGGCCGGGGGAGTCCGAATTCCGATGGGTGCTTCTGGCCGGGAAAGCCGTCTACGATACCGACGGGCGGCGCTGGAAGCTGGTGGGCAGTATCCAGGATATTCAGGAGCAGAAGGAACGGGAGGCCGAACGCCTGCGCAGGAATACCATCGACGGAGCCAGCGGGCTTTGGGTTTACAGCGCGGGCATCCAGAGGCTCAAAACGGCCCGGCAGCAGCATCCGGAGGGCGTCCTGGTCTGCCTGTTCCTGGACCATCTGCGGCAGTTGAATGAGAAAAACGGAATCGTCTTCGGAAACATGATTCTGGAGGAAGCGGGCAGTCTGGTGCGGGAACACTGCGGGCGGCTTTCGGAGTCTTCAGGCTGCCATACGGAGGCCCTGCGGCTGAACCGGGACGAGTTCGTGATCTGGCTGGAAGGGCTGGAACGTCCCGCGGCGGCAGAATTTGCGGACGCTCTGCTTTCCGGCGCGCTGGAGCGGTTTCAGGAGGAACAGTTCGGCCTGCGCATTACCGCTGGACTGGTCTGCGGCGGCAGGGAGCACTTTTCCGAGAACCTGATCCGTATGGCAAAGCTGGCCGTTCCCGCAAGCGGTTTCCGGTTCTATGAAGACCTGGAGAATCCTCAGCCGCTGCCGCCCTTACAGGAAATGGACGTGAATTCCCTGAACTACGGCGCGGATGTGAATCTGGTGTCCGTGGCCCTGGACCTCTTTGAAAAGGGAGAGGACTTCCCGGCTCAGATGACGCTGATGGTCCGGAAAATCGGGCGCTTTTATCAGGCTGAGGGGGTGCTGGTATCCCTTCTTCGGGCGGATTTCAATTCCAACTATCTGAGCTTCCAGTGGCGGCGGGACGGAAAGGCCTCTGCTGGAAGCGTGCGGAGATATCAGGAGGCCGACAAGGAGGCGTTTTTCCGCTGGCTGGACCGGGAAGAGGTGCGGGTCTTTACGCCGGAGGACAGTCAGGAAGCCGTGGTACAGTGCTTCCTCAGCGTGGAGCCGGGGGAGCAGGGCGTGGTCCTTCCAATGTATGACAGCGGGAGTTATATGGGCAATCTCTGCATTCTGGGCCTGCCCGCCGGTTTCCTGGACGACCCAGCCCGTTATCAGGACCTTGCCGAACTGGGGCGGGTGATTCAAAGCCAGCTCAACCAGCGTCAGCACGATATCGCCAGCAAAGCCAAGTCCGAATTCCTCTCCCGTATGAGCCACGAAATCCGTACCCCAATGAACGGCATTATTGGGATGACAGCCATCGCCTTACAGAAGCAGGACGATCCGGCCCGGATGCTGGACTGCCTGCAAAAAATTGAGAATTCCTCCAAGTATCTTCTGGGGCTTATCAACGATATTCTCGATATGTCCAAAATAGAGAGCGGCAAGATGAAGCTGGAACCCCAGGACTTCGATGTGGATGAAATGCTGGACACCATCCGGGAACTGATTGCTTCCCAGGCCTCGGCGCGGAATATCCGGTTTTTGCAGGAGATTTCCCTGACCCACCGATGGTTCCTTGCGGACAAAATGCGGATCAGTCAGGTGCTGATTAACCTTCTGGGCAACGCGGTGAAGTTCACGCCGCCGGAGGGGACCATTACGCTGTCCGTCTCAGAGCGTCCAGGGGCCGACGGAACGCCGCTGGTCTCCTTCTCGGTACAGGACACCGGGATCGGGATTCCATTGGAGGAACAGGAGCGGGTCTTCCGGTCCTTTGAGCAGGCTTCCGGGACCAATCCGGCCAAGCAGCAGGGCACAGGACTGGGTTTGTCCATCAGCAGCCGCTTGATTCAGATGATGGGCAGCAATATCCAGCTTGAGAGCGCGCCGGGCAAGGGGAGCACCTTCCGGTTTACAATCCCGCTGGCCCTGGGCAGACAGCTGGAGACCGAAACTCCGGAGGAGACGCTGTCTTTTGCGGGCTGCCGGGTGCTGGTGGTGGAGGACAACGAGCTGAACGCCGAAATCGCCCAGTGCCTTCTGGAGGAGCGTGGGTGCTCTGTGGACTGCGTGAATGACGGTTCCCAGGCCGTGGAGCGCATCCGGAGCACGCCGCCGGGGACCTACGACGTGATTCTGATGGATATCATGATGCCCGTGATGGACGGCCTGGAGGCTACCAGGGCAATCCGGAACCTGCCACGGGAGGACTGCCGGACCATCCCCATTATCGCCATGTCCGCCAACGCCTTCGACGACGACCTGAAAAAATCCGTGGAGTGCGGTATGAACGGCCACCTCTCCAAGCCCGTGGAGGTGGATAAGCTCTATCAAACCCTCCATCAGGTCTTCCGCCGTCAGGATTCTTAGTGATTTTTACAAAATAAAGCGCCTGGAGCTTCCTCATTCCAGACGCTTTGTTTTTTGCAGAAAATATGGCGCTTCCGGTTCTTTTGTACCCCGGAGGCGCCGTTTTTGCTTTCTTATCGAGCCATCTTCGCTACCAGACGCTGCACCATCTTGGGATTCACGTCGTCTTCCGTCACGACCTTGGCCCGCTTGCCAATCAGGGCGTACAGACCCAGCAGAGAACGGGCGTCAAGCATCAGGGTGCCGGTGCTCAGCCAGACTTCGTAAGGCACTTCGGTAGCCAGACGGTTGATCTTCTCTACCTGTGCTTTGTCTTTAATTTCAATCTCAGGATGCATCATAATAACCTCCCAAAAAATTGCAGATTGGTTTTATTGAATCGATTACCTTGTGTGTTTCCTCATGTGGTTTCTCTCTTGAGGTTGCTCACATTCTAGCAGTCCCTGTGCTTTCCGTCAATCTTCATTATTATTAGATTTTCACAAATTATACACCCTATTATTGTACAGTTTCACGTTTATTTCCAGCCGCTTTTCCAGTCTGCCCACTGCCGGAGGACGTTTGCTCATGGGACAAGGCTATATTTGGGGAAAGAATATGGCAGGAACGTTGACTTTTTGTCGGAAATTCTTTATGATGGGCTTACAAAAACGATTGGAAAAATAAAAATCTGGAAGGAGCGATATCATGAAGCTATCCTTTGGCATGGTAGGCGGGGGCAACGGGGCCTTTATCGGCAACGTACACCGGCGGGGAGCCTGCGCGGACGAGCTGGCGGTGCTGAAGGCGGGCTGTTTTACCCGGAATCCGGAGAAGAACCGGGAGACCGCCGCCGCCTGGAACGTCAGCGATTTGTCCAGGGTCTACGGCTCTTATCAGGAGATGGCCGAGGCGGAATCCAGCCGTGAGGACGGTATCGATTTTGTGTCCATCGTCACGCCTACAGACACCCACTATGAGATTGCAAAGTGTTTCCTGAATCATGGCATCCATGTGGTCTGTGACAAGCCCATCTGCATCAATACCGCCCAGGGCCTGGAGCTGCAAAAAATCGCGGAAGAAAAGGGGCTGGCCTTCGGCGTTACCTATACCTACGCGTCCTATGCCGTCATTCGTCAGGCCCGGGAAATGATCGACCGGGGTGAAATCGGCGAGATCATCAATATCATTGCCGAGTACCCCCAGGATTGGCTGATCGTCTCCACCGTGGCCAAAAAGAGCGATCAGGCCCTCTGGCGGCTGGACCCGGTGCGGGCGGGAGGCTCTGCCTGCTGCGCCGATATCGGGACCCATCTGGAGGCCCTGATTTCTCAGATGACCGGCCTGAAACTGGAATCTGTGCTGGCCCGGTTCACGCCCTACAAGAATTCGCCGCTGGAGCATGATATTCAGGTTCTGATGAACTACGAGGGCAACGTGCCGGGGATGATGTGGGCCTCCCAGATTGCCACCGGAAGCGACTGCGGCGTTCGTATCCGGGTCTACGGCGACAAAGGCTCTCTGGAATGGCGTCACACCCGGCCGATGGAGCTTCTCTACGCGCCCCTGAACGAGCCTGTGCGCATCCTGACCGCCAATAAGGAATACTGCTATGATGCCTGTACCCAGCAGTGCCGGCTCCCCGCGGGACATCCGGAGGGCTTCTATGAGGCGTTCGCCAACGTCTACCGGGCTTTCTGCTGTGACCTCCTGGCAAGAAAAGGCCAGACGGTTCCTGACGGCCTCCGCTATCCCACGGTCGCCGACGGCATCGCGGGCCTCCGGTTTACCGAAGCCTGTATGCGCTCCGCTCAGGACGGCAATGTCTGGGTTGTCGTCTCCTGAATCCGAACATAACAAAACCTCGATGCAGTACAAAGGCTTCCTGCATCGAGGTCTTTTTTTGTTTCCGGTCCGTTCGGGTCTCTCAGCCCTGGAGGGAGGAATAGCCGAACTTGTCCACGACCGCGTCTACCTCCTGGCCCTTTTTGCACAGCGGGCACTCCTCCGGAGAATAGCTGGCGTAACCGGGCAGATGGGTGGTGTCAAACAGCGAGGTGATGCCCACGCCGTCGATCTCCTTCATGTAGCTGTAGATTGCCGCCACGCCAGCCACCTTGCCGCCGTAGTACTTCACGCACCGCATACCCTTTTCCACCTGGCCGCCGGTGGTGATGGAGGCCATCAGAATCAGGACGTTTTTATCCTTCAGCATGAAATGGGCGTTCTCGCGGAAAATCAGCTGTCCGTTGCTGGTCAGGTTCTCCCGGAGGATATTGATATCCTTCCCGGCGTTCACCGACCGCGCACCCTGGGTAAGCTGCTGGGCAAGACAGGTGCCGATGACCCGGGTGCCGTCCATGCAGAGAATCGTATCCACCATGGTATACGCAAGCTGTTTCTGAGCCAATCCCCGCGCCACGGCCTCCGCGTCCAGAAGACAGGACTGCTGCCGGGTTACGTCGATGAAGTAGTTGATATGACTGTGCCGGGTGGCGAAGTGTCCCCGGGCGACCCGAAGGTTTACGTCGCCTACACAAATCGGCAGGTTTGCAAATTTAGGTTCCATGATATGCCTCCTTTAACTTTTTGCTGGGACAGGGCGCTTTTTATAAACTGCCTAAATCATACCACATTTTTCCCATTTTGTCTAGGAGAATTATACAGTTTTCACAATTTTTTTCCATTTCATGAAGTCTGTATCCCAGAGGGCTGAAAGACTGCTTTTTCTATTGAAACCGCAGGAAATGGTCCCCCCGCCCTGGTTTTGCCTGCTGAAACGCCCTCTGTTTCCTCTTTTTTTGCGAAAAATCGACTCTGCAATGCTCTGTTTCCGCTGTCCTGAACGGTCATTTTCTGCGCTTTTTCAGCCCTGGTCATGGAGCAGTATCTGCCGCTTTTTTTCGTCCTTTTTCTGCTTTTGCCGCGTCCCTGTTTGATTCTCCCGCCTGCCCTTGTCGGCCTTTGACGAAAGCGGTCGGATTTCTTTTTACGTGCTGGATTTGGGCTTATAATGTCCCATATGTCAGCAAATGTGGGAGATGGTTTTTCTATGATTGAATGGTATATTGAACAGACTTTGCAGGAACTGCATATCCAGAAACGTTACTGCGGTTATAGGCTTCTGGTCTTGTCAACAGTCCTGGCGCTGGAGGACGAAAACAGTCTGACGGAGGTCGAGAGCCGGATTTACAAGCCTGTGGCCAGACAATATCACTGCAAGCCATCCAATGTGGAACGCAATATACGGACTGTCGCAAAACGGACCTGGGAACAGTTCCCGGACGGTCTTTGTCAAATGGCGCGCTACGACCTTACCGGGCCGCCTTCTCCCTCAGAACTCATTGAAATGATTATGAACCATGTCCAGCGTACCTATCTGACGCCGAAAGCCTTTTTCTGATCGTGGGATGACCGGCCTGATCCGCGCCGTTTGTAAGCTGCAAAGCCCTCCGGAACAGCGGCGGTCTATCCATATATGCTCTTCTTTGCCTTTAAAATTCCCCGCCAATGTGTTGCAAACTGATATGCGGTATGGTATCGTAATGAGTATGCAGAAATCCGTTTTTGGGCGGAGAGAAAGGTGATCGATATGATTCCAGACAAGACGCCGGATGTGATAGCCGTTGGACATCTGTGCATGGATAAAATCTGTTTCTGCGAGGACTATCCGGAAGAAAACACCTCCCGGCGCGTTCTGCAATTCTCCGAGCATCCCGGCGGCACGGTGTC
Organism: uncultured Oscillibacter sp.; assembly: GCA_910577405.1. Taxonomy (GTDB): domain Bacteria; phylum Bacillota; class Clostridia; order Oscillospirales; family Oscillospiraceae; genus Oscillibacter. Next base: position 24,374 of record CAJTMG010000006.1, on the reverse strand, counting down.
GCAGGCTATGGCGGCGCTCTCCCGGCTGGGCGTGAAAACCGGCTACCTGGGCGATTTCGGCAGTGACGCGGCGGCTCGGTTCCTCCACGAGGACTGCCGGAGGGAGGGGATCGACGTGTCCCGCTGCCGGTTTCACCCAGATACCGCCCATGCCTTTACCACCGTGGCGGTCAACGTCCGGCGGAATACCCGTACCTTTTTCTCTTACCATGGGAAATTCCCGCCGCTGTCCTTCTCCCCGGAGGACGAACGCTATCTGGCCGGCGCAAGGCTTCTGCATCTGGACAACACCGACCCTGAAAACGCCCTGGCCGCGGCAAAACTGGCAAAAAAACTGGGCGTTCCCGTGTCGCTGGACGGCTCTTCCATGGCAAAGGACAACGAGAAAAACTGGGCCCTGGTTCGTTTGACGGACATTCTGATTACCAACGACCGTTTTCCCTCCCGGCTGACCGGTATCCCTGACCGTGCCGGGGCTCTGCTGGAAATTTTCAGGCAGGTTCATCCCAAGGTGCTGATTTCTACGGCGGGCGAGCATGGCTGTCTGGCTTTTGTGGATGGAATGCTGCGTCATTTTCCCGCGTTTTCCGTCAAGACCGTGGATACAACCGGGGCCGGAGACGTGTTTCATGGCGCTTTTCTTTACAGCCTCCTGCATGAAATGCCTCTCGCCGTCGGAATTCGATTTGCCAGTGCTGCGGCGGCAATCAGCTGCGGCGCTCCCGGCGGTCGGGACGGTATTCCTAATCTGGCGCGGGTGGAGGCGTTTCTTGCGGCGCATCCGGAATGACCTTCCGCTCAAGGCCGGCCTGATGGCTGTATGCGTTTCCTTTTCCGCGGCCTGAACGGTCTGCTGTCTCTTGCCCGCGGTCCTTCCAGCTTTAATACTCATGACTTCTTCTTGTGGTTTTCACGGCGCGCTTTTCCCATTTTTTTCTTTTTTATTCCAATTTTAGGGTGGAATGGCCGCTTTTGGCGCTCTTTTTTACTTTTTGGACCATTTTCCTCCTTTTTTATTTTTTTGCCCCGCTGCCCTGTCCTTAAATCCATCCTTTGGTCAGGCGTTTTTTGCCTTTTTCCTGAATTCTTTTCGTTTTCGTTCTCTTTTTTGTTCACTTTTTTCTGATTGAAATTGGATGGAAATCGATTTTCTGGATAAATTGCTGAATTTGTATTGATTTTTTGGTCAGAATTTGGTATCATCTCTATAGAAAGCCGGCAGACAATATTTTTCCTGCTTTCACCTTGCCGCCCTTTCTGTCAGTGAACAATGCGGATTCACTCTAAACTTGCCTGCAAATCTTATGTCACAAGGAGAATTCATCATGAAACAGTTCACCTACACCATCACGGACCCCTCTGGTATTCATGCCCGCCCCGCTGGTATGCTCGCCAAGGCCGCTAAAGCCCTGGACAGCACCGTCACCATCGAGAAGGAAGACGGCAAGACCGCTGTTGCTACCAAGCTGATGGCGATCATGGGCCTTGTTATTAAGTGCGGCAATACCGTTACCGTCAAGATCGAGGGCGGCGATGAAGAAGCGAACGCGGCTGTCATTGAGCAGTTCTTTAAGGATAACCTGTAAGCCTTTTATATCCTGCGCCTCCTGCTGCATCCTTTTTCGCAGCGGGGGGCGATTTTCTCTTTCTCCCCAAAAAAGCATAAAAATACTCCGGAAGAGGTTGCCCCCTCCCGGATTTTCTGCTTTTATGACACGTTTTCGCCCCGCAGATGAACGGTAAAGCTCTCCAGATTGTAGAACGGTTCCGCGGCCGTCGGCGTCAGGCCCTCCAGAACGCCCGCCTGGGACAACACCGACGTCGATTTGAAGCACAAAGGCAGAATCGGCGCTTCCGTCAGCAAATGGGCGCATAATGCCTGCATCGCCGCCGCCCGGTCCTCCGACGCTCCCAGAGCCGCTATCAGTTGGTCCGTCTGTGGATTCGTCCACCGGCCATAGTTCAGACTGCCTCCCGTGCCCAGAAGACTCGTCAGCCGCCAGTCCGCGCTCAGACGTACCTCGCCATAGTACAGGTCGAAATTCCCTGCCGCCAGCGCCGCCGTGTACTCCACCCATGGCAGGGACCGCACCTCGATTGCCAGCCCTACCGTTGTGAACGATTCCGCCAGATAATCCGCGATTGCCTTCTTGAAGCTGTTCTCTTCGTTTACCAGCAGAATCAGCGGCGCTTCCGGCGTGTACCCGCTGGCTGTCAATGCCTGGGTAAAGGCTTCCAGGGAATACTCCATCTCCAGTGACGCCGGGTATAGCGGAGACGCCGGCGATACCGGGAACTGCGCCGGTCGCCCGTGGCCTGACAGAAACGCGTTTACCAGATATTCCCGGTGGACGCCCCGCCATAACGCACGCCGTACCGCCGCATTTGCCAAAGGGCCGTTCACAGTGTTGCACCCCAGATATTGCAGTATTGTCGTGTCGGCGTCCAGACAGTCTATGCGGCCTGTTGTGCTGACCGGCGAGGTACCCGTCAGATCCGCCGTGATTACCTGCACGTCATGGGACGAAAAACGGTATAACAGCGTGTCCTGGTCCGCCGCCTCCACCAGCGTGATCCGGTCCATGGCCTGGTTCGCGCCCCGCCACCAGCTCTGATTCGCGACCAGACAGGAACCCGCCTCCTCATATAAATACGGTCCCGTTCCCGTAGGCGCCGCCGTGTTCTGAGTGCCGGATTTCATAATGGGCACGTCCAGCAGCGCGGGCAGAGCTGTGTTCGGACTGCTCAGCGTCACAACCACCTTGCCCCTTGACACGCTCACCGACGTGATTCCTGATAAACGGCTCTGATACCGCGGCGACTGCCTTGCCCGGTCCAGCGACATCCGCACATCCTTTGCCGTCAGCGGGCTTCCGTCCGAAAACACCACGCCCTCCCGCAGCTCGAAGACATACCGCCGGGATTCTTCGTCCTTGCTGTAGCTCCCGCAGAGACATGGTTCCGGTTCCATCTGTCCATTCAGCCGGAACAGCCCCTCGTACAACAGCGACGCCACCACCTGCTGCATCCCGTCCGCGCATACGATAGGGTCCAGGGTCCGGCCAGGGCTGTACGGCAGCGCTAACTGCTCCGGAAGCGCCGCCGTCTTCTCCGAACGCGCCTCCTCATCTTCCTCCATGGGCTGCATCGGCAGTTCTTCCTCCGGTTCCTCCATCTGCCAACAGCCCGTCAGCCCCGTCAGCAGCAGTACCGCCGCCAGCAGCGCTTTCAGTCTCCTTTTCGTACCGCCACCTCCTACGGGCCGTCAGTCTTTCATTCTTCCCGCCTGCACCGCGCCGCACTGAACTCCCCGGGCCTCTCCCATTTTCCGGTGGGACCAGAACAGCTCCGGGTGACAGGCCGTGCATAATTCGCAGGCGTCTATGTGCTCCGCGTTCAGCCCCGATTCCAGAAGCCACTGCCGGTTCAGACCCAATAAATCCACCTGCCATTTCGCGCCCCGCCGTTCCAGATACGCTCCCGCCGCCGCGCCAAGGGCTTTTTCCATTGCCTCCGGTACATCGCCGTCTGTCTCAAAGCAGCAGCGTCCGATACATGGCCCCAGCGCCGCCCGCAGGTCTTCCGGTTTCGCGCCGTATACCCGGTGCAGTTCCCGGACCGCCTTCGCCACGATGCCGGCCGCGCAGCCACGCCAGCCCGAATGCACTGCTCCTGCCGCTCCCGTCTCCGGATCGTACAGCAGTACCGTGCCGCAGTCCGCCGAGAACACAAACAGCGTCAGGCCCGGCACGTCCGAAATCAACGCGTCCGCCGTGTAGTCCCGTTCCCGCAGAAGGCCCTTGCCCGCGTCCGCTTCCGTGCATACCCGGACCGTCGTCTCATGCACCTGCTTTGCAAGCACGCTCCGGGCCGGGTCCAGTCCTGCCGCGCCGCAGAACCGCCGGTAATTCTCCTGTAAAGCTTCCAGGCCGTCCCCCATGCCGGGCCGCAGATTCAGACTGTCCCACGGCGCGGGTGAAACTCCTCCCAGACGGGTGGAAAAGCCATGACGCGGGGGCAGAATCGGGGATCTCAGCCAAGTCAGGCCGTTTTGCTCGTGGATCTCAAAGGGCATGGCTGTCCTCCTGTCGCTTCGTTTCTTCACTTACCACTTTATGCTCCGTCCAGCCGTGCCAGACATAAGCAAATCCGCACAGCAGAACAATTGCCGACACAAACCAGATGATTACCGCCGCGAATTCCCAGATCCCGCCGTAATAGCCGGACAGAAATACCGCCACGCCTCCAAGACAGGACAGGGCGACGCTGGCCAGGATCAGCCCAATGCCCAGAAGCAGTTCCTTGATATCCTGCATCAGATAGAGCGCGCTGTCGCCTTTTTTGTCCATGATTCCGTTCACTCCCCGCTGTGGTATTCCTTGCAGTCGCATTTCTTCCATTTTACAGGCTTGCCGTTTACCTGTCTGCCGCAGGGACACGGGTCGTTGGGCTTAATCTTGTTTTTCTTCTTCACCGGCTGCTTTTTCGGCGCGGTCCCGTCTCCGCCTACATTCTCCACCATGTCCTTGGCGACCCGTTCCCGTTTGATTACCTCATCCTGGGAGACCACCCGGAAGGAATAGATCAGCCGCACCGTCTCGTCCTGAATCGCGGACACCATTTCCTCAAACATTGCAAGGGATTCCCGTTTGTAAGCGTCCACGGGGTTGCTGTTGCCGTATGCCTGGAGCCGGACGCCCTGCTTCAAATCGTCCATGGCGTCGATGTGGTCCATCCAGTAGCTGTCCACCGCCCAGAGCAAGCACCGCTGTTCCACCTCCCGCATCCGGGGACTGGAGACCTCCGCTTCCTTTGCCTCGTACAGCTGCTCGGCGGCGGCGCAGAAAATATCATTGAACTCCTCCTGGGTCTTGCTGGGAATTTCGCTCTCGGGGATGTTCACCGCGCCCTGGACAAAGTAGGTGCCCTCCATGCCCCGCAGCATCTCCTGATATCCGGCGGCGTCCAGATGTTCCTGTTCCCCAAAGGCCAGCGCGATATGATTGGCGATAGAAGTGTGCATCATATTCAGAATTGTTTCCTTCAGGTCCATGCCGTCCAGAACCTGCCGGCGCTGGGCGTAGATCAGTTCCCGCTGGCGGTTCATCACGTCGTCGTACTCCAGCACCGACTTTCGGGACTGGAAGTTTCTGGATTCCACGGTCGTCTGTGCGTTCTCAATGCCCTTGGTCAGCATCTTGCTTTCCAGAGGCGTGCCGTCGTCCTGGCCCAGTTTATCCATCATGCCTGTGAGCCGGTCGCCGCCAAAGAGCCGCATCAGATCGTCCTCCAGAGAGACATAGAACCGCGTCTCGCCGGGGTCGCCCTGACGTCCCGCCCGGCCCCGGAGCTGATTGTCAATCCGGCGGGACTCGTGGCGCTCCGTGCCGATGATGAACAGCCCGCCGGCGGCACGTACCTGCTCCGCTTCCTGCTCGATTGCCGCCTTGTGCTGGGTCAGCTTGTCCGCAAACAGCTTCCGGGCCGCAAGAATTTCCTCGTTGTCCGTGTCTGCGTAGCCCGTGGCGTCCGTGATGACCTCTTCCGAGAAGCCCGCCTTTGTCAGGTCCGCACGGGCCAGGTATTCCGCGTTGCCCCCCAGCATGATATCCGTACCGCGGCCCGCCATGTTTGTCGCTACCGTCACCGCCCCCAATTTGCCTGCCTGGGCCACGATTTCCGCTTCCTTCTCGTGGTTCTTCGCGTTCAGCAGGTTATGAGAGATTCCTTCTCGTGCCAGCAGCTTGCTCAGCAGTTCGTTCTTCTCAATGGACACCGTGCCCACCAGTACCGGCTGTCCCTTTGCGTGGCATTCCTTTACCTGCTCTATCACCGCCCGGAATTTGCCCTCTTCCGTCTTGTATACTACATCCGGATGATCGTCGCGCTGGTTGGGACGGTTGGTGGGGATCTCCACAATATCCAGATTATAGATGGTCCCGAATTCCTCCTGTTCCGTCATGGCTGTGCCCGTCATGCCGGACAGCTTGCGGTAGAGACGGAAGTAGTTCTGGAAAGTGATTGTCGCAAGGGTCCGGTTCTCGCTGTTGACAATCACGTGTTCCTTTGCTTCAATGGCCTGATGGAGTCCATTGGAATAGCGGCGGCCAAACATCAGACGGCCCGTGAATTCGTCCACGATGATGACCTCGCCGTCCTTCACCACATAGTCAATATCCCGCTTCATGGTGCCGTGGGCTTTCAGGGCCTGATTGATATGGTGGCTGATGGTGGAATTGGACGGGTCCGCCAGGTTCTCAATGTGGAAAAATTCCTCTGCCTTTGTAATGCCCCGGGCGGTCAGGGTAGCGCTCTTGGCCTTCTCGTCAACAATATAATCCGCGTCAATGTCCGGCGCTTCCTCTTCCTTATTGTCTACCTGCACCACCACCTGTTTTTTCAGCGGCGCGACGAAAAGCTCCGCCAATTCATAGAGCTGGGTGGACTTCTCGCCCCGGCCGGAAATAATCAGGGGCGTCCGGGCCTCGTCGATCAGAATGGAGTCCACCTCGTCCACGATTGCAAAGGAATGACCGCGCTGAACCAGCTCGCTGGACTGAATGCACATATTGTCCCGCAGATAGTCGAAGCCCATCTCATTGTTGGTGCCATAGGTGATATCCGCCGCGTAAGCCTCCTGACGCTGCGCGCTGGTGAGGCCGTGAACGATCAGACCCACTTTCAGGCCCAGGAACCGGTGGACCTTGCCCATCCACTCGCTGTCCCGCTTGGCAAGGTAGTCGTTCACCGTCACGATGTGGACTCCTTCTCCCGCCAGGGCGTTCAGGTAAGCCGGAAGCGTGGCCACCAGCGTCTTGCCTTCGCCGGTCTTCATCTCCGCGATCCGGCCCTGATGCAGCACCACGCCGCCGATGAGCTGTACTCGGTACGGACGCAGGCCAAGGACCCGGTCCGACGCCTCCCGCACTGTTGCAAAGGCTTCCGGCAGAATGTCGTCCAGCGTCTCGCCGTTTGCCAGACGTTCCTTGAACTCCGCCGTCTTGCCTTGCAGCTCCGCGTCGCTCATGGCCTTGTACGCGTCCGCCATGCTCTCGATCTTGTCTGCTATCGGATTGATTGACTTCAGTTCCCGTGTGCTGTAGTCTCCGAATATCTTCTTAAATATGCTCATTTCGTATTAACATCCTTTCATTCTTTCCTGAGAATGGGAAGATTGATTCAGCCGTTCTCCTTCTGTCCATAAGAAAACAACGTTAGCATACCACATTTCCCCTGGAATTGCAAAGGAAATCCAGTACACCGCAAAAAAGTTTACATCTCACTCTAATTCACAGTCGATCAGCATCCGAATCCGGCTCTGCACCGTTATCTCCCGGATGGACGCGTCGTAATCCACCCCCACGATCAGGCTCCCGGGAAGCTGCCGCTGCAATGCCGCATAGACGCTCCGGCCGTAAATATGCCCCGGCAGGCATCCAAAGGGCAGACCGCTGAGGACCTTCCGCCAGCCCAGCTGTACCCACGCCGCCGCTTCCGCTGACAGAAGCCAGCCGCTTCCCAACCCGCATCTTGTCACGTTCAGATTCCCGGCCAGCGCTTTCAGCTCCCGGTACGGCGGCAGGACAGTGTATCCGGCTTCCCGCAGAATTTCTATAAAGCGGTCCTGTAGGCAGCCTCCCAGAACAGCAAGGACTTTCCCGCCGTATCGCATGGCCGCGGGGCCGATGTCCAGATGACTGTCCAGATAATACAGCGCGTACCAGGTCAGGCCGTTGATCCCCGCCGCGCAGTTCTGTTCCTCCAGATAACGTTCCAGGCCCCAGTTCCCCAATCGGCAGTATTTGCAGTAAATATCCCCTACTACCGCGATTTTCTGCACGTCTTTCTCCGTCTTTTCGATCTTCTGGAAGTCCTCCGCCATCTCCCGGCATCGGCGCAGGATTCCGCCGGGGGTCAGGTTCCGGTTTGCCTCCAGGTCTTTTGACAGCCGTTCCTCCCAGCGGGCAATGCAGGCGTTCACACTCCCCGGCTCCGCTTCCCAGGGGCGGGTTTGGTTTCCCATCAGCAGCAGCGCGTCCCCCCAGAATGCCGCCGCCACTGCCCGCAGTCCCATGGCCGGGCCCACCGGAAGCGCACAGGATTTCTCTATGCCCCGGGTGTTCAAGCTCAGCAGGGGGACCTCCGGAAAGCCTTCCTTGTCCAGCACCGGGCGCAGCAGGCGGATCAGACAGCTTCCGCGGCAGCCATCCCCCGTCTGGGAAATCAGCACCGACGTTTTTGCAGGGTCCCAGCGCCCGGACTTCAACGCGCGCAGTACTTGGCCGGAGATCAGCACAAACGGGTAGCATAGATCGTTGTGCATATGACGCAGACCCAGCTCCTCCGCCCCTTCCTCCAGCACTGCCGCGTGATACCGTTCCGATTCAAACGCCCAGCGTAAAAGGGGCCAGTGCCGGTCCAGCAAAGCCGGTATCAGCAGCGTTCTTTTCTCCATCCCTCGCCCTTCTTTATACAGAATCTTTCCCTTTATTATAGTATCTTTCCTTCCTGCTGTCCAGATTTCTTGTTTCCAGGAGAATTTTCATTCCTCTTGTTGTATATTCCGACAAAGCGTGCTATACTGTTCTTAAATCCATCTGGTTGTTTTGACGGACCTATTTCACAATAAGGAGGGCCTACTCATGAAGCTCAGCTTTTACGGCGCGGACCAGTGCGTCACCGGAAGCTGCCACTGCCTGGAAGTCAACGGCAAACGCGTCTTGATTGACTGTGGTCTCCAGCAGGGCCGCGACGAAGTTTCCAACAGCGAATTCCCCTTTGCTGCCAACACCATCGATTTCGTCCTTGTCACCCATGCCCATATTGACCACTCAGGACGAATTCCCATGTTAATCAAACAGGGCTTTCAGGGGCGCATCCTGACTACCAGTATGACCGCAAGGCTTCTGGAAATCATGCTCCTGGATTCCGCCCATATTCAGGAGCAGGACGCCGAATGGAAAAACAGAAAGGGGGAACGTTCCGGCGCGCCCAGAACGGAACCCCTGTACACCGTGGAGGACGCGGAACGGGTGTCAGAGTTCCTGGATACCTGCGAATACGGCGAACTGGTCCACCTCTGCGAGGGCGTGGATTTGGAATATGTGGACGCTGGACACCTTCTGGGCTCCGCCTTTATCGCCATGGATCTGACCGAGAACGGCGTCAAGAAAAGCATCGTCTTCTCCGGCGATATCGGCAATATCAATCAGCCCATCATCCGTGACCCCGTCCAGATTACCGGAGCGGATTACGTCGTCATGGAATCCACCTATGGCGACCGGAATCATCCCGAAAGCTGGGGATATACCGAAAATCTTGCCCGAATTATTGACGAAACCATGGCCCGGGGCGGCAATGTCGTCATTCCTTCCTTTGCCGTGGGACGCACCCAGGAGCTGCTCTACTTTATCCGCGAAATCAAAGAACAGCATCTGGTGAAGTCTGTCCCCGATTTCCCCGTTTACATCGACTCCCCCCTTGCCAAGGCCGCTACTTCTATCTTTGACAGCGACCTCCGGGGGTACATGGACCATGACGCCGTGTGGCTCGTCCGGAAGGGCACCAAAATGTTCCGCTTCCCCAATCTCTGCCTGACCGAGAGCAGCGAGGAATCCAAGGCCCTGAACGAGGACCCCACGCCTAAGGTCATTATCTCCGCTTCCGGTATGTGCGACGCGGGCCGTATCCGCCACCACCTCAAGCATAACCTCTGGCGGCCGGAATGCACCATCCTCTTTGTGGGCTATCAGGGCGAGGGCACCTTGGGCCGCAGTCTTCTGGAGGGCGCGAAAAGTGTGAAGCTCTTCGGAGAGGAAATCGCGGTGCAGGCACATCTGGAGAACTTTACAGGGCTCAGCTCCCATGCCGACCGGGACCATCTGATCAAGTGGATTTCCGGGTTCCAGCATCCAAAGCCTCAGCAGGTCTTTGTTGTCCACGGAGACCGGGAAGTCGCGCCCTTTTTTGCCCAGAGCCTTACCGGTATGGGAATTCCCGCCCACGCGCCGCAATATACCGAGGTCTATGATCTGGCCGCCAACACTATGCTGGAACGCGGCTACCTCCCCGAACGGAAACCCAAGATCGTGGCCGGGTCCAAGGTTACCCCCGCTTACGAACGCCTGGTTACCGTGGGCAATATGCTCAGCGAGTCCATCCGCCGCAGCAAGGGCCGGGACAACAAGTCGCTTGCCAAGTTCGCGGAACAGCTCCGGCAGCTCCTGGAAAAGTGGGAAATGTAAGCCTTGCTCCCCTGCGCCGGAATCCCTATACCGTTGGGGCGCCTTTGTCCTGATTGAATGCGAAAGGATTTCTCTCTATGGAAAAATTACAGAAGGACGCCGTTTATACTGGCAGCGTGGAGGGCTATTCCAGCGAGGGTCTGGGGATCGTCCGGCTGAACGGCGCGGTCGTCTTTGTACCCCAGGCCGTCCGGGGTGAGCGCGCCGATATCAGAATTACCAAAGTGATGAAAACTGCCGCCGTGGGAGAAATCGTCCGTATTCTCCAGCCTTCCCCTGAACGCGCCGCCCCGGACTGCCCTTATTACGGAAATTGCGGCGGCTGTGATTTCCGGCATCTCTCCTATCCCGAGGAGCTTTGGGCAAAACGGCAGAGAGTGCAGGACGCCTTGAAACGGCTGGGAGGCTCCAGTGTGCAGGTGGAGGAAATAATTGGGGCTGAAGACCCGGCGGGCTATCGGAATAAATGCCAGTATCCTGTGGGGGCGGATGGGGCTATTGGCTTCTTCCGCGCCCGCAGTCATCAGGTCGTGGCCGTGAAACGCTGCCTGCTCCAGCCTGATGCCGCTGACCGTACCGCCGCCGCTGTGGGCCGTTGGATGAGGAAATATCAAATTCCCGCCTATGATGAGAGGACCGGGAAGGGCTTGGTGCGGCATATCTATGTTCGCGTCAACCATCTGGGACAGAGCCTTTGCTGCTTGGTCGTCAACGGGAAGGGCGTCCCAAGAGAGCCGGAGCTGGCCGCTATGGTCCTGGATGCAGTTCCGAAAACCTTGGGCGTCCTCCTGAATTTTAATACCAGCCGGGGAAATGTCATCCTGGGGAAGTCCTTCCGCACGCTTTGGGGACAGGATTTTCTCATGGATGTGCTTTGCGGGCTTTCCTTCAAGCTGTCCGCGCCTTCCTTCTATCAGGTCAATCGGAAACAGGCCCAGGTCCTTTATGGGAAGACTCTTGAATTCGCCGGGCTGTCAGGAAGCGAAACCGTGCTGGACCTTTACTGCGGCGCGGGAACCATCACACTCTGCATGGCGGGACAGGCGGAACGCGTGATTGGCGCTGAGATCGTGCCCTCCGCTATCCATGACGCCAGAGAGAACGCTGAACGGAATGGTATCCAAAACGCGGAATTCCTTCTGGGTGACGCCTCCGAAATCGCTGCCAGATTCTCCGCGGAGGGGCTGCGGCCGGATGTCATTACCGTAGACCCGCCAAGAAAAGGACTGAGTCCGGACGTCGTTCGGGCCGTCGCGGAGATGGACCCACAGCGCGTTGTTTACGTCTCCTGTGACCCCGGTACACTCGGAAGAGACCTCGCTCGATTCGCGGAATTCGGTTACCTCGCCCGGCGCGCTGCCGCTGTCGATATGTTCCCGCGAACAGCACATGTGGAGACGGTTGTTTGTCTGTCCCAACAAAAGCCGGATGATGTGATCCGGATCGGGCTGGACCTGGACGAACTGGAAGTCACCCCGGCGGAAAGTAAAGCGACATATGGGGAGATCAAGGCTTATGTACGGGAGAAGTTTGGGCTGAAAGTCTCCAGCTTGTATATCTCTCAGGTCAAGCGGAAGTGCGGATTGGAGGTCGGAGAGAATTACAACCTGGCGAAGTCAGAGAACGCAAAACAGCCTCAGTGTCCGCCGGAAAAGGAAAATGCAATCATAGAGGCATTGCGGCATTTTCAAATGATAGAGGAGGCACAATGAGGGAATTGAAAGCGAGAATCCATGACGAGATGAATGGTCTTGATTATGTCCTTGTTGGGGACTGCTACATTCCGACTATCGAACTGCCGGAGGAGGATGACCGGCCCATTGGAAAATGGGGGCGGATGCACCGGGCGTACCTGGAAGAAACAAACCCGCTTCTGCTCAATCACCTGATTTTAACGGGCAAGCTGTATACCTACCTTGCCAACATCAATGAACAGGCGCAAGGCCGCTATCGGCTCATCGTCCAGCAGATGATGGCTGGTGAGGGCGTGACTGAAGATTTGAAGCGGCGGTCGCAGTGGGAGTGGGTTAAAGCCATGAGCAGTATTTCCAGTCGTGCCGAGGAAATCATCAGGAGAGAGATGATTTATTCATAAAACAAATTGAATCCGGTAATACCAAGATACAGGCCGTTCTGTGACATCCACAGGACGGTCCTCTTATTGAAAAATATGACCAAGTGAGGGAGAAAACCCTGAATTGCGGTTGAAATTGGCTTTGCGTTATGCTATACTATATTCTGAGTTGTTATATTTTGGGCGGATCCTATTGACATGCGTTTTCCTTGATGCATTCTTGAAGCGTCTAAATTAATACATAATATGCACCAGACTGACCTGTTGCGTATTAAGAAAGGACGGTATTGAAAATGGCTGCGAACAAAGAAAAAGCACCGTATTCCGTGGTCTCCTATTTCTGCGGATGCGGCGGTTTGGATTTGGGCTTCCGCGGTGGATTCAATTACCACAATGAAGATTATCCAACACTTCCCTTCAACATTCTTGCGGCTTACGATAATGAGCCTCGTTGCATCGAAACTTACACAGATTATTTTGGGAAAGGACACGCATTTGTAAGGGATCTTGCCACAACCGATCCAAAAGATGTGCCAAAAGCTGATATATTGATTGGTGGATTTCCTTGCCAAGAATTTTCCTCCTGTGGTCCTCTTGGAGGGCTGGAATCTGAGCGAGGAAAACTGTATAAAACCTTAATTTCCTATATGATTGTTCATAAGCCTATGATTGTCGTTGGCGAAAACGTAATTAATCTTGAGCGGATGGAAAATGGGGATGTTCTCAAAATCATTGAGAAAGACCTTTCTGCGGCGGGATATGTCGTTAAAATATGGAAAATGTTTGCGCCTGATTATGGCATCCCTCAGCGGCGAACAAGACTGCTCATCATGTGTGTTCGGCAAGATGTTTTCAAAAAATATGGCTTCCCAGAAGAACCAGAAGCAAGTTTCAAAAACGCTCACAGAAGCATTGAGTGGGCAATCGGTGATTTAATTGATGTTACTGATAATTCCATACCAAATCAAGGAGATTATTTCGCGGCTTCTAAGGCGAAAAAAGGTAATGGACAAGGTGATGAAAGTAATCATAAAGATAAACCTGCTTACACCATTCGGGCTAATCCCAAATCGAGGGTACAGTTTCATTATTCATTAGGGCGAAGATTGACAGTTCGGGAGTGCGCGAGAATTCAAACTTTCCCCGATAACTTCAGGTTTAAGTTTTCTAAAACCGTAAACATATCACAAATTGGAAACGCTGTACCACCAGTATTAGCCTATCAGGTGGCAAAGAGCGTGGCAAATTACCTTAATCGAATTGGAGAGGAAAACGATGAGTGTTAATGCGTTGGACATTACCCCAACACCTCGAATCCTGCGCACTTTAGGTGAAATACCATTTCAAACATGGCAGTGTATCGCTGAATTGATTGATAATTCCGTTGATGCCTTTCTTTCGAGCGTTGCTTTAGGAGATGCGGAAAAAAGAATAACAGTAACTTGGTCTTCTGACTCGGTAGGAGCCATCTCAAGAACTGTTGAGATATCAGATAACGCCGCTGGTATGTCAATCGACCAGTTGCAGAATGCTGTCCGCGCGGGCTATACAAGCAATGATCCCATTGGCAACTTGGGGCTTTTTGGCATGGGCTTTAATATTGCTACGGCCCGCCTCGGAGAGGAAACAACAATCCTATCTACAAGAAGCGGCGATGCCGAGTGGGTTGGCGTTAAAATTGACTTTCAAAAGTTAATCGATACCAAGAAATTTGATGCGCCTATTATTCGCAAAGCTAAGAGTAATCCAGAAGAAAGTGGCACACAGATAACAATTGCTAAGTTAAAGGCTGGTATTCTCAGCGAATTATCGAATAAGGAATCCGAAATTCGCCAAAAGTTGGAGCTTATTTATACACCTCTTTTGAGCAGCCAGGATATTACCATTGTGGTAAAAGGGAAGCAACTACGTCCAAGGAACTATTGCGTGTGGTCTGAATCACGATATGTGAGATACAACAATCAAAATGTCGCGGCTCGTATAAATATAGACCGCAGTTTTGGGTCGGCCCTCTTTGATATGAGCAGGAATTGCTATTTGAATCCAGACGAGGCCGAGGAATACTACACAGCTATGCAAGAAGGCAAAAGTCTCCCAGCGCATATTGTGGAGCGAGAGAAAAGGCTAACTGGTTGGTTGGGCATTCAACGATATGCCGATCCGAATGATTTTGGCATTGACTTTATTCGCAATGGGAGAAAGATTTTGATTTCAGATAAGACTTTCTTCCAGTACGAAAATCCGCTTACCCTGCAAAAGGAATTACAATACCCAGTCGAACTCGGTACTTCTATTGGCGGAAGAATTGTCGGCGAATTAAATGTAGATTATTTGCTTCCTACCTATCAAAAAAACGATTTTGACAGGTCAGACATATCTTGGGCTCAAACCGTTGAGGCAATATGTGGAGTTGGGCCATTCTTGCCAAAATCTCGCAAGGCTATGGGATTTACAGAGGAAAACACTTCCCCATTGTGCTTGCTCGTCAATGCGTATCGGCGAGTTGATAAGGGTACAAAGTGCTTATTCGCGCCCAATGATCTCGCGAAAAAATATGCGGCGGAATTTCGGAAAGGCACCCGTGATTATCTTGATGACACGAAGTGGTGGAAAGCCGCCCAAGAGGAAGACCAGAAAAATGGAAGTGGTACCGCAACTACGGCGGTTAATACTGGAACACTACCATCAGATGATATAAGTGCTTATCTTGGTGGAGAAACCGCGAGTGGGAGTGTTGGCATAACCGCTTCCGCAGGTACGCCCACAATAGCGGTGGGAACATCGACTGACGGGACAAGTCAGGCTATACCAGAAACATCTTCCATGGATGATTTGCTTCAGCGATCAGTTCCTGTACAGCAGTTAACAGGACGCCAATATCCTTTTGGCCGTACAGGGTCTTTGAATATTAGGGCCTATAAATTGACGCAGGGGGAAATTAAACAAAACGGAGAACGAAAACCGTGCCACTTTAATTCAGATGGCATTGACTGTGATTTTGTGTATGATCCTAATCATCCTTTGCTGGCGCAATATCCAATTACCCCCAAGATGCTTCTGCTACAGTATATGGCTGAAAAACTCAAGGCGAGGGATTCTCTTTCTGACATTGTCTCTGTGTATGCCGCATTAGTTTTCGTATCAATGGAAGATACCAGAATTGACAGGCAAGCTTTAGTGGATAGAGCGAACAGCGCGTTTGAACTGCTCCGCGAAAAACTTAGCCATGCTTTGCGCAACCGGGCCGAAGATGTTGTTCAGTGTATTCATGAATCTACTGGCGAGGTAGAAGAAACTATAGCGAATATTCTTAATGGAAACTCAAGCCTGCTGATACCGTTCCAGAACATGACCGCCGCCGGATTTGACGCTATTGAGTTCGTGCCTCCAAAGACGCTCTATCGTTTGGTGGATCGGTTTCCTGAGGAAGTCTTTGACGGAAAAGCTTTCTCTACTCCTTACTTAAATATCAGTCTTCGAGATGAAAACGCGACACAGCGCGCGAGAGAAGATTCCAAAGACAGGATACTCTCATTCATCAAGGATGCGTTAAGGTTTGTAACAGGGTATGGCCAACGTGTCCAAAAGGACGAGCTTACAAGAGCTTCTCTTAGTGTCGATTTTCTTGTCAGGGAGCTTGAGCCATGAGTTTTTATACGGACGATATATCAAACGGCTACAATTGGAAAGGTTTAGAACGGGCTATCGCTCGTATGATGGAACACTTGGGCTGGAAAGATATAAACGTGATTGGAGGGGCTGGTGACAGGGGTGGTGATGTTCTTGCTACCCGCATTGAGGGATTACTGGTTAAGTCGTGGGTAGTCCAATCGAAGGCTGTAACGGGAGATCGGTATATTGGACCACAGGCGTTGAAAGAAGCGATCAATGCCCTTTCATTCTATGACGCAAATATAGCTGCGGTAGCTACAAATGGTGAGTTTACAAAAACCGCTCGGCAACGGCAAGAACAGCTGGCGGCTAATGGATACACATTAAAACTGTGGAATGGCGCTTTCTTAAAAGGTCTTGTTGAGCAAATGCCAGAAGACCATGCTGGTTTTAGAGAGCTTAGGTCGTATCAGGATGATATTGTTCATAAGGTAGTCGCGTCCTTTGATGAGGGAAATAAGCGGGCATTCTATATTGTTGCCACAGGACTTGGAAAGACTGTAATCGCCGCTACAATCGCACGACAGTTATGGACTCGTGGATGTCACCGTATACTTGTTTTGTGTCACGCAACTGATTTGGCCCTGCAATTGGAGCAAGGATTTTGGCCCCAGCTAACAAAAGATATACCGACATCGGTGTTTTTTGATGGACTGCCACCGCGAAACACGGAAGGAATTTCATTTGGCCTTTATCAAAGCCTATATGGTTATCTGCCGGGAATCGATCCTGACCAATTCGATGTGGTTATTGTTGATGAAGCGCACCACGCTCTGGCGCATGGCTTTCGCACATGCCTTGAACATTTGAAACCGAGGTTTCTTATCGGTATGACCGCTACACCTTGGCGCGGAGACGGGCAGAGCTTAACTACTATTTTTGGTAATCCGGTGGCAAAGGTATCTTTGGTTGATGGCATGGCAATGGGCTATCTGTCAAAGGTTGATTACAGGATTCTTTGCGACAATGTTGATTGGGATAATATGCAGGGTATGAGCGAACAGAACCTGTCTATTAGAGATTTGAACAAAAGGCTGTTTCTTCCCCAGAGAGATGAGGCGGTCATTTCAGAACTGAAAACGGCCATACAAGAGGTCGGCAGGCCCAGAATCGCTATCTTCTCCCCTTCCATTGAACATAGCAATCGTTTCGCTCAAATGCTTTCCGCATCGGGTGTTCCTTGTGCCGCTTTATCTAAAGTGGATAAATCAGAACGACGGCGGCGATTGCTTGCGTTCGCGTCAGGAACTTACCAGGCAATATGCGCGGTTGATGTAATGAATGAGGGAATTGATATCCCGGATGTTAATATTTTGGTTTTCCTTAGAGCCACACATTCCAGAAGAATATTTGTTCAGCAGTTGGGGCGCGGTCTGAGATTATCAGAGGGAAAAGACAAGGTAATTGTATTAGATTTTGTTTCAGATATACGCCGAATGGCGGAAATGATAGATATGAATAATGAGGGCAAGGCAAAAGGCGCTGAACATGAAATTGTGTACCTGCAAGAAGGTTTTGTTTCTTTCTCTGACGCTCGTGTTGAAAGTTTCGTAAATATGTGGTTGGAGGATGTTGCCGATCTCAGCGGCTCCGATGACGAAGTAAAGCTAAAGTTTCCGGAGGGCTTTTAAGATGGCCAGTACTTTACCGAAAAATATTCAGCGAAAAATAAAAAGGGCTGTATTCAAAAAAGCGGATGAATTTGGATACAGGGAATGTGGCCGTATTGAAAGTGGTCGTTTCCTGGATCAGCTTGTAGATGATCCAGAAGTTGGTCATGTACTTGTTGAATACATGGCAAAGGAGAAGGTGCGAACCTACATAAAAGACGGTGTACTCAACGCTTACGCAAAGTCTTTAACCCAAAAAGCGCTTGCTTCATCAGCACCAGAGGAGACAATTCGTAATACCTTTGGAGAGGTAGCGACAATTATCCAAGAAGGAAAAGGGAAACAGAATGGCCTATACGTTTTAAGAGCAGAATCCAGTAACATCTATGTTTTGAGCAGTGGAACGGTTTTGAAATGGGAAACCGCATTGCGTAAGGCTTTAGACATTATAGCAAATGAACCGAACCTGACTATTAACAATAAGGCTCCTTCTATTTGCTTAAGACTATCCATGTCTGGACAATCGTTGACTGAAGCTGACAAAGTTCATATTATTACCGCATTGGGCGCCGTTGGTGTAAATGCCGTATTCTGCGGATTGTAGTTAATGGATATGAGTGGGAAAAAGCGAGATGATAAAATAACGCACAAGATAATGTCCTCAATTCCCTCAAAGGATACAAAGCCAGAAATTGCGTTGCGAAAAGCATTGTGGCATGAAAAACTGCGTTATCGAGTAAATTATAAAAAGCTACCAGGTAAACCCGACATTGTATTTACAAAATACCGTATCGCTGTGTTCTGCGATGGTGATTTTTGGCATGGTCATAACTGGGCAATTCGAGGCTTAGATTCCTTAGAGGACGAATTAGCGGGATATTCTGAATTTTGGCAAACAAAGATTAAGAGAAACATTGAACGTGACAATGAAGTCAATCATATGCTTGCTACTCTTGGTTGGACAGTGATAAGAATATGGGAAAGCGACATTAACAAAGACATCAGTAAATGCGTTGAAACTATAAAACGTGCCATTGACTCAGCGCAGCAATGACATATAATATCTATCCTTCTGCTGTTTACTCCTTGTTGGGGTCTTCCCATTAGCGTTCGGTTTCCGAACGCGCAGCCAGCCCCGGCAGGGGCTGTTCAAAGGGTCTGGGGTGCTACCCCAGCAAGCAAAAACGGATTTCCAGCGGCCACGCTGGAAGTCCGTTTTGAGCATTTGTATATACAAATGCCCTGCTTGCCCAGTAGCGTACTTCTGCCATGAAATCGCTTCGCCCTGATAGGCTGTAATAATTCGGTGCGGACAAAAAATGTCCGCACAGAAATCGTGATTAGTGGCAACAATTCAAAAGGAGCTATTGGCAAAGTGGGGTGGATAAACTCTGTCCATCCCACTGAAAGCCACCTGCCAGAAGTGGTGATGACCACATTGGTCACCACCAAATCAACGGACAGAAAGTTTCCGTTGATGGCAATTCGCTACTTTGCAAGCAATGTCTTTGTGTATACAAAGACTCGAAACAGCGGTTCCCGGCTTCGCCAGAAATCGCTGTTTCTGCTTGTTGGGAAGCATCCCAAACCCTTTGAACAGACCGCTCCACTGGTCTGGCTGCGCGGCATTCTGCCGCTTTCGGGCTACCGCCCGATGTTGATTTTCCGCTCCCGGCTCTGCTCCGGGGACTGCGGTTTTTCCGAGGGGACAGGGGCGTCCCCATCAAAGGTTTCTTTGTCTGGCTTCCCGGCCTGTTTCCGAAATTTGTAGAAGTCGCTCAGGAACGCCGGGAACTTACTTTTCCAGAGGGCGTATTCCTCATCGGTCATTTCTCCGGCATTGTGCTGGGCGCAGGCTTTCACAAATCCCAGAATGCGGTATTGGAGCAATGCGCCCGGATTTCTCGTAATGGTGTCTATGTCCGGCTTGAAATTATCCATCGCAATACTGTCACGGAATACAAAATGGATATGCCCGTCAACTTCTGTCGGGTACAATCCGTAAATCTCCTCCAGCTTGTATAACGCCTGCAGCGCCCCTTCCATATCCGAGATTTTTTCACCGCTGATGGCGGCGTAGTTGACCCGGAGTTTTCCGGCGATCTCATGGAGCGTCAGAAAATCCGGCACTCGGTTCCCCAACTCATAGTTCCTGATGGCGGACTCGCTGACCTCGCATAGGCCGGCGAGTTCTTTTTGTGTCAGCCCCGCCTGCTGGCGGTAAAACCGGATGCGCTCTCCCAGCGTCGCGTCAATCGGCAATCCCATGATGTATCCCCCTGTCCTGGCGTTGATTTGAGTATAGCCGTTCTGCCGCCTATTATATCATGCTCCGTTCAAAAATGAAAGGAATTTTTGCAAATCCCTTGACAGCACATTTCTGAACGGCTATAATAGACGCAGTTCAGAACTGAACTCCACAAACTTCCGTATATAGAACAACCCGGCATACATGCCAAATCAGCGGCCAGCCCGGACAGGAAGGAGGTCAGCCGGGCCACTCTGCCGCTTCACCCACTGTCTCCGCCAGCGTTATGGTGTTCGCTGCCGGATGCCGTGAAAGGAAATGTGAATGACGGAAGAAAAACAGAAAGTCCCTGAACTGAATGTGATTCCGGCGGAGGAACTGCTGGACACGACCTACGCCCCGTCCGGCACTCTGATCGACGGTCTGATGGGTCAAGGTATCTACATCCTCGCCGGAGCGCCCAAGGTAGGCAAGTCCTGGCTGGTGCTGTGGCTGGCGAACCAAGTCAGCAAGGGCGAGCCGGTCTGGGGCTTGAAAGCTGAGAAATGCGGCGTTCTCTACATCAGCCTGGAGGACACTTTCCAACGGATGCAGCAGAGGCTGAACGATGTCAGCGGCGGCAGGCCCGGCAACATCTGGCTGGCGACCGAGGCCCTGTATATCGGCGAGGGCTTCGAGGAACAGCTTACCAATTTTCTTGCCGCCCATTCCCATGTGAAGCTGGCGATCATCGACACCCTCCAGCGTGTCCGCAAGGCCGGACAGGAGCAGTACAACTACGCCAGCGACTATGAGACCGTATGCGCCTTGAAGAAAATTGCTGACCGCTTCCTGGTGACGATACTGGTAGTCCACCACACCCGCAAGGCCGGGTCCACCGACTCCTTCAACATGATCTCCGGCACGACCGACCTGCTGGGATGCGCCGATGGCGCACTTGTCCTGCAAAAGTCCTCCCGGATGGAGACCTCTGCCACGCTGGATGTGACCGGGCGGGAGGTGGCCGACACGCAACTGAACCTCCGCTTTGACAAGCAGAAGAAAGTGTGGGAATTCGTTTCCTTTGGGTACGAGGCCCCGCAGAGGGAGCCTGACCCCATCCTGACCGCCGTTCAGACATTTACCCAGGTGCATGGTGTGTGGCGGGGCTATGCCGCTGTACTGCTGGACGAACTCAAAGCGGAAACGGAAATCGACGCCGAACCGAACACACTGACCCGGCTGCTGAACGCCAGCATCGGAGAACTTGAGCGCGAGTATGGTGTCCGCTACCGTTCCGGAAAACGTACCGGGAAAGGCCGGCTGGTCTCTCTGCTGGATTTGAATGCGCCCTGGGTCAGCACCGACATGGACGATGCAGATAATGTAGGTAATGATGGTATTTTGAGCGCCGGTGACGGTCGTAAAAATATCTGCAATACCTACACAACCTGCACACCCGCCCCTGATGATTCGGAAGGGGCGTGACGGTATGGGCGTGAGGGCAGATGGATTTCAAAATGAGGAGAGCCTGCTCCCGGAACAGCGCATGTACTTTGATCGCTGTATGGATTTCCTTGCCAGGATGATGGAGAAGTACGGTGATGAGGTCAAACTGCCTCCGCCTGAAACCGGAACAACAAAGCAGTCTGGTGATATGCGGACTGACGCAGCCTAAAGCCAAGGGGAGAGTTGTCCACCTGAACACTCTCCCCTTCTCCATCAAACTGATTTTTATGTATTGACTCCGCCGTACTTTCTCGGTATAATGTAGTTGGGACAAGTTTGAGATACTGTAATAAGAAATTCCCGGAGGTGAGGAATATGAAGAAGCCCGTCAAGGAGACCATCCACGCAAAAGGAATCGCAATAGGCATCTACACAACAGATTTTGAAAATGAATTCATCTCACTGACTGACATTGCCCGCTATAAGAGCGATGATCCCAATGATGTTATCCGGAACTGGATGCGAGGCCGGGATACCCTTGAATTCCTGGGATTATGGGAAAGCCTGCACAATCCCAATTTCAAACCCGTCGAATTCGACGCCTTTAGAAGTCAGGCCGGTACCCACGCCTTTACCATGTCTCCCAGCAAATGGATTACCGGAGTGGACGCCATCGGCATCGTGGTCAAGGCTGGCCGTTATGGCGGGACCTATGCCCACACGGACATTGCTATGTCTTTCGCCACTTGGGTCTCTCCTGAATTTCAACTCTATATCATGAAGGATTACCGGCGGTTGAAATCAGACGAGAACAGCCGCCTGTCCCTGAACTGGAACCTGAACCGCGAAATCGCGAAACTCAATTACCGCATTCACACCGACGCCATCAAACAAAATCTGATTCCTCCGGCATTGACCCCAGAGCAAATCGCATTTACTTACGCAAACGAGGCCGACCTATTGAATGTGGCTCTGTTCGGTCAGACTGCTAAGCAATGGCGGGACACACGCCCAGGTCAAAAAGGCAATATGCGAGATGAAGCAACGATTCAGCAGCTTCTGGTGCTTGCCAATATGGAAAGCTACAACGCGATTATGATTGAACAGGGCAAGCCTCAATCAGAAAGATTGGTTCTTCTGCGGGATCTGGCTGTCCGGCAAATGCAAACGCTGGAGGCGCTGGATATCAGCAGCCTGCCCCAGTTGCCGGAGGGAGGTAACGGATGAAAGCGGCGCACAAATGCTATCTTTATACCCGTGTATCCACCTCCATGCAGGTAGACGGGTACAGCCTTGACGCGCAGAAGGATAAGCTCCGCAAATTTGCCGAGTTCCAGGAAATGCAGATCATGGGGGAATACTCCGACGAAGGCAAGTCCGGCAAAAATGTGGAGGGGCGTCCGGAATTTCTGAAAATGCTTCGGGATATCGAGTCCGGCAAGGATGGCGTGAGCTTTGTGCTTGTGTTCAAGCTGTCCCGTTTCGGGCGGAACGCCGCCGATGTGCTGACTTCCTTGCAACGGATGCAGGACTATGGCGTCAATCTGATCTGCGTGGAGGACGGCATCGACAGTTCCAAGGACTCCGGAAAGCTGATGATTTCCGTTCTTTCGGCGGTGGCGGAGATTGAGCGGGAGAACATCCTGGTACAGACAATGGAGGGCCGTCGGCAAAAAGCCCGTGAGGGTCGCTGGAACGGCGGCTTTGCCCCCTATGGCTACCGGTTGGAAAATGGGGAACTGCTGATCGCGGAGGATGAGGCGGAGGTTATTCGTGTCATATATGACAAATACATCCACACCACGATGGGTGTCACAAGAATCGCCGCATGGCTGAATGAGCATGGCTACCAAAAAAAGAAGCGCCAGAACAACACCTTGGACAGTTTCACCGCCGCATTTGTGCGCAGTGTCTTGGACAACCCCGTCTATTGCGGAAAGCTGGCCTACGGACGCCGCCACAACGAGAAGATACCCGGCACTCGAAACCAGTATCACATCGTAAAGCAGGACGAATATATGCTCTACGACGGAGCGCATGAGGCCATTGTCTCCGAGGAGGACTGGCAGCTTGCCCATCAGCAACGGCAGATTACAGGTGTACGGCAGGAAAAGACCCACAGTCTGGAGCATGAGCATATTTTGTCCGGCATCCTGAAATGCCCCGTCTGCGGCGGCGGGATGTATGGAAATGTAAACCGCAAAAAGAAGAAAGACGGCAGCCTGTACCGGGATTACTTCTACTACGCCTGCAAGCACCGCCTCCACATTGACGGCAAACGCTGTGATTACCATAGGCAGTGGGGCGAGGACATTGTGAATGATGCGGTAGCCGATGTAATCCGGCGTCTGGTGCGAACCCCGCAGTTTGAAGCGGCGATCCGGGAGCGGATCGGCAGTCAGATCGACACTGAGGAGCTGGAACGGGAACTGGAGTTCCACCGCAAGAAGCTCCGCCAGCTTTCGGGGACAAAAGACCGGCTGGGACAGCAGATCGACCGGCTGGACTTTGATGACCCTCATTATGACCGCAAATATCAGGATCTTCAGGAACGGCAAAACACGATATATGATGAGATTGTTGTTGCCGAGGCAGACATCGTCGATGTGCAGTCCAGGCTCAACAACATCCGACAGCAAAAGATCTCCGAGGACAATGTGTACCAGTTCCTGCTGTACTTCGATAAGCTGTATGATAAATTCACCGACACAGAGAAAAAGGAGTTTATCAAGAGCTTTATTGAAAAAGTGGAGATCTACCCGGAAAAGCTGCCAAACGGACGCTTTTTGAAACGGATTGACTTCCGGTTCCCGGTGTTCTTCAATGGGCAGGCAGTTGATGGATTGAGTTGGGACGCAGAAAGCACAGTTGAGACTATTGTGTTGCTACAAAGAGGAAACTCGTAGAAATCCTGCGTTTCCAGCACTTTGCCCGCCATGTGGTGTTTGACGCCGAGGGCGATAAACTCCGCAATAAGCGCATTGAGGACTATATCACCGTTTCGGTCGTGATTGATATGGAGTGCACCCATATCAACTTTCACCATTTGCACTTTTCCATCTTCTATATCCATATCAAGATATTTAATGCCACTCTTA
>CAJTMG010000005.1:11129-122202 GCA_910577405.1 uncultured Oscillibacter sp. | reverse complement strand
CTGTAGTCGTAATTTCAACCCACGTCCCCCGTGCGGGAGACGACTCAGTCCGCTTCTCACGCTCCTGCATTGCGCTTTATTTCAACCCACGTCCCCCGTGCGGGAGACGACACAGGCCACAGGCTAGGGTGGGGGGGAAGAAAATATTTCAACCCACGTCCCCCGTGCGGGAGACGACTTATGCTTCCAATCAATATGGAATTGTATGGATGATTTCAACCCACGTCCCCCGTGCGGGAGACGACGTATCAGCGTATCGGGCACCGCGCCCTTGACACAATTTCAACCCACGTCCCCCGTGCGGGAGACGACATCCAATTCATCCAGATGTTCAGCCGCGTATTTTATTTCAACCCACGTCCCCCGTGCGGGAGACGACCCTGACCCCGAAGAAGGGGCAGAAAAGCGCTTAATTTCAACCCACGTCCCCCGTGCGGGAGACGACAGGTAATGCACAGCCTCACGACGGTTGACGCGCCTATTTCAACCCACGTCCCCCGTGCGGGAGACGACAGGGAATAAAAACACTGGTAAATACGCATTTGAAATTTCAACCCACGTCCCCCGTGCGGGAGACGACCCCGCCCACAAAGAAGCGGTCGAGTGGGCAAAAAAATTTCAACCCACGTCCCCCGTGCGGGAGACGACCGGTTGTTACCCGCAATCAACTCTTTGCCATAAGATTTCAACCCACGTCCCCCGTGCGGGAGACGACCAGGTCCCAAGAGACCATTAGGTACACTAAGGTGATTTCAACCCACGTCCCCCGTGCGGGAGACGACGCAGATGTGCTCCATGCTCTACAGGTTCGCGAAGAATTTCAACCCACGTCCCCCGTGCGGGAGACGACAGGTATGCTTTTTCAATGCGCTCCATATATTCAAATTTCAACCCACGTCCCCCGTGCGGGAGACGACTGCTGCCGGGAAATTGAAGATCCACAAAAATTGCAATTTCAACCCACGTCCCCCGTGCGGGAGACGACCAGGCCGGAGAGAACACGCTCTATGACGGGATAAATTATTTCAACCCACGTCCCCCGTGCGGGAGACGACCTGACAGCGGCGGCGGAACAGGCCCTCGAGGGGAAGATTTCAACCCACGTCCCCCGTGCGGGAGACGACCTGGAAGATCGGCCACACGGCAAACGGCTTACATCTGAATTTCAACCCACGTCCCCCGTGCGGGAGACGACACAAATATCTGGGCAATGCGGAGATCACCATCCAATTTCAACCCACGTCCCCCGTGCGGGAGACGACCCCCTTTTTCCTGCCTCGATTATGACCGCATGAAATTTCAACCCACGTCCCCCGTGCGGGAGACGACCTGTCAGTTTCAGCAGGAACACCCGGACGGAGGCGGATTTCAACCCACGTCCCCCGTGCGGGAGACGACGAATTTAATCCCCGGCCTCTTCTTTTTCGCCCAAATTTCAACCCACGTCCCCCGTGCGGGAGACGACGCGGGAGGTCCATCGCCTGGATTGGCTGACATATATTTCAACCCACGTCCCCCGTGCGGGAGACGACGAGAACAAGGCTTGGACTGGGACCCACGAAACCCTATTTCAACCCACGTCCCCCGTGCGGGAGACGACACCATCAGCCGCTGGGCCAGAACATCGTTATAGGAATTTCAACCCACGTCCCCCGTGCGGGAGACGACCCCAACGTACATAAGCCCCTGCTCGGCCGCTATAATTTCAACCCACGTCCCCCGTGCGGGAGACGACAGACCATTGGGTACCTTGCTTCTTTCGAGTACCTATTTCAACCCACGTCCCCCGTGCGGGAGACGACTCTGCCGCTTTGCATCTTCTGCACTCGACATCCAGAATATTTCAACCCACGTCCCCCGTGCGGGAGACGACCCTGTACCTGCGCGGCACCTCTATCACGTCTCTGCCATTTCAACCCACGTCCCCCGTGCGGGAGACGACTGGACAAACACGATGCGAAGACCATGACCAAAGAAATTTCAACCCACGTCCCCCGTGCGGGAGACGACCTTCCGGAACGTCACTTTGTTCCGTGCGGATTCATTTCAACCCACGTCCCCCGTGCGGGAGACGACACGACGGGATCGCCGTTTATAGCAATTCCATCAATTTCAACCCACGTCCCCCGTGCGGGAGACGACCTGTACCTGCGCGGCACCTCTATCACGTCTCTGCCATTTCAACCCACGTCCCCCGTGCGGGAGACGACTAGTTGGCCTCCAGTGCCAGCAGATTCACTTTTGGATTTCAACCCACGTCCCCCGTGCGGGAGACGACCAGGTGATGTTGTACAGTACGGAGGAGACTTAGGTATTTCAACCCACGTCCCCCGTGCGGGAGACGACTTACAACCTAGAGGCCGACGTATCCAACAGCGAGGGCAATTTCAACCCACGTCCCCCGTGCGGGAGACGACTTTGCGCATGGGCGGAGACGCTTCCCTATAGCAAATTTCAACCCACGTCCCCCGTGCGGGAGACGACCGCCGAAGATGCTGGCGTTCCTGCCGTCAAAGCGATTTCAACCCACGTCCCCCGTGCGGGAGACGACATCAGTAAGGGCAATCTGATGATAAGCAGAGAGATTTCAACCCACGTCCCCCGTGCGGGAGACGACTTACTTCTTCGCTTCCACATTTAGGGCAAATCATTATTTCAACCCACGTCCCCCGTGCGGGAGACGACCGCGGCCCCACATACCGGGCAAGCTAAAAGGAGGAATTTCAACCCACGTCCCCCGTGCGGGAGACGACGTAATTTGCGGTATCTTTGCTTAAATAGCAAAATATTTCAACCCACGTCCCCCGTGCGGGAGACGACAGCAATTTTGTATAATTTACTTCTTGTCTTACTGTCATTTCCTCTAACAGCAGACCTCTTTTCATCTCCTCTCTATAAATAATACTGAATGCTATTATAATACAAAACAAAATCCTTGTCAATGTTGCTGCAAAGTCTGGTGCGAACCTCTCAGAGATTTTATGACAGCTTCCGGTTCGCAGAGACTATAGTATTAACACGTCTTCAGGCATATACGTACTCTTGCAACCAAAATGCTCAATCTTCTTCTCATACCGATTCCCAAGGTAGTAGAACCGCAGGCTATCCTTTTCCGGGTCCATCAAGGCACACAGCTTTGCTTGAAGCAGTTTGCACTGTGCTGGGTCCAGAAGGCATTCAAAAACTGAACATTGCACACGCTGGCCGTAATTCACGCACTGCTTTGCGATCTTCCGAAGGCGCTTCCGTCCAGCAGCATCTTCCGTATTTACATCATAGGTAATCAGAACAAGCATATCATCCCTCTTTGTTTTCCTGTGTTATAGTGCAGCTGTTATCAGAACCTACCTGACCAAACCAAGGAACCAATTCTAATAGTGTATTACAGCAATTCCGTTTGAGGTAAAGATTCCGTCACACTTGTAAAGTACGGGTATTGCTTCATTTCTGTTGGATTTTACTGCTTGGAACTATCTATTCAATGTGGGATTGCTGTAATACTCGGTGGCAACGCCAATATCAACGGCTCTGATTAAAAACCTGAGCCTATATCTCTATTATGAACAGGCAGTTATCACCTCCCTCCCAGGTCATTTATTACACTTCAAAGATTGACGCGAACATCTTTTCACTCTTTTCCTGATTCCTCTTCACTTCCACAAAAACGGCGGATAAGCGTCCAGGTCTCCCCGCAGGCTGCGCGCCAGGAGAAGCGCCTGTACGTACGGAATCAAACCCCACGGCAGTTTCTCACCCAGATACGGATGCGTCAGTGTTTCCCTTTTTCTTTCCTGCCAATGCTTCAGGAACAATCTGCGGGCATCGTCCTTGAGATACACTGCGCCGCCTTCTCTTTTCTCGAAATCTTTCTCCTTGACAATACGGTTATTCACCAGCTTCAGAACAAAGCGGTCCGCCAGTGAAGGCCGCAGTTCCTCCATCAAATCCAGCGCCAGCGATCTGCGTCCCGGCCGGTCCCGATGCAGGAAGCCCACATAAGCATCCAACCCCACGCTCTCCAGTGCGGAGGCGCAGTCATTGGTCAGGAGGCTGTAGGCAAAAGACAGCAGGGCATTGAACGGGTCCAGCGGCGGCCGTCGGCTCCGGCCATGAAAACAGAAGTCCTTCTGCAAAATCATCTCGTCCAGCACGCCGAAATACGCCGCGGCTCCTACGCCCTCCAAACCCCGCAGACGGTCCGGGTCCTCCGTCTCCAGCACCGCCGGAAGCAGATCCTTGATTGTCTGCGACGCGGCTCCAAGTCTGTCCGTGTCCACCCGCATAGCATGGTCCCGGCGGGTCCGTTCAATGCTCCAGCGGGCGTTATGCAGCTTCCCGAAAATCATATTCCGGGCAATCAGACAGCTTTCTTTCGGGTCGTCGGCGTCCCGGTACTGTTTCCGGCGCAGAAGCACATTCCCGCTGCTCTCTCCGCATACACGCGCCAGAAATTTCCCGCTGGGCTTACAGAACGCCAGCCCAATTCCCCTTTCCGCACAAGCCCCCATCAATCCCGGAGACGCGCCGGCATAGGAGAATGTAATGATGCCGTTCAGCGTATGCAGCGGATACCTGGCCAACACCTGCTGCTCCCGTTTGGCTACTACATTCTCCCCGTCCAAAGCAAGATAAATATCCTCTGATGTAACAAAGAACGTATTCAGCAGCTTTCTCATACTTCGTCCTCCATCCCCCGGCGCAGATAATCCGACACCTTCCCGCTTCGCTCCAGTCCCGGCAGACACTCTTCCTTCAACGAACACGCATTGCAGGCCTTGCTCCGTCTGGCCTTTGGCGTATATCCACGGCTGAAATATTGGTGCATTTCCTTCAGAGCGTCCCGCACCTCCTGCCGAAGCTCCTGCGTCAGGGGCACTTTTGTCCGTCGCCGCGGCTCCCCATAGAACAGCGCCCCCTCCGGGATGGAACAACAGAGCATCTCTTCCAGACACATGGCCTGGGCGCATAATTGCAGCTTGTCCGCGTTGTGCTCCTTTGGCTTGCCCTTCTTGTACTCCACCGGATACGGCTGCCAAAGCCCTTCCTCACCCCGCAGGGACACGCCGTCCGGGTCCAGATGGAATTCCGTCACATCGCACTTTCCCGTCAGACCCAATTCTCTCGAAAACACCGACAGTCCCCGCAGAATCAGCACATCCCCGCGGCGCTCCCGAATCTGCTCGTCATGAGCCCGGCTGTGCATCAGACTGCCCTCCACCGTCCGGAGATTCTCCGCCCACTGGCCCTCGATCTGTATCAAGGCCCATTGACGCCTGCAAAAAGCGAAATGCTGCAATCCGGACAATTGCAGCACT
Source organism: uncultured Oscillibacter sp. (assembly GCA_910577405.1). Classification (GTDB taxonomy): domain Bacteria; phylum Bacillota; class Clostridia; order Oscillospirales; family Oscillospiraceae; genus Oscillibacter. The sequence goes on along the minus strand of CAJTMG010000005.1, from coordinate 116,887 downwards.
TCCCGCTCATCCCAGCTCATACTTTCCTGTCACAGGTGACTCCGTCCGGCAGGCTGGCTTCGTCCACGATCACCTCATAGTCCTCATAGCAGCGCGCCGGGGCGGGGTCCTCCGGATTCTTCCGCGCAATCTTTACCGTCCGAAAAACCTTCCAGGCAGGCGCGCACCCAAGCTCCGTCTCATGCCGGAAGACAATCAGCTCCCGGACGGCCATCTGACCCCGGGCGGCAGAATGATCGTGTTCAAACATATTCATAATCGCTTCCCAGAACAGTTCCAAATCTTCCTCAGAAAATCCGGTAGTCTTCCGGGCCAGATTCGCCGAAATGTAGCCCTCGCAGCGGTAAAGGCCGTAGGGAACGATATACTTCCGGCCCATCTCCGTGCCCTTCTTCTCCGCGTCGGCCTCCGTGGTGATAGCCACCCGCGTGATCGTTACCTCCTGCGGCATCACCGGCTCCACGCTCCGGGCAAACCCAAGCTGCACCGGGCCCCGAACCTGTCCGCAGTTCAGCGCCGCCTTCACAAACGTGGTCATCACCGCGCCAAAGGTCCGGATATCGTAGAAATTCCCGCACATCCAGTCCCGGATTTTCCTGTCAAGCTCCGGGTCGTCCTTCTTCTTCGCCTTTACGCTCTTCTCGTCTACATCCAAGGCTTTATAGGCTTCCGCATCGCTCCGGTTCAGCGGCACCCCGTCCTTCACATAAATCCGCCAGCCCTCTGCGTCCTCCTTCACCGTCTCTACATAGTTCCGGATTTTGCGCTTCAGGCATACGTCCGTTACCAGCCCCAGGCCCGTTTCAGGGTCCACGCGGGGCATATTCCCTGCATCCGGATCACCGTTTGGATTTCCGTTCTCCACATCGAAGAGGACAACAAATTCATAGCGATTCTTAATGGGTTCAGACATCTTTCTTTTCCTCCTTCTTCTGATAGCGGGCCTGGGTCTGATGGTAGTACCCCAACTGGAACGAACCTTGCTGCGGCAGGCTCAAGCGGTCGGGATAAGAATCCTCCAGCAGTCCCAGCAGCGCCGTCAACTGCTTGTCGTAAAAAACCTTCTTACCGGTTTCCAGCTTCCGAAGATGCTTCCGCGCCAGATTCATCAGCATCGGGAAAATCCGGCTGGGGGTGGCGGACGCGGAATTGAGATACTTGTCTACAATCGTCGCATTGATATCCGGATTGGCAGCAGACTGGATGGCTTCCAGCACTGAAAAGAGCCGTCCCAGCACATACGCGGGATCGTGGCAGTCGGGATTCAAAGACACTTGCAAGACCTCCTTTGGCACATCAGGATGGGGATTTTTCAAATAGTAGGCTTTCAGAATAGCGGCGCGCCCCCGGGTAATTTTATGCTCGGCCCGGATACGAAGCACCACGCCGTTCAGGAGCGTCGCAGGATAGCGGGTATCTGTAAGAACCGCGTACAGCATCTCGCCAGTCAGGATCTCGCTGGGGGACTTGTCCCTGGAATTCTGATTCACCGTTTCGCTCAGCAGGCTCCAGACAGGAATTTGTTCGAACTGATCATAACTGGGCCGCACAATCTCCAGCCGCTTCTGATGATTCTGGAGGTTGGACAGAAAATTCCCGAAAGAATCCCGCAGAAAAAATCGTACCGACAGCCGCGCCGCATTGGGAGCCAGTCCCAGAACATAGAAAGTACCGTTCGGGTCCAGCCGGGTTTCGTCGAACGTCACCGCTTCACCCTTGCATAGTTTTTCTACCATTCCCGCCAAATCTCCGACAGAATAGGGCGTTTTCGCGCCAAACAACGCCCCCGCAAACAGATTCTGGAACGCGCTCCGTCCGCTCTTGGCCCAGAACAGCACTGTGGTCTCGCCAATCCGGTTGACGTGCTCCCGGTCCGCAAGGAGGGCGTTCAGGGCCGTGGTGTAGGCAAATGCGGCGTACTTTCCCACCGGCGCGTTCAGATTTTGCTCATGACCATAGGAGCAGAACGCAGGGGCATTGAACGACACCAACGCCGCTCCGCTGGGCTGGGCTCCCGCAACGCCCTTTATCGCCGGATGGACCAATTCTGCAGGTCCTTTCCTCCCCGTCACCAGGCAGGCCATCTCCGGACCGTCGCCGTCGCTGCCATAGTGTGCCTGCCACGCCTGACGCACCTGCGGGTCCTCATGCACGTAGCTGTCCTGCCAGCGGAAGACCAGATTCGCACTGGCAGTCAGGTCCGCCCAATATTCCGCAAGGGCTGGATGCTCCTGGGCCTTTGACGGCTCCCAGCGTTCAAAAAATGCCAGCACTGCCCTTGCCGCGGGGCTGTCCACATCTCCGAGGATCTCCCGATGCAGTTCCCGGCAGGCTTCAAAACATTTCACACTCCTTTGGGGTTTGCCTTTGTCGTCCACACCCAAAAGATAGCTGGAATTGTCCCACAGAAAATTGGGCATGATTCCCACTGTTCTCTTGACCGCGGCAGGCAGCGAAATCAACTGCGGCACCGGGTCCTTCTTTCCGTTTGCCGGAACCTGCTTCAGGAACAACACCCGTTCCAGCCCGCCGTCATCCCGGATGCACAGCGCGTATGAAATCTTCGCCTTTCCCCAGCCCAGCACGTCCACCTTTCCCTGGGCCGCAAGGGTTTCGTAATGCTCCGTCAACGCCTGCAAGATCATCCGATCACCTCCCCGCTCTCACGGTCCGGGACCTCCAGCACGCCGTCCCGCAGAACCGCCCGGAAAAACAGCGGCTTTACCTCACACGGATTGGAATAGTCCATATCCCAGAGCATATAGCCAAGGTCCTTTTCGCCCTTCAATTCCTCCGGACAAGGCGGCGGCGTCTCACAAGCCTTGAACTGCGCCGGAAATTCTCTGCATCCAAAATACGGCTGATGATAAAACTGGCCCTTCCGGATACGGCGCTTTACGATATCCTGAAACTTCCCGGCGTTATCTCCCGGCGCGGCGTGGTCCGTTATATCGAAATGCGCCGTCAATACATAGCGAACATCCCGCAGAAGCAGCGCCGCCCTCTGCTGAATCTCCTGCGATGTGTTCAGGTACAGTTCGCCCTTCCCCCGTTCCATCACTGTGCGGACCTTTGTGGCTCTGATGACTTCTTTTACCTCATTCCGCCGCAGATTCATGGTCTTGATGGGAGCGCATACACGGATTTGGTCGATTTTCCATTTCATTCCAGGATGCCAGTAAATTGCTTCCAGCAGACCCCTTGCGGCAGAGGGCGTCATGATATCGTAGGACACGCGTTCCGTCTTCATCTCCGGTCTGGTAAAAAGGGCGTAATCTCCCCAGACCTCCAGGCTGACGGGCATATTCATCACTCCTTTCTCTTCTATGTTCCCTTTGCCGGATGCGCCGATTCTTCCGGATTCCTTCCATCAACCAACAGGCCCGGCTTCCCCAGGGCGGACTGCTTTGCCCGCCTGACGCTTGGGTGACTTTCCCGAAATGACGTCTCTTGGTCATTGCAGTCCCTCCCTTCCTGTGACGGTTTCCATATTATCACATATTCATACTATTGTCAATTCCATAATCGTTTATTTTGTACGGTATGAACAATTTCTATTTTTTTTCATAAAGGAATTACCACTTTTTTAGAAGATCAGACAAAAAATAGTGTTATATTTTCAAAATCTGTGTTAAAATCATTTTGTCGTTCTTTGAACGTGGGTTGAAACCATAATCGTTTTTTTTGCAGCGTTATCATTACAAGGAAAAGTCCCGGAAAGGTTTACTGTGCATCAGTAATCCTCCCGGGACTTTTTCTGCTATTTTCAGATCATCAATGCCAATCCGCCCTCCACCGTTGTCGGCAGGCCCGTTTCCTCCGAGTAAATCTGCGGGTCGGTCAGAACAGCGCTGCCGTCCTCCAGAATGTACAGCGCGCCGGAACGATCCATATCCTGAAAGTGATTCTCGTAGACCGTAACGCCATACAGCCCTGCTTCACGGAACAGCTTCCGGCTCCGTTCGCCCTTTTGCAGACGGTCCGTTACTTCCGCGCCATCCTTCCAGGGGACGTAAACGGTCCGGGAGGCGTCCTCAATCAGCTTGAAGCGTTCCGATACCGTCCGGAAGGGCATCAGCCTATCCATATCCTCCATCAGCGGCAGAATCCCCCGGTCCTGGCTGTCCTTTCCGGTCATTTCCAGAAGCTGCCCGAAATAATAGGCGATTGCTTCTGGGCTGTCGGGTTTTTCGAAGCGTTCCAGCGTTTGACGGCCCAGGTCCTTATTTAACCGGATGGCCTGCGGCACCGGCGATTCTCCTTCAAATACCGTCACAATACTCTCTTCCGCCGGATTCTTCCCTTCACGGTTGCAGCGTCCGGCCGCCTGTAGGATGGAATCCAGACCTGCCTCCTCCCGGAACACCGCCGGAAAGTCTACGTCTACTCCCGCTTCAATCAGGGAAGTGGACACCACGCGGCAGGGCAAACCCTCTTTCAGCCGTTTCCGAATGACTTCCAACGCCGCTCTCCGATGGGCAGGACACATCAACGTGGAGAGATGGAACCGTCCCTCTTCCTCCAGCAGTCCATAAACGGTCTGGGCGCTCTTCCGGGTGTTGACGACGCAAAGAACCTGCTGGCAGGCGTTCAGCTTCCCGGCCAGGTCTTCCCAGGACAGGGCGCCCTCCCGATGGTAAACCGTCCGGCGAAAGATTTCGTCCCTCATGGTCTCCGGCGGACACAGTTCTTTGCATATACAGCCGAATTCCTCGAAAATGGGGCCTAACGCGGGCTGAGTGGCTGTACAGAGCACCGCGGAGACGCCGTAACGCCGCACAAGCTGGGCAATAGCATAGACGCAGGGCCGCAGGTATGGCACAGGCAGCATTTGGGCTTCGTCGAGGATCACCACGCTGTCCGCCAGATTATGCAGCTTCCGGCAGCGGGAGGAGCGGCTGGCATAGAGGGATTCAAAGAACTGCACTGCCGTCGTGACCACCACTGGCATATCCCAGTTTTCCGTGGCCTTAGCAAGCCGGATTGTCCGTTGGTCCGCGCAGTCCTCCGTGTCGTACTGCACAGCGGAATGATGCTCCAAAACCGCGTCTTCCCCTAAAATCTCCCGGAATTTCTGGGCGTTCTGCTCAATGATGGACGTATAGGGCGCCACATAAATAATCCGCCGCAGATTGTTGGCTTTGGCGTGCTTCAGGGCAAAGGCCAGTGACGCCGCAGTTTTTCCGCCTCCAGTGGGGATGGTCAGGGTAAACAGGCCCGGCTGCGTCTCTCCCGCTTTCAGACAGCTTCGCAGAAGTTCGCATCGTTTGGCATTCAGCGCGTTTTTCGGCGGAAACCAACCGGATATATACGCCTCCAGCTTTTCCAGAAGGCCCTCCAGAGATCCTCCGCCGCGGTTGGAGGACCCCGGTTCCATAAAGGCTTCCGTGTCCAGAAAATCCGCGTCCACCAGGCAGGAATAAAGCATCCGGGTGAAAAACATCGCTTCCGCCTGGCTCTGAGGCATTTCCGACGGCGGGAGCTGGGGCAATGTGATTTCTGTATGCCAGAAGTCGTAATTTTGAACCTTTCCTTTATGAACCCGATTGATATGCGCCCAGTAGGTTTTATCATCCGGGCTGTCTCCATCCGTTCCGCCATCCGCCAGGCCGACATGGTGTCCCGCCGCCGCAATTGACGCGTAAACCTGCCCCAGCCGCAGGCACTCAAAGGCCCCGGCGCTGGCGTGGTCTACCCGCGGACCGTTCTCCAAAAGCCGCCTTTGGAACGCGTCTGTGTACTTCCCCAAATCGTGAGCCAGTCCTGCCAGCCTGCCCTCCGGACCCGCTCCAAACGCCGACGCAAATTCCTCGCACAGCGCTGCCGTTCCCTCCAGATGGGCCAGTACTGTCTGTTTCCGGCCGTCCTCCGAAGTATGCGCCAAATATTCTTTTTTCATTGCCTTCCTCCTTAACGTTTCTTTATAAAGGGAAATTATATTTTATATGCTAACATATTTGTACCAAATCCGCAACGTCATTCCATAAAAAAGAGCAGCCGCATCACTGCCGCCGCTCTATCGGAAATCACTCCAGCATTTTTGCGAATTCGTCCTCTGTCAGTACCGGAATGTTCAAATCCTGCGCCTTTTTCAGCTTGCTTCCCGCGGCTTCTCCTGCCACTACGTAGGTCGTACGCTTGGACACAGATCCCGACGCCTTGCCGCCTCTCTCTTCAATCAACGCCTGAGCCGCCTTCCGGTCGAAGCGCGTCAGGGTTCCTGTCAGCACAAAGGTCATACCCGCGAAGCGCTCGTCCACCATCTGGGCACGGCTCTCCATATTGACCCCGGCAGCCTCCAGACGCGCAAGAAGGTCCCTGGCCTGGGGCGAGGTCAGATAGTCTACAATGCACCGAGCCGTAATCTCGCCCACGTCGTTGATTTCCGTCAGTTCCTCCACGGTGGCTGAGGTCAGGGCGTCCATGCTCCGGAAGTAGGCCGACAGCACCTTTGCCGCCTTCTCGCCAACCTGCCGGATGCCCAGACCGTAAATCAGTCTTGCCAGATCGTTGCCCTTGGACTTCTCTATGGCCCGTATCAGATTTTCAGCCGATTTCTCCCCCATACGGTCCAGCTTTGCCACATCCTCCGCGTTCAGACTGTAGAGGTCCGCAGGATTGGAAATCAGCCCGGCTTCCACAAGCTGCTGTATCACCGCCGGGCCGCAGCCGTCAATGTCCATGGCGTCCCGGCTGGCAAAATGGGTCAGATTCCGCAGAAGCTGTGCCGGGCATTCCGCGCCGGTACACCGAATGGCCGCGCCGTCTTCATCCCTCCGCACCGGCGCGCCGCAGACCGGGCATATCTCCGGAATCTGATAGGGCTCTGTACCCTCAGGGCGCTGTTTTACATCCACCTCCACAATCTCCGGGATGATCTCCCCTGCCTTCTGCACGATCACTGTGTCGCCTATCCGGATATCCTTCTCGGTGATAAAATCCTGATTGTGCAGCGTTGCATTTGTCACAGTGGTTCCCGCAAGACGGACTGGCGTCAGAACAGCTTTCGGCGTCAGAACACCGGTGCGGCCTACCTGAATCACGATATCCAAAACCTTGGCAGGCTTCTTCTCCGGCGGGTATTTGTACGCCACCGCCCATTTGGGACATTTTACCGTACTGCCCAGCTTTTTCCGGTCGGACAGGGAGTTGATTTTAATCACCGCGCCGTCGATATCGAATGGGTAGTCCATCCGCTGGTCATTGATACGGGCAATCTCCGTCTGACAGTCGTCCACCCCGGTCAGCGTCTTATGGGGAATCACCTTGAACCGCTGGGACGCCAGATAGTCCAGCGTTTCCTGATGGGTCTCCGGCGCGAAGCCCTCCGCAAGCTGAAGATTGAAAACCTGAATATCCAGCTTCCGTTCGCCGCAGATTTTCGGGTCAAGCTGACGCAGAGAACCAGCGGCGGCATTCCGGGGATTGGCCAGCAGCGGTTTGCCCTGCATCTCCCTTTGAACGTTCAGTTCCTCGAAGACTGCCCGGGGCATATAGACCTCGCCGCGGACGATCAGGCGGGGCAGCTTGTCCGGCAGTACCATGGGGATGGAGCGGATGGTTTTCAGGTTTTCCGTAACATCCTCGCCGGTATGTCCATCGCCCCGGGTGGCTCCCCGGACAAAGACGCCGTCCCGGTACTCCAGCGCAACCGACAGACCATCCACCTTAGGCTCTATGGAATAAACCGTCCCGCCGCCCAACGTCTCGTCCATCCTCTGGCAGAATTCCGCCACCTCATCCCCATTAAACACATCCTGCAAGCTCTCCAGAGGCGCCTCGTGGACGTAGGGCTGGAATCCCTCCAGAATCTTCCCGCCGACGCGCTGGGTAGGAGAATCCGGCGTCACTTCCTCGGGATGCTGGGCCTCCAGTTCCTCCAGACGGCGGTTCAGCAGGTCATACTCCCGGTCGCTGATGACAGGCGCGTCCAGTACGTAATAACGGTAGCCGTGTTCGTTCAGGGCGTCCCGGAGCTGTTTGATTTCTTCATGGTAGTCCATATGATTCCTCCTTATTCTTATTATTACAAAAGCTCTTGATAGTTTGTCATGCGGAAAAACCAAAAAACAGACAAAATCTTTACTAATTCAAAACATAATCCTTTGCATCGTTCTCATAGCTGGAGGGTGTGGTGCTGAAATAGGTATAGGTATCCGGCACGCTTCCAACGATCACGGTTTCCGCCACGGTCACGGCATTGGAAACCACCGTGTCTGTAGAAAAACCGGGCAGGAGGATGCTCACCGCCACATCAATATTCAGCACAATCTGATGTTTGGTCTGATTGATGCCTGCCGACGCAAATTCATTCTCAAACCACGCCGACGACGACCCCACCGATTCCATCCGCACGGAAATACTGGGACCCCGGCCCGCCAGAAGCACCGAACCGGTCAGACTGCCGATGGGAATGGACAGTTCCCGGGCAGACACCTGGTCAATCCGGGCCAGAATGATATCCAGTATTTTGGATTGCAGACGATTGAACGCCGCCATATTGCTGTAAAGCGCCGTAATCCGACCCTCGTTGTCCTTCTCGAAGGTAATCAGGCTGTCATAGCTGAACTCGCCGCTCTCAATGCCCTCTTCCACGGCCTCCGAAACGATCCGGTTCACCGCGTTGGAAACCCTTGTGGCCGCCAGACGCTCCAGAATCGGCTGCATCTGAGTCGTGGCAAACAGCATCGCCGTCAAGCCCAGGGCCACGGTGCAGAACAGCAGCGTCTGACCCAAGGTCCTGCGGTTCATGCGGCGGCGGAAATAGAAAAATCCTCTTCCCATTGGCGATCCCTCCCCGGCTATTCTATGCGGGAAGGGCATGGCCTTAGGTCAGCCGGTTTACAATCTCCTTGAAAACCCGGCCCCGTTCCATAAAGTTGGCGAAGCGGTCAAAGGACGTGCTGGCTGGGGAGAGCATCACCACGTCTCCCGGCTTTGTGCGGCTATGGGCGAGGTCCGCCGCTTCCTGGTAGTCCGACACATCTATGATTTCCAGGCCATGATAGTTTTCCGCCTGCTCCACTGATTTCCGGATTACTCCCGCCGTTGCCCCGCAGAGAATCAGCAGCTTTACGTGTTCGTTGACCTCCGGGCCCAGGGCGTCATAGGAAATCCCCTTGTCCTTGCCCCCCGCGATCAGCACCAGCTTTTCCGGGAAGGACCGCAGGCCCGCTATCGTACGGCTGGGGCTGGACGCAATGGAGTCGTTGTAATACCGCACGCCGTCCAGCTCACGGATCAGCTCAATGCGATGCTCCACGCCGCCGAAATTCCCTGCAAATTCCCGGATAACCTCGTACGGAACCAGGCCGTCCACCGCCGCAATCGCCGCCATATAATTCTCGACATTATGAATCCCCGGCAGTTTGATGTCCGCCAACGGCAGTACACAGCGATGCTCCTTTTCGTTGGCAATCCAAATCGCCTGTCCTCCGGGATAATCCGGCCCCAGATACGTTCCCCGCTCCACGGTCCCCTGACGGCTGAACATCCGGACGGACGCGGAGGCTTCCCGGGCAAAGGCGCAGGTTTCTTCGTTGTCCGCGTTAAAGACCGCAATATCTCCCGCCGCCTGATGTGTAAAGATATTCGCCTTGGCGACAACATACTCCGCATAGTCTTTATGAACGTCCAGATGGTTCGGGGACAGATTGGTTACCACGGCAATGTGAGGGCTTCGGGTCATGGTCAGAAGCTGGAAGGAGCTCAATTCCAGGACGGCAATATCCTCCGGCTTCATCTTCCCCGTGTCCGCCAGCAGAGGACGGCCGATGTTCCCGCCAAGATGCACCGTCCGGCCCGCTGACCGCAATAATTCCGCTATAATGGTGGTGGTGGTGGTCTTGCCGTCGCTTCCGGTCACGGCGATGATGGGACAGGGACAGACCTCGAAGAACGCTTCCATTTCGCTGGTGAGCCTGCTTCCTCTGCCTATGGCCTCCGTCAGCTCCGGCAGGTCAGGACGCATTCCCGGCGTACGGAAAATCACGTCTTCCGTCAGGTCCTTCAGGTAATCCGGCCCCAGACGCAGACGGCACCCTTTTGCCCTCAGTTCTTCCCCGTAGGCCCCCAGCTCCGTCTTTTTGTCGCAGGCCGTCACGGAAATGCCCCGGTCCAGAAGCAGCTCGATCAAGGGCCGGTTCGACACGCCTACGCCGATGACCGCTACAGTCTTCCCGGAAAGCCCCGTCAGATAGTCCTCAAATTTCACGGATATCGCTCCTTATTTCCTCCGCAGCTCCAGCGGATTTCTTACGGCTTCCATCATACCACATTCGCCAGACATCGGCAAGAGAAAACGGGCGGCGGTTCGTCTGGAATCACTGCCCGTTTACGAAAATGGAATTTTTTGTCACTCTTTATTTCGACCCTTCTGATAGACCTGAATCGTATAAATTATGCCAAGCGTGCCCAAAAACCGTATCGTCCATAATAAAACGTTATTTCCGTGGGCCATGACCATCAGCGCAATTGAAAGAACGGCAATCAGTCCAAGCAACAGAATCACTCTTGCCTTGCTCATAGTTTCCCTCCCGATTCCATTTTCTTTATTTTACTATGTCCCGTTAAACGTGTCAATGCTCTTCCGTTTTCTTCCAAATACGTAACTCACAGCGCGAAAATGCCCTTGACAAATCCGGGGGAAGATTTTATAATACTGCCCAAAGCGATGACGAAGAGGGACGGAATCCGGCGTCCACAGAGAACCGGCGGCAGGTGCAAGCCGGCGGCAAGGGGTTCCAGGTCCTATGGCTTCTGAGCTGAGGGTTCGAGGGCAGTTTCTGTCGTTAGGGCTTCTCCGAGAACCGCCGCGTTAAGGCAAAGGGGTTGTTGGACCCCCAGAGTGGCGTTCGGTCGGAAGGCCGGCGCAATTTGAGTGGTACCGCGGAAGTCTGTGCGGCTTTCGTCTCAAAGTCACAATCTTTGGGGCGAAGGCCGTTTTTTCGTCCCGAAACCGAAAGGAGTTTCACTTATGAGCGACTATCGTATAGAAACCAAATGCGTCCAAGGCGGCTACACTCCCGGCAACGGCGAGCCGCGGCAGATTCCTATTGTGCAGTCCACGACGTTCAAGTATTCCACCAGCGAGGATATGGGCAGGCTCTTTGATCTGGAGGCCTCCGGCTATTTCTACACCCGGCTCCAGAATCCCACCAATGATTACGTCGCCGCCAAAATCGCGGAGCTGGAGGGCGGTACGGCGGCTATGCTCACATCCTCCGGGCAGGCGGCAAACTTTTTCGCCCTGTTCAATATCTGCTCCTGCGGGGACCATATCGTAGCTTCCTCCAGCATCTACGGCGGGACCTTCAATCTGATTTCCGTCACCATGGCCAAGATGGGCATTGAGACGACTTTCGTTTCCCCTGACGCGTCCAACGAAGAGCTGGATGCCGCCTTCCGGGACAATACCAAGGCTGTTTTCGGTGAAACCATTGCCAATCCTGCCCTTACCGTGCTGGATATCGAAAAATTCGCCTCCGCCGCCCACCGTCACGGAGTGCCTCTGATTGTGGACAACACCTTCCCCACGCCCGTTGGCTGCCGTCCTTTTGAATGGGGCGCGGATATCGTCACCCATTCCACCACCAAGTATATGGACGGCCACGGCGCGGCGGTAGGAGGGGCGATTGTGGATTCCGGCCGCTTTGACTGGATGGCCCATGCGGAGAAGTTCCCCGGCCTCTGCACCCCTGACGAGAGCTACCACGGCATTACCTACGCGGAAAAATTCGGCAATGCGGGCGCTTTTATCACCAAGTGTACCGCCCAGCTTATGCGGGATTTCGGGGCCATACAGTCGCCGCAGAACGCGTTCTATCTGAATCTGGGACTGGAAAGCCTGCACGTCCGTATGGCGCGGCACTGCGAGAATGGGCAGGCTGTAGCGGAATTCCTGACGGCCCATCCCAAGGTTGCCCATGTGAATTACTGCGGCCTGCCTGGGGACCCCTACCACGCCCTTGCGGAAAAGTATCTGCCCAACGGCTCCTGCGGCGTGGTGTCCTTCGAGCTGAAAGGCGGCCGGGAAGCGGCGGGCGTCTTTATGCGGAATCTGAAGCTGGCTGCAATCGAAACCCACGTAGCCGACGCCCGGACCTGCTGTCTGAATCCCGCCAGCTCCACCCACCGTCAGATGACCGACGAACAGCTTGCCGAAGCCGGGATTCCTGCCGGGCTGGTGCGGATGTCCTGCGGTCTGGAGAGCAAGGAGGACCTGATTGACGATATCGCGCAGGCCCTGGCGCAGGTGAACTGATATGCCGATCAAAATTCCGAACCGGCTTCCGGCGACGGAGGTCCTCCAGCGGGAAAATATCTTCGTTATGACCGAAACCCGCGCCATGACACAGGATATCCGGCCTTTGCAGATTCTTCTTCTGAACCTGATGCCTACCAAGGTGGACACAGAGACGCAGCTTGCCCGGGTTCTGGGAAGCACGCCGCTGCAAATCGAGCTGGAGCTGATCGCGCCTGGAGGCCATGTGTCCCGGAATACCTCCCAGGCCCATATGCTGGCATTCTACAAATCTTTCGAGGAAGTCCGGGAGCGCACCTTTGACGGGCTGGTAATTACGGGCGCGCCGGTGGAGCTGCTGGACTTCGAGGACGTGGACTATTGGCCGGAACTCTGCGAAATTATGGAGTGGTCCAAAACCCATGTCCATTCCACCCTCCATATCTGCTGGGGCGCGCAGGCGGGGCTGTACTATCACTACGGCATTCCCAAAGTCCCTCTGCCGCAAAAGCTCTTCGGCGTCTTCCAGCATACCGTTGAGGAACCAAATTTCATCCTCTTCCGGGGCTTTGACGACGATTTCCTCGTGCCCCATTCCCGGAACACCACCATCCGCCGGGAAGATGTCGAAGCCGTGCCGGGGCTGAAAATCCTGGCCTCTTCCCCGGAAGCGGGCATATATGCCGTCAAGACCGACCAGTGCCGTCAGGTCTTTCTGATGGGTCATGCCGAGTACGACCGGGACACCCTCCGGAGGGAATATATGCGCGATCTCACCGCCGGCGTGAATATCCAGCTGCCAAAGCACTACTTCCCCGGCGACGACCCCAATCAGCGGCCCGCTATGACCTGGCGCAGCTGTGCCCACCTCCTGTACGCCAATTGGCTCAATTACTGCGTTTATCAGACCGTCCCCTATGATATCCGGGAGATCGAACAGGGCGTCCGTACCAGCGATTAAATTCAAAAAGCGTGGGGATGCAGCGTCTCCACGCTTTCTTTTTCCGGGCGCTTGATATAAAAAGACCTCCCGCATCCAAATCAGATTTTTTCAGCACGCCACATGACGCGGGAGAAATCAACAAAGCCTTTGCCTCTGAATGCCCGCAGGTTTTTGCTTGTTTTATCACGCAAATCTCACAAAAGTCTCAAAAATGCGTTTCCCAGGAAATAAACCGCCTTATGCAGTCAATTCCTGTCCGGCCCTTGACAAACCGCACGTCTCATGATATCCTGACTTCAACACAAACAGATGGGAGGCGGGAAGATGCGCAGTTCTGCTTGCTGACGCTATGATGGAACAGAATTTTTTCGGGCTGTGAGAGCAGCTCTGTTCTGTCATGGAGTTTGCAGGAGGAAACGCGCAGTCTTTCCCTTCCGGCTGATAGTGGGCGTATTTTGTCCATGCCGCCGCAAGAGGAAGATCCCTCCTGCGGTTTTTTGCGCGCATGACAGGAGGATACGCAATGTCGCAGATCACCATACAACATCTGAGCTTCACTTACGACGGGGACCATACGCCGGTTTTCGAAGACCTGAATCTTCAGCTGGACACCTGCTGGAAACTGGGACTTACTGGCCGGAACGGACGGGGCAAAACCACCCTGCTCCGGCTATTGTCCGGGGAACTGAAGGGCCGCGGAACACTGTCACTCCATCAGACCTGCCGCCTGTGGCCCCGGCCTGTGCAAACCCCGGAACGGAAGACGCTGGAGATTCTCCTGGAGGACGCACCGCCCGGAGAAGAATGGCGGCTTCTGCGGGAACTTGGCAGACTGGGCCTGGGAGAGGACGTGCTGGAAAGACCCTTTGCGTCCCTCAGCGGCGGCGAACAGACCCGTGCTTTACTGGCGGCGCTTTTCCTGGACGAGGACGCTTACCCGATGATTGACGAGCCGACAAACCATCTGGACGGTCCGGGACGGGCTTTGGCGGCGGACTATCTCCGGAACCTGGACCGGGGCTTCCTTCTGGTTTCCCACGACCGGGCTTTTCTGGATGGCTGTACAGACCATATTTTAGCGCTGAATCAGACCGGGACGGAGCTGGTACGCGGGAATTTCACCAGTTGGTTCCAGAACAAGGAGGACCGGGAACGGGGCGAGCTGGTCAGGAACGAAAAGCTGAAAGGAGAAATCCGCCGTCTGGAGCAGTCAGCCCGCCGGACCTCGGACTGGTCGGACAAGGTGGAAAAGAGCAAGCATGGACAGCGGAACTCCGGTCTGAGGCCAGACAGAGGCTTTATCGGGCACAAGTCCGCTAAGATGATGAAGCGTTCCAAGACCATAGAGAGCCGCCGTCAGAAAGCCGTACAGGAAAAATCAGAGCTTCTGCGGGATGTGGAGCGGGCGGACAGTCTGAAGCTCACACCGCTGACCTATCACGGAACCCGGATTTTGGAATGCCGGGAGCTTGCCGTCTCCTATCCTGGCATGACAGGCCGTCCGGTGAGCTTCACCCTGCGGCCGGGGGACCGTCTTTGTCTGGACGGCAGTAATGGTTCCGGAAAGACCAGCCTGCTCCGCCTTGCCCTGGGGGAGGACGTGCCTTGTACAGGAAGCCTCTTCCGGGCGTCGGGGCTGATGATCTCCTACGTTCCCCAGAAATCGGACCACCTGCAAGGCAGCCTTACGGATTGGGCCCAGAGGCAGAATGTGGATTTGACCCGCTTTTTGACCGTTTTGCGGAAGCTGGATTTCTCCCGTGTCCTCTTTCAGCGGGACATGGAGAGCTACAGCGCCGGACAGCGGAAAAAAGTGCTGATCGCGGCCAGCCTGTGCCAGAGCGCTCACCTGTATATCTGGGATGAGCCGCTGAATTATATCGATTTATTTTCCCGGATGCAGATAGAAGAACTCCTGCTCCAGTACCGGCCCACGCTGCTCTTTGTGGAACATGACCGGGCGTTCCGTGAAAAGATTGCCACGCAGACGGTTTGTCAGAACTGACAGTTTTGGACGGCAGGGTTTCCGAGAACACAGAAAAGCGATGCAGAAGGGAACATTTCAGAAAGAAAAGGCGTGAAATTTATGGATAAAAAGCTCATTTTTCTGGATATTGACGGAACCCTGACCTCCGCGATGTCCACTCCCGCGCCGCCGGTCCGTCAGGCAATCCGGCAGGCCCGCGCTATGGGACATCTGGCTTTCCTGTGTACCGGCCGCAATCTGCCTATTATCAGCCAGGACATTCTGGACATTGGCTTTGACGGCGTGATTGCCAGCGCGGGGGCCTATGTGTCCGTCGGCGGTCAGGTGCTGTTCGACCATCTCCTTCCCGAAGCCCTGGTGCAGGAGTGCCTGGAGGTCTTCCATAACTGCGGCGTCTTCTGCCGTATCGAAACCCCGGAGGGCATATACACTGACCTGCAAATGGAGGAGCTGCTGCGGACCGCCTCCCTGGACCCCCAGAATTCGGAGCTGATTCGAATGCAGAAGGAAATGGAGACCGGTCTTGCCATCCAAAAATATGAACGCTATCCGAAAAACGGGGCCTACAAGCTCTGCTTTACCGGACGGACCATGGACGCCATTTATCAAGCGCAGGAAATTCTTGGGGACCGCTTTACCTTTGTGGTTCATTCCTTCCGCAAGGATCTGAGCTGCTATAATGGCGAGATTATCCCCAAAGAGGTCGACAAGGGGCAGGGCATTGAGCTGGTCTGCCGTCACTTTGGCGCAAACGTCGGGGACGCGATAGCCTTTGGCGACAGCATGAACGACGCGGCAATGCTGGAACGGGCCGGCGTAGGCGTGGCGATGGGCAATGCCTGCGACGAGCTGAAAGCCCTGGCCGATCTGATCTGCGAGGATGTGGAGCACAACGGCGTTGCCCTGGCGCTTCACCGGATGGGGCTCTGCGGGTGATTTCATGAGGATGATAAAAGGACCTGGACGCAAAAATTACGTTCAGGTCCTTTTTGCTGTTCTGACGCCGCGAAAGACCAGCCGGAATCACAGCTCCCGCATCAGATGAAAGCTCTGCATCAGCTGTACCGCGCCATAGCCCCATTGATTGTTCGGGTATGTCATATCCGGCCGCCGCAGGCATCCCCGTATCAGGTAGGCCCGAATCTGATAGGTGCCCATTGCCGGGTCATTTCCGTCCCGGACGCCCCATTGCAGCAGCAGCGCGCAGATTCCCGCCACCACTGCCGCCGCCGCACTGGTTCCGCTCATCAGGCCGGGGCCGTGAGGATAGATCCCCCGGATGCCTACCCCGGGCGCGACCAGGTCCGGAAGAATCCGTCCATCCCAGGCGGGCCCCCGGGAGCTTTTGGCATAGAGGCTCTTCCCCGCGCTGTCGTAGGCCCCGCAGCAAATAACCCCTACAGCGGACGCGGGGCTGGTGATGGTCCCATCCGGCACGGCGGACAAAAATTCCACATCCGGCGGCACAAAGCCCGTGATGGGAAGCCATGCCTGATACTGCCCGTTCAGCAGCACGTCCCCATGAAGCTGAATGCCCCATACCCCCGGCGTGGCGTTCAGGATACGGATAATCGAAAGCTGTCCCCCGCTGCCCTCCACAGGGAAATGATACTCAATCTGCACCCGCGCCGTTTCCAGCACCAGCTTTACGTCCGCCGCGGGAGCAGAACCGGGACGGGCTGGCACGCGTCCCACCAGCTCTCCCGTAGGCGAACGCACAGAAATAGACAGCCGGTCCGCCACCGTATTCCAGATGGCCAGGTAAACATCCCCAGCGGCATCCCCCACTTTCAGATCAATCTGCCCCGGCTTCTCCCCCGGCTCCAGCACGCCGCCGGTATGATGCCGGGCCTCCGCCTCATTTCCCGCCGCGGCGCATAGACAAACCCCCTTCTGTATGGACACGCCGCCCAGGTATTCCTCAAAGACCCCCACGCCGTCGTGACTCCCGGCATTGGTCCCCAGCCCGATGCAGATGGCCACCGGACGGCCCAGCTCCCGAGCCTTTTGCAGAATATACTCTACCCCCAGCATCACCGCGCTGGACTCATAAGCATCCTCCTGCTCCTTTGGCACGCAGTATTTCTCCCGGTAAAATGGCCGGGCTTTCTTCAGTTTTACGGCAATAATCTCCGCATCCGGCGCCGCCCCGGAAAAGTCCTCCGTCTCCTTCCCGGCGGCGACGGAGGCCATGAAGGTACCGTGGCCGTTCTCGTCCCGTTCCGGAACCAGGGCATAAGGGTCCTCCGACGCCAGAGCCGCGTCTATGTCCGCCTTGCTGTACTCCCGGCCCAAGAGAAAACCATCAGGCGGGGAGCCTTCGGCGGTCTGGTCGTAGATGTACCGAATCTTGCTGGTGCCATCCTCGTAACGGAAAACATCCTGGGTGTAGTCAATGCCGGTATCCAGAAAGCCCAGCAGTACCCCGCGGCCTTTCAGATTCAGGTAGGGCTGGCGATGAACCTGAGAAACCCCCGCCGCTTCCAGAGCCGGACGGTCCAGCAGGCCCAGCACCACCGAGACCGAGCTGACAAAGGCCGCGCCCAGGGCTTCCTCCAGCTTGTGAAAATTCTCCTCCTTGACGTAGCCCAGAACATAGCGCCCCGAGAGCATCTGGCCAATTACAATGTCATCGGAGCTGTGAGCGTAATCGAAAAATGCGTCGGTGGCCCGGGTAACAAAATCCACCGTGTCCGGCGCGTGAATGAATTCCAGTGTTTCCGGCGTCAGACGCATCTCAAAGCCCCCTTTCCAACTGGCCCGCCAGCGTATCCATGGAGGCGCAGAGGTTCAGCCGCCCGTAGCCCCACTGCGGATTGGGATACGTCAGCAAGGGACTTCTCTCGGCCCCTTTGCAGAGGAACGCCTTGACCTGCTGATTATAGAGAAACTTGTCATTCCCCTGTATAATACCCCATTCCATCATCAGCGCCGCCGAGCCGGAGACGAAGGGCGCGGCCATGCTGGTTCCGCTGTAAGCATCGTAGCCTCCCCCAGCCTTGGCGCTCCGAACGCCCTCCGCCGGGGCCGTCAGGTCCAGAAGCATCCGTCCGGCGCAGTCGGAAGCCCCCCAGCCGGAAAAGGGGCTGATGGTTTCTGTCTCAGGCCGGAAGCCTCCTACAGAAATGGGATAGAGCGCCGTTGCCGGGAGGGTGATGGTCAATTCCGGCGCGGGCTGTAAGAATGCCGTGCGGTCCGTGACTTCCTCGATCGTAGGCAGCCAGGCGTTCATGCGTCCATCGGCGATCTTCTTCCCCAGTCCCCGGAGTTTCCAGAGACCGTCCAGACCGCCGGCGGGGGCCTCCAGAAAGAACAGCACCTCCTGAGAAACGCTGTTGTGGGTAGGCACGCCGTAAAAAACCGTAACCCGTATGGAACCAAAGCGAAGCTGCCGCATTCCCTCCGTCAGCGGGCCCGTTGACTGTCCGTTAGGCAGAACCAGATCGAAAACCACCTCATCCACAAAGTTCTTCCAAAGCGACAGATAGATCCTCTCCCGCCGGGTGGACACATTGAATTCCGCTTCCAGCACGCCGTTTTCCTCCAGACGCCCCTGGAAGTGATGCGCTCCGGACCCCTCATTGCCTGCGGCGCAGACGATCACGCTTCTCCCGCGCTGGGCCGACTGGTCTATATACTGCTCGAACAGCGTCTGTCCCCAGTGAGAACCCCAGTTGGTACCGTAGCTCAGGTTCACCACGCAGGGCATCCTACGGATTTCCGCCTGGTCCAGAAGGAATTTGATTCCCCGCATAATGTTCGTGGTCCGCGCGCTGGACAGCTTCACCATGGCGATGGACGCTCCCGGCGCCACTCCGTTCTGTCCGGCGGCTATGGCGGCAACCGCGGTTCCATGGCCGCTGCGGTCCTCAAAGGGAGCCTGCCCCGCCGCAATTTCCTCCCTGGCATAAAACGCCCCGTGAAGAAAGCCCTCCGGCGGATTCCCCTGAGCACCCATATCCCAGAGAGCTTCTATCCGGCTGGTCCCGTCCGGCCCCTGAAACTCCGGATGCGTCAGGTCCAGGCCGGAGTCCACAAAGCCGATCAGCACACCCTGCCCCGTCAGACCATAGACGCGGTGAACCTGGGGAATGCAGGCCGCTTCCATGCTCCGATAGTCCATATAACGGCTTCCCTGGGCTTTCAGTCCGATCAGCTGCCGGGCCGGTTCAAAACTGGTGATCTGTGGATACTGCAAAAGATCGTTAGGGTCCTGATCCCCCAGTTCCATGATGGCAAACTGTGCGTCCAGCAATTCCGTGGGATAGCCAAGAGACAGGATATCGCCCGTATACATAATAATATATTCCATTCCGTCCTCCCTTCCGCCGCTGTACGTCCGGGGCTTTGCGAACTGAAAAATGCCTCCTGTTGGAACGTTTCCGCGGCGCAGCCATAGGATAGTATACGGAAAGGAGGCGCGCCCTTATGAATCCAATCTATCTGGACAAAGGCAGTCTACAGATTTTTGTCACCGCCGGAGAAAACCCCAGTCCCGTCCCCGAAGCCCGCGTGCGTATTTCGGACCCGGCCAGCGGTTCGGTTCTGGAGGAGGTCTACACCGATTCCTCGGGCCAGACGCCTTTCGTCGAGCTGCCCGCCCCGCCGCTGGAGCTGTCCGTGGTGGAGGGCTCGGCGGACCAGCGTCCTTACGCGCTCTATAACGTCACCGTTTCCGCCGGGGGCTTCCAGACCCTTCATCTCGGCGGCGTGGAGCTTCTTCCCTCAGGCCGTGCCATCCAGCGGGTCCCTCTGCCGGACGCCACCGCGGGAGGGTTCAATGTGCGGAACATTCTTTTGCCCCCTCACGCCCTCTGGGGAGCGCCCAGCGAAAAACAGCCGGAGGACGAGGTAAAACCTCTGCCGGAACCGGAAGGGCTGGTGGTGCTTCCGGAGCCGGTGATCCCGGAGTTCATCGTGGTTCACGACGGACGGCCTGATGATGTCAGCGCGCAAAATTACTGGGTACCCTTCAAGGACTACATCAAAAACGTGGCGTGCAGCGAAATCTATTCCACCTGGCGCACGGAGGCCATCAAAGCCAACGTTCTTGCCATCATTTCCTTTACCCTGAACCGGGTCTATACGGAGTGGTACCGAGGCAAGGGCTACAATTTTACTGTTACCAGCTCCACTGCCTTTGACCAGTCCTACAATCACGGGCGGACCATTTTCGAGGAAATCAGCGTGATTGTAGACGACCTCTTCACAACCTACATCACAAAGGAGGGCATCTCCCAGCCCCTCTTCACCCAATACTGCGACGGACGCCGGACCCAGTGCAGCGGTCTGAGTCAATGGGGTTCCCAGGCGCTTGCGGAACAGGGCTGGGAGACCATGAACATTCTGCGGAAATATTACGGCTCGGAAATCTACCTCAAGAGCGCCGAGAAGGTGGAAGGCGTCCCTCTGTCCTACGGCGGCGAGGTCCTCAGCGAAGGCAGCGAGGGGGAAGCCGTCCGGACCATTCAGGAGCAGCTCAACCGTATCGCAGATAATTTCCCCGCCATCCCCAAAGTCCCTGCGGACGGCGTTTTCGGTCCCGCTACCCGCTCGGCGGTCACGGAATTCCAGAAAATCTTCCATCTCCCCCAGACCGGAAGCGTGGATTTCGCGGGCTGGTACGAGATTTCCAACGTTTTCGTCGCCGTCTCCAAAATGTCCTGACCTCTGACGGCAACGCGTTCGTTTCCCGCAGATCACCCCTTTTTTCGTACCCTGAACATAAAACGCCGCGGAGTCCTGTTGACAGCAGAACTCCACGGCTTTTTTTGTATTTTTCTGCTTACTCGGCGTACAAAGCAGGCTGTTCCCCATAGTCCACCGTCTCCCAAATGCCGGATTCCAACGAACGGAGACAGGCTTCCCCGACGGCGCAGGCGGCATAGCCATCCCAGGCGGAAGGGCCTCCGGCAGCGCCTTGACGGGCATTCCGGACAAAGCATTGCAGCTCGGCGGTAAAGGCGTGCCGGTATCGCTCGTGCCAGATATCGTACTCCCGGACCCTTCTCGCGGAGCACTCCCGGACCACCACAGACGACGACGGAGGCAGCGCGGCGGTCCCCTTCTCACAGACGATTTCACAGGCGATATCGTAACCGTAACGGCAGTGGCTGAAGACCTCCAGGTCCATCAAAACCCCCGAAGCCGTCCGGAAAAGGAGCAGCATGGGGTCCCGCTGGCGTTCTCCCACACAGGCGGCGGAGGTCCCATGCAGAGCCAGGCAGTCCGTAATCCGGTCCCCGCCCAAAAGCCAGGGCAGCGCGTCCAGGGCGTGTATGGCGGCATCCATAATTTGCAGTTCGTCCGTAAAACCGGCGTTGTCGGGATTCCGATGGGTGGCGTGGACCATCAGCGCGCGGCCCAGTCCACCCTTGGCAAGCAGTTCCCGCAGTTCGGCGTGATGGCTGTCAAAGCGGCGCATAAATCCCGTCTGTACCAGCCTCCGGCCCGCGGCGCATTCGGCATCCAGTATCTCCCGGCAGGCGGCGGAATCGGGGGCCAGAGGCTTTTCGCAGAATACCGGCTTCCCCCTCTCAATGCAGGCCAGAACATAAGCGGCGTGGCTTTCCCCTGGCGACGTTACCAGCACCGCGTCCGTTTCCGGGGAGTCGATCAAAGCCTCCGGCGAAAGAACCAGCGGCACCCCAAACGCGGCGGCGGTTTCCTCCCCATGCCTGGACGCGGACACCGCCGTCACCCGACAGCCTGTCGCCGCTGTGCAGAGCCGTTCCAGATGCGCCCGCCCCATCCTGCCTGTGCCGATTACGCCGATACGAAGCTGCTTCATACAGATTCTCCCTTCTGCCGTTCTTTACTCCCGGCTGCGGTTCCGGTACTCGTTGGGCGAAACACCGGTGATTTTCCGGAAGACGTTGGAAAAATAATTCGGATTCGGATAACCTACCATCTGCGCAATCTGCCGGATGGGATAACTGGTATCCAGCAGAAGGGTCTGGGCCTCGCTGATCCGGAGATGAATGACGTACTGCATCATGGGAACGGCCAGGTATTTTTTCATCAGATGGGACAGGTAGTAATGGCTGATATAAAAATGGTCGGCCACGGACTGGAGGTTGATATTCTCGCAGTACCGGGTATGCAGATAGGCCAGGATATCGGCGGCCAGAGCGGACCCCTCCGGCTGGGCCAATTCGGAGACAGGCGCCGCGCCCCGTACCAGCAGGGTCAGCAGCGCGTCCAGCACACCTCTGCAAACTGTTTCCCAGCCAGGCTCGCAGACCAGCAGCTCCTGCTCCAGAAGCTGAAACATGGCAGTCAGGATATTGGACGCGTCCAGCTGCACCACAGGGCTGTATCCATCCTCCAGCAGGCGCCCGGGAGAAAGGCCGGGCTTCTGGACGTGCCGGAGCTTGAGGGCGTAACGGTCAAATTTGCCGCTGCGGTCCGAGACGGCGTAAGTGCCGCTGTGGAGGGCATTGGCGGGGATGACCACCACCGCGCCGCTGCGTGCGTCAAAGCGTATGCCGTCCACCTCCATGGAGACCACGCCCTGACGCAGATAGACAATTTCCAATTCGTCGCCGTGGGTATGGGCGGAGAAGGCGTTGGGCTGAAAGTCGTGGTCCAGCTTGGCAATCTGGATTCCGGACGCCCCATTCTCATTCTCTTCCGGCTTCCTGATTTTGCTCACAGCGTCCTCCTTCCGGCGCGTTTGCGGACCTTACACAAGCGGGTCAAGGCGCATAAGGCTGAGTACATAGACTTTCAGGCCGTCCGTCAGATTCTCAATACGCATCACCTCGTCAGGCAGATGGCCATAGCCCCGTCCCTCCCCGAAGGGCATGGGCAAATCGCTGCGGTTGGGTCCGAAGGGCAGAGCGTTGGGCAGCTTCTTGGCATAGGTCCCCCCGCCCATGGTGTACTCGTGAAGATGCCGTCCGGTAACCCGGTTGGAAATGGAGGTCAACATGGCGGCGATGGGCTGCATCTGTGGCTCCAAGGTCCTGGGCGGGGTGTTGCTCAGCTTCCGGTAGACCATCCCGGCCCGCTCCGCCGCACGCCGTGTCAGCCGCTCCGCCGTCTCCGCATCCACCGGCGGGATGTAGCGCACGTTTACGGTCTGGTACAGCACGCCGCCCCGCATCCGCACCATGCCGCAGACGTGGGTGGTATAGCCATAGGTCTCGTCCCGCACGTCCAGGTCAAAGGGCGCGCCATAGCAAGTCTCGTAGGCGTCCCGCAGATAGCGCAGGGCATGGGTGCAGTCCCCGTCCGCCAGACCGTTGTCCAGAAGCACGCTGGCCAGTACCGGTATTGGCGAATGGGTCTTCTCCGGAAACGCCGCGTGGCCTCCCAAGCCCCCCGCCGCAATCTTCACATACGGCCCTGCCGGAACAATGGAACAGCGGGTATCCTGCTCCAGACACTTCCGCGCTTCCTCATAGGACACGCCGTCGAGAAGCGCGAACGCCTGATGGGGCACCATGCTCTCCGCCAGTCCCGCGTGAAAATCGATCAGACGGCCTCCGGAGGGACAGCTCAGTTCAAAATTCAGGCTTCCCTTTTCGCCTGTGCAAACCGGGAAGTTCGCGTCGGCAATCAGGGACAAATCCGGCGCCGGCTCGCAGAGCAGAAAATGGTCCATGTCCTCCATCCGCGACTTCTTCCCGCAGCCAAACACCACCAGAATCGTGTGATCCAGCAGAATCTCCAGGTCCCGCAGACAGCGCAGCATATACAGGATGGTCACCGCCGCCCCCTTGTTGTCCTCCGCCCCCCGGCCGATGATATAGCCGTCCCGCACGACGGGGTCAAAGGGCTGAAAGGTCCACATGGCTCCTGCGGGCGTGGTGTCCAGGTGCGCAAAAAAGCCGATGGTCCGTTCCGTCCGCCCCGGCAGTCTGGCGGAACCACCGTAGTAATCATAATTCCGCGTGGAAAACCCCAGGGTCTGCGCCAAACTCAGAATGTAGTCCAGCGCGTCCGCACAGCCGTCTCCAAATGGGTGTTCCGTCCCTGGCGCGTTCTTCGCTATGCTCGGTATCCGTATCAGTTCCTTGATGTGCGTCAGCATCTCCGGCAGATGACGCTCCATCCATTCGTCTATCCGGCGCTCCAGTTTGTCCATTCTGCAAGCCCCCCTTGGAATCCCGTTTCACCCTGGCACGTCTGACACCGCAAAACATACCTGGTCCTGATTCAGCGTGATTCCTGATTGTACCTTTTTTATATATTATAGCAAAAATATGTCGTCCGTCAACCTTTCTCCGGCGGGCAGGACAAGATTTGTGAAGGCAAGGCAGGAATTCAGCAGGATTTTGTTACATGGGCTGTGCTATAATACAGTCAGCAGAAAAATAGAAACCCGCAAAAAAGTACTAATTATTTTCGGAAAACAGTCGAATTCCACAAAAAACAGCGATTTTTCAGAGATATATTGTCTTTTTGGACATATGGCGCAAAAAAAGAGGAAAAGTCAAATCCTCCAAAGCAACTAAAACCAACTGCAAACGAAAATTCCAAAGAGAACGGGACAGGCAGTAATCTTGCTTCAGTCAAGGTCAAATGTCCTATCTCATATCTCATAATCTAAAAAAAGGGGGCTTGGGGCCATGGACGGACAGAAGGAACGCTGGGCGCAATACACGGCGATTCTGCGGCGGGAACTGGTTCCTGCGCTGGGCTGTACGGAGCCGATTGCCATTGCGTACGCGGCGGCAACGGCACGGGAGACCCTGGGGCGGGTTCCGGAGCGCATCGTGGTGGAGTGCAGCAGCAATATTATCAAGAACGTAAAGGGCGTGGTGGTTCCCGGCACCGGCGACATGAAGGGCATCGAGACAGCGGCGGCGGCAGGGGCCATCGGCGGCGATCCGGAACGGCGTCTGGAGGTCCTGCGGGGCATCACGGACACGGACATCTCCCGGGCCAGAGAGATGATTGCCGGAGGCGCCTGCAAAGTGAAGCTCCTGCCCGGCGAGGCTGGCCTGCATATTATCCTGAAGGCCGGGGTGGGATCTGACGAGGCGCTGGTGGAAATCCGGGACGAGCATACAAACATCGTGCGGGTCGAGAAGAACGGCGAGGCGCTTCTGGAAAAGGCGTCAGAGGAAACGGCAGGCAGCGAGCCAGAACCGGATTACGACTGTCTGAACATCCGGGGGATTCTGGATTTCGCCGAAAATACTCCCCTGGATGAGCTGATTCCTATTCTTGACCAGCAGATTACCTTTAATACCGCCATTTCTCAGGAGGGCTTGACCGGCGATTGGGGCGCCAACGTGGGAAGCACCCTCCGGAGGGTCTACGGCGACGATGTGAAAACCCGCGCCAAAGCCGCCGCCGCCGCTGGGTCCGACGCCCGTATGAGCGGTTGTGTCCTGCCTGTGGTCATCAACTCCGGCAGCGGAAATCAAGGCATGACCGTTTCCCTGCCAGTGATCGAGTACGCGAAGGAGCTGGGTGCCTCCCAGGAGCGGCTTTACCGGGCGCTGCTGGTGAGCAATCTGGTGGCTATCCATCAGAAGGCCGGCATCGGACGGCTTTCGGCTTACTGCGGCGCGGTTTCGGCTGCCTGCGGCGCGGGGACGGCGATTACCTGGCTGGTGGGCGGGACCTATGAGCAGATTGCCGCCACCATTACCAATACCCTGGCCAATGTCTCCGGAATCGTCTGCGACGGCGCGAAACCCTCCTGCGCGGCGAAGATTGCTTCCTCTGTGGACGCCGCGCTGATGGGCCACTATATGGCGATGAATAACGAGGCCTTCCAGACCGGCGAGGGCATTGTGCAGGACGAGCTGGAGAAAACCATCCAGAGCGTTGCGCGCCTAGGCCGGGAGGGTATGCGGGAAACCGACCTGGAAGTGTTGAATATTATGATTGGCAATTAGGTTCCCTTGCTTTTAAACGCATATAAGTCCCTTTTCCGGGATTTATAGAGAATTCTGAATTTGGGAGGAAAAACGAATATGAAAAGATGGATCTCTCTGATGCTGATGGCGGTGCTGCTTCTCGGCACGCTGACGGCCTGCGGCGGTCAGGACTCCGGGACTAGCGGCGGCAACGACACCCCTGACGCTTCCGCCGACGGTGAAACCTCGGATCTCTATCCCAAACACACCCTGGCCGCGTCCATCCCCCTGACCGGCAACCTGATGCAGTACGGGATCAGCTACCAGAACGCGCTGAAAATGGCCGTGGACGACTTCAATGCTGAGGGCGGTCTGGACGGTCAGGACGTGATTCTGGAAATCAACGACGATAAGGGCGACCAGAAAGAGGCAATCAATCTGGCCAATAAGATTATTGAGGAAAAGGATGTCTTCGCAGTGGTCGGCTCCTTCGGCTCCGCGGTTTCCATGGCGGCGGCTCCCGTGTACCAGAAGGCCGGTATGCCCATGGTCTCCCCCAATACGTCCCACCCCGATTTCCCTGGCATGGGCGATATGCTGGTTCCGATTTCCCCCATCGCGGACATCGAGCGTACCGCGGCGGCCACCCTGCTCTATAACGAGTTCGGCGGCGGCAAGCTGGCAATCATGCACCAGAATACCGACCTGGGCGTTACCGGCGCGGAAATCCTCAAGACAACTTATGAGGGTCTGGGCGGAGAAGTTGTGATTATTGAGAATTTCGTTCCTCAGCAGACCAAGGACTTCACCCCCATTATCTCCAAAATCAAGGGCACAACCCCGGATATCCTCTATATCGACGGCGAGTATAACGACATTGCCAACATCCTGCTTCAGATTGACAACATCGGGCTGGACGGCGTGCAGCTGGTAGGACCCGGCAACGCCTTCAAGCAGGAGTTCCTGGACATCGCGGGCAGCAAGGCGGACGGCATCGTTCTGGTGGGCACTACTCCCGTTTACCTCAATTCCATCATGGAGGGCGAAAACGACTTCTCTCAGGTCCTGATCGACTTCACACTCCGCTACAACGAACTGTACCCCGACACCCCCTGCGACGGGTTTGCCGCTGCCGCTTACGACTCCGCCATGCTCGCCCTCCGCGCCGCCAGGACTGCCGGTACCGGCGACGCCAAGGCCTTGGTTGCCGAAATGCTCTCCATGCCCTTTGAAGCCACCTCCGGCCGGGATATGCACTATGAAAACGGCAACAATGTGATTAAGGGCGTTTACACCTACACCGTTGAGAACGCTGAATTCAAGACCTATATCGCAAAATAAAGCAGGAATCAGAAAATTTCCCCAACAAATCAGAAACCCGGCGCCGGAAAGCAGGATTTTTCCTGACGCCGGGTTTCCGCTAAAGGAAGGACCGGATATTCATGACAAAAGCAGAACGGATACGCGCAATGACAGAAGGCAGGCCGGTGGACCGGGCAGGAATTTCCGGCTGGCTGCATATGCCTATGGTGGACCGGTGTGTGAAGGATTTTACCAAAGCCACCATCGATTTTACGGATAATATGGGCTGGGATTTTGTCAAGCTCATGTCCAACGGCCATTACTTCGCGGAGGCTTATGGCGCGGAAATTCGCTGGCGGAACGACCCGAAAGAATGGTCCGGCGAGATTCTTCGCTACCCGGCGCGCACGGCGGAGGACCTTGCGGCGCTGGCAGTGCTGGAGCCGGAGGAGAATCCCGTTTTCCGGCGTGAGATCGAAATTGCCCGGAATGTCTGCGCTCATTACAAGGGTGAGGTCCCTGTGCTGGCTACCATCTTCACGCCGCTGACCTGGATGCAGGAAATGATGCGTTCCACGGTGCCCGGCCCGGCGCTCCAGATGATGGCGGAGCATCCGGCGGAGGTACACAAGGCGCTGGAGGCCCTGCTGGAAACCAATAAAAAGCTGATGGACCGCATGATTGAAGCGGGAGTGGACGGCTTCTTTGTCTCTACCCAGTGGGCCTGCGGAAGCCTGATTTCCAAAGCCCAGATGGATGAATTCTGCCACCCATACGACAAGGAGCTGATGCGCTATGTGAAGGACCGGACCTGGTTCAATATGCTGCACATTCACTACTGCGAGGATCTGAAGTTTGAGGAATTCCGGGACTATGAGGGCATCCAGGCGCTGAACTGGGAGAACTGCACAAAAATCAGCGATATGTCCCGCCTGACCTCGATCCGGACCGTGCGGGAAATGTACCCGGACAAGGTACTGATTGGCGGCATCGACCAGCACAATGACTTCCACAACGCGGACAATGACCGGGAGGCCATCAAGGACGTACTGCGCCGCCGCCTGCTGACCGCTCTGGAAGAATGCGGAGACAGCCGGTTTATCTTCGCTCCCGGCTGCGCCCTGCCTTTGGACGTGGACAGATACGTTTTCACGCTGATGCAGGAGGTTGTGCTGGAAGAGGGCGTTGTATAAGAGAAACAGAGGGCTGCCGGGGCTGGGTTTTTCCGGTCCCGCTTCTTCTTCCCCGAACCGGCGGCCCTGACGGGAAGGATGGTAATACTATGCTGCTGGAACAAATCCTGAACGGCTTGACGATTGGCAGTACCTATGCGCTGGTGGCCATTGGATTCACGATGGTCTTCGGCGTGCTGGAGCTGGTCAATTTCGCCAACGGTTCAATTTATATGCTGGGCGGTTATATTACGCTGATGATCTATCTGGGCCTGGGAGGGCATTTCATCCTGGCGTTTATCCTCAGCATCCTGATTACCGGTGTGGTGGGCTTCGCCATGGACCGCGTTGTGCTCTCCCATCTGCGGGCAAAAAAGGCTCCCAAGCTCACCGGCCTGATTGCTACCATGGGCGTGGCGACAGTGGTGGACAACGTGATTCTGCTGTTTTTCGGCAGTCAAACCAAGCCCTACCCCAATATGATTGACTTCGGGAAGTTCTACATCGGCGACACGGCGGTAAATTCCAGCCAGCTTGTGATTCTGGCTGCGGCGCTGGTGCTGATGGGCGCGCTGTCCTTCCTGACCTACCGGACCAAGCTGGGCAAGGCCATGCGCTGCACCGCCCAGAACGCGGACGCCGCCCGGCTGATGGGCATCAATGTCAATCTCATTATCGCCGTCACCTTCTTCATCTCCTCCATGCTGGCTGCGGTGGCGGGGACTATGGTGGGGATGTACTATCAGTCCATCGATATCAACGCCGGATTTACCGTGGGCATGAAGACCATGGCGTCGGCGGTGCTGGGCGGCGTGGGCATTCTTCCGGGAGCTATGGTAGGCGGCCTGCTGGTGGGCCTCTTTGAAACCCTGGGGGCCAGCTACATCAGTTCCGGCTACCGGGACGCGATTGCGTTTGCCATCCTGATTTTCGTGATTCTCTTCAAACCGGCAGGGCTGTTCGGCAAGAAGAAAATCAGCAAGGTATAAGGAGGTGCGGCTGGAATGAACAGGATTCTTGAGACAATTGCCCGGAATATGGTAAAAATCGGCGTCCTTTTGGTGGCCTTGATGATTGTGTTCCCATGGGTGTTCCGGTCGGCCTACGTGCTGCGGATTATGACCGTGTGCATGATGTACGTCATGATTGCCCTGAGCATCAACCTGCTGACGGGTTTTCTGGGGCTGATGACTTTGGGACAGGCGGCATTCTGGGGCATCGGAGCTTATACCGCCGCCATTCTCTCCACCCGGATGGGACTGGGTATGGGGCTTTGTATCATAGCTTCGGCTTTTATGGCGGGACTGCTGAGTCTTCTGGTCGCCCTGCCCACCATGCGTCTGAAAGGCTATTTCCTGACTGTGGTCACTCTGGGCTTTGGCGAGATCGTCCGGCTGGTGGAGATGAACTGGATGGACCTGACCCGGGGACCTCTGGGCATCGCCGCTATCCCCTCCCCGAACTTCTTCGGCATCGACCTGTCCTCCAACCGGCAGATTTACTATGTCATGCTGGTTCTGGTGGTGCTGGCTGCGCTGATTGTCCATTCTATTGTCCATTCCCGGGTGGGGCTCGCGATTATGGCCATCCGGGACGACGACCTGGCCGCGGCTTCCATGGGCGTGAACGTCACCAAGTATAAGATTATGGTCTTTATGATCTCTACCATGATTGTCGGCGTGGCAGGCGCGTTCTATGCCCACTATATCAACTTTATCGATCCCTCCAGCTTTACCAGCGCCGCGTCTACGGATATGCTGGTCATGGCAATTTTCGGTGGGCTGGGGTCCATTCCCGGAACGATTCTGGGCGCTTCTATCCTGACCATCCTGCCGGAGACCATCCGGGGGCTGGCCCAGTACCGGAATCTGGTCTATGGCCTGATTATCGTCATTCTCATGATGGTCAAGCCTGACGGCATCCTGGGCAACGTGAATTTCAAGTATATCAAACAGCGGTCCATGCAGCGGAGGGGGGAGGACAAGTGAGCAGCATTCTGACGGTTACCGGCGTTACACAGAAATTCGGCGGCCTGTGTGCTCTGTCGGATATCAACATTCATATTGAACCCGGCGAGATTGTAGGCATCATTGGTCCCAACGGCGCGGGCAAGACCACCCTCTTCAATATTATCACCGGCATCTATACGCCGACAGAGGGCCGTGTGGAGCTGGACGGACAGGATATCACCGGCCTGAAACCCTATATAATTGCCCGGCGGGGATTTGCGCGGACGTTCCAGAATATCCGGCTGTTTCCCAAAATGAGCGCCCTGGATAACGTGCTGCTGGGAATGCACGGACATACCAGCGCGAATCTGGCGGACGCTATCTTCCACACCCCCAAAAAGCGGCGGGAGGAAGCGGCCTGCGTGAAACGGGCGGAGGAAATCCTGCGGCTGATGAATCTCTGGGAGGACCGCCATGCCTTGGCTACCAGTCTTCCCTACGGCAAGCAGCGGCGTCTGGAGATTGCCCGGGCAATGGCGGCGAATCCGAAACTGCTCCTGCTGGACGAACCGGCGGCGGGCATGAACGAACAGGAAACGTCGGAGCTTCTGGAGATGGTCCGGCAGCTCAAAAGCCTGGGGTACACGGTGCTGCTGATTGAACACGACATGAAGTTTGTAATGAACGTGTGCGAGCGGCTGTATGTGCTGAATTACGGCGAAATGCTGGCAGAGGGCGACCCGGTTGCTGTGCGGAACGACCCGAAGGTGATTGAAGCCTACCTTGGAAAGGAGGAGGACTGATATGGCGCTCTTGCAGCTTGAGAACGTGGCGTCCAATTACGGAAGCATCAAGGCGCTGACCAACGTCTCCTTTGAGGTCAACGAAGGCGAGATCGTCACCTTGATTGGGGCCAACGGCGCGGGGAAAACCACCACCATGCACACCATCGCGGGCCTGAAGGAACTGAACGGCGGACGCATTTTCTTTGACGGGCAGGATATTTCGAAATGGGAAACCCAGCGGAAAGTAAAAAACGGCATTGTGCTCTCCCCGGAGGGCCGGCAGGTGTTTCCGGATTTCTCGGTGCTGGATAATCTGCTGATGGGGGGCTATCTGCAAAAGCCGGCGGTCAATGGGGAGACGCTGAAGACTGTTTATGACCTGTTCCCCCGATTGAAGGAACGGGAAAATCAGGCGGCGGGCACTCTGTCGGGCGGCGAGCAGCAGATGCTTGCGGTGGGACGCGCGCTGATGGGAAAACCCCGGCTGCTGATGCTGGATGAGCCGTCGATGGGCCTTGCGCCGCTGATTGTGAAGGATATCTTTGCGCTGATTCAGAGAATCCGGGATATGGGGACCACGGTGCTGCTGGTGGAACAGAACGCGCGGGCAGCCTTGAAGATCTCCGACCGGGCGTATGTACTGGAAACGGGGAAAATTGTTCTGAGCGGCACGGCGGCGGAACTGCTGGTATCCGAAGACGTGCAGAAAGCCTATTTGGGTATGTGAGAAAGGGGTTTTGCAACTATGGTAAACGTACTGATGATTGGCTGCGGCGGCATTGCGGGGCTGCGGCATATCCCGGCGCTGTCCGCGAATCCTGACGCCTGCGTATACGGCTTTTTCGACGGCGCGCCGGGTCGGGCTGCGGCAACGGCGGAGAAGTACGGCGGGAAGGCATACGGGAGCCTGGAGGAAGCCCTGGCCGACCCTGCCATTGACGCGGCGGTGGTCTGTACGCCGACAAAATCCCACTGCGCGCTTACCGTTCAGGCGTTGGAGGCCGGGAAGCACGTCCTTTGTGAAAAGCCCATGGCCGCCAGCGCAGAGGACGCCCGGATGATGATTGCGGCTTCGGAAAAGGCCGGGAAAAAGCTGATGATTTCTCATAACCAACGTCGTTACGAGCCCCATATCAAGGCAAAGGAGCTGCTGGAAAGGGGCGAGATCGGACGGCTGCTGACTTACCGGACTTTTCTGGGCATCAAGGGGCCTGAATACGCTTCTGTGGACGGGGTGAACAACGCTTATTTCAGCCGGGCTTTGAGCGGACGGGGCGTGATGAGCGACGTCGGGTCCCATCGGGTGGATTTGATGCACTATATCGTTGGGTCCCGTTACAAGAGGGTGCTGTCCTACACGCCGACGCTGGCCAAGTGCAAGCCGGACGGGACCCCGATTGAAGTGGATGATAACTCTATGTCCATTGTGGAGATGGAAAGCGGCGTGGTGGGCCTGATTGTGACCAGCTGGACCAGTATGAGCGGCAATGACCGTCTGACCCAGCTCTTTGGCGCCGAGGGCGTGATTACCCTGTATCGGGAGGATCATCCGGTAGTGGTGGAGTATGTGGACGGAACTGTGGCCTATTATGATTTCCCCTCCAATCCGGCTCAGAGCGAGACGCTGCTGACGGACATCGACGCCCTGTTTATCCGCTGTATTGAGGACGACACAGACCCCTTTGTAACAGGCGAGGACGGCCTGGAGGTGGTCCTGACACTGGACGCTATCGAGGAATCCAACCGCACAGGGACCTGGGCTGAAGTACGGCGCCGGTGACTGCGGCGGGAGACGTTCAGGAGACTGCCGCTGCCTCTTTATTTGGCGGCGGTCTTCTTTTACAGGGAGGCAGCGGGATGAAAAAGATGGGGATTCTCTGGGGCGCGGTTCTCTGTACTCTGCTTTGGGGGAGCGCGTTCCCGGGGGTGAAGATTGGCTATGAGCTGTTTGCCATCGATGGGGACAACGTGTTTCAGAAGCTCCTGTTCGCCGGCGTACGGTTTGCTTTGGCCGGCGGCGCGGTGCTGCTGTACGCCAAAGCCAGGGGTGTAAAGGGACTTGCCCTCCGGCGGGAAAATCTAGGGGGAATCCTTATGATGGCCCTGCTGCAAACGGGTCTGCAATATATGCTCTTCTATCTGGGCCTGTCCAATACCAGCGGTTCCAGAGGGGCTGTGATTACAGGTTCAGCGGTATTCTTCTCGGTAATCGGGGCGCACTTCCTGTTCCGGGACGACCGTCTGACCTGGGGCAAGGCGGCTGGCTGTGCAGTCGGTTTCGCGGGAGTCATCCTGGTGAATCTTTCCGGCGGGGCGGATCTGGCGGGAAGCGCATCGTTCCGGGGCGAGGGTCTGATGGCGCTGTCTGCAATGTGTACCGGTCTTGCAGCTCCCTACAGCAAACGCCTTTCCGAAATGGGCCTGGGTCCGGAAATGATTACTGGCTGGCAGATGTTCCTGGGCGGCTCCGGGCTGCTGCTGGCGGGAGTTCTGGGCCGGGGCTGGCTTCCGGTGGTCTCCCCCGCCGGCATTGGGCTGATGGTCTATCTGGCGGTGCTGTCATCTGTGGCCTTTACCCTTTGGACCGGACTGCTGCGGGTCCATCCCTCCAGCAGCGTGGCGGTTTACAATTTTCTCGTACCGGTCTTCGGCACCCTTCTGAGCGGCCTCTTCCTCAATGAGCAAATCCTGACCGTGCGCAATCTGACCGCCCTGGCTCTGGTCTGTGCGGGCATCGTCCTGATTAACCGGAAGAAAACGGATATGCCATAAGCAACAGACGCACCGGGAACCATTACAAGGAGCAGATCCCGCATATGCAGTCTTTCAGCTCCGGCTCTGGTCTGTATGGACGCTGTCCTGATGATCCAGATAGCTGACGGATTGCAGCTACTTCTATAATCAAAATAGTTCTTCTTTTGTTTCTTTCTGGTTGGATTTTATGACAGCAGGGAACCAAAAGCAGAAAAGAGGCATTCAACGCAAACCACAGCGCCTATGTGAACGCGCTGACGGAGAAAGGCAGGGAGCTAATGGAGAAAACACTGAAAATCGGCATCATCGGCTGCGGCGACATCGGACGGGACCACTGCCGGCGTATTATGGAAATTGTCCCAGGCGCGACGGTCTCAGCGGTGAGCAGTCATACCTCCGCCCATGCTGACGCCCTTGCGGAAAAGTACGGCTTTCGCTCCTACGGTACTGACAGCGACGCCATGATTCGTGACCCGGATGTAGAGGCGGTGGTCATTACGTCCATCAACGCGTCTCACTACGGTTTTGTGATGAAGACCCTGGCAGAGGAAAAATGGTGCTTCTGTGAGAAACCCTTGGCGGAAACCGGGGCGGAATGCGAGGCCATCATCCGCCGGGAACTGGAACTGGGACGGCCTCTGCTTTTGAAGGCTTGTCATCGCAATATCTCCCAGCCTCCCCAGTTCCGGACCGAAAACGGCATTACTACTGTAGGCATTCACGAGCTGGACATCTGCCGCTGGCTCCTGGGAGATGAATACGAAGACGTTCAGTGCCTGAAGGTCCGTCAGAGCGCTAATTCCGTGGGGAAAGCCTACGACAATCCCCAGGTTATGCTCATGCGGACTAAAAACGGCTGCTTTATCGACGTGGAGCTTCAGGTGGCCGACAGCTACGGCTATGATATTCAATGCGAGGTTGTCTGTGAGAACGGCACCGTGCGCCTCCCCGACCCCAGCGCGGTGGTGCGGCGCGTTCGACCGGCAGGCTGGCAGAATATGACCCCCGCGGAATGTATGCCCATTATGACCGATTGGAAAGAGCGTTTTATCGAAGCCTACGACATCGAATTCTGCAAATGGGTGGAGTCCATTCACGCCGGCGTCCTTACCGGTCCCTCCGCCTGGGATGGCTACGCCGCTTGTGTCGCTGGGGATATGATGAACGCTTCCCGGGGTACTTCCCGGTTCTTAAAGGTCGAAACTATGGAAAAACCTGATCTCTATTTGTGATATGCAATTGAACAGGCAGGTTCCACAATCCAGGGAGCGACCCGAACTTCAAACCTTTCAAACCGATTGCCCCGCAGCAGATACAAAGTAATATAACAATCAAAAGTGCAAGGGTTTTGACAGAAAATATATCAAAACCCTTGCATTTGTCAAACAATGTCTCTGCAACAGATTCCTGCCCTTGAACAACAGACAGCAGGCGGTTCACCGGTATTCGACCATCAGACGGATGCGGCGTATCCGACGGGGCGGCGGCGTGAATTCCTCCCTTGCGATGGAGTCCCCCCGGAATACCGACAGCGCAAGGCCAATCAGCGCCATGTCGACCACGGTGTATGTATTCCCGTTCAGCATGGGGAAACTGACGCTGAAAAGAATAACGCCCAAATTCATGGCCGTACTCAATAAAAGCCGCAGGCCCATGGTCAAGCCTACTGCCAGCACGATCATTCGGCCCAGCCGGTGCGTCTGCCTGAGTCCACGCGCCAGAAGGCAGATAATCAGAACCGCCATTGCCGTAACCAGAAGCAAAAGAGGTATCCAGCCCCAGCGTACCGCCGTAAAGGTCAAGCGGAAGTCATGCGTGCTACAAAGAAAGTAATGGTAGTCATAGATATCGCCGTTTGTTTCCACGGAGGAACCCAGCAAAGGGAGATTCCGCAGAGCGTTCTGAATCTGAAAGCCATAGTAACCCCGCTCCATTGGGTCCAGCTCCGGATGAAGAGCAATTTGCAGGCGTTTGGAAATGCTTTCGGAGTACCGCCAGAGAATCCCGCCCACAAATGCAGCGTCTGCAAGAAGCACGGCCATAAATCCCTTGAGCCGCGAAAGCCTGAACCAGCCCTTCCAAGCGGCGTGCAGAAGGATAAGAAAGCCGGTTCCCAGTATCACAATAACAGCGGACAGCCTGGGCAAACAGACACAAAGCACGCATAAAGGAAATAAGCCTACCCAAGACAGGGCCAGTCCTATCCAACGTTTGTCCCGGCACCAGTAGACCCAGAGCGCATAGACCACCGGAAAAAATAATGCCGCGTATAAGAACAGACTGTGCCAGAATGGACTGAAAAATGAAAGGAAATATTGCTGGTCAGCCCACGCCAGACTTATGCAGAGAATTACCGTACAGACATAGAACCGCAGAGAATACTTTGCCAATCGGGAAATATCCAGAAAATACATCCCCAGCATAGCAACGGTTCCAAGACCCAGAGCAAAAAAAATGTTGATGTTTGAGTATCTAAAACCAAGGGCAAACCGCAGGAATCCGCATACTGCCGCCAGCGCCATCGTCAGCCCCAGAAGGCCCCACTGCGGTCTCGGACGGTGTACCCGGTCCAGCTCCGCGCCAAGCTCTACCGGGTCCCCCATGTCCTCCAAGGCCAGCCGCACAGCCGTATCCTTGTCCTGTCCCTCCGCCTGAAACGCCTCCGTCTGGTCCGCGAGATGCTGTTCCAGTTCCAGCGCCAGCACCGGACGGGCTCGCTTCCATCGGATCTGTTCCTGTACCGTCTTCAAGTACGCCTGCACCTGCTCACCCAAAACAAACGCCCCCTTTCAGCACCCGGCCTACCGCTTCTGTGTACGTCTCCCAGGCCGCTGTTTTGTCCTTCAGAGCCCTGCCGCCGGCTTCCGTCAGATGATAGTACCGACGCGTTTTGCCGTTCTCCGCCGACTTCTCGCGGGCCGTCACATAGCCCTTGGCCTCCAGACTGTGCAGAAGCGGATATAACGTCCCTGCTTTCAGTCGGAACGCGTCCTCGCTCTTCTGCCGCAGCTCCTCAATCATCTGATAGCCGTACTTGTCCCCGTCCTCCAGCAGCTTCATTACCAGCATCGCCATGCTTCCGGTGACCAGATTTCTGTCCAGTTCCATAAAATCCCTCCCCCATTCGGATATATAGACAGTCTATCTATGTCCGCTATTATATATTGACTGTCTATATATGTCAAGCGCTTTTTCCCATTTGACGGCTTGCTTTTCCATCCAGGACGCTGTATAATACCGCAAGTCAAACGCGCCGGGTTCAGGCGGATTTTATCAGCGGGAGGTTTTTCTATATGACAGAATGGCAGAAAGCGCAGGCGGGGTTTTTATACGACGCCAATTACGATGAAGAACTCATCCGGTTCCGGGAAAAATGCGCAGATTTGTGCTATGCGTTCAATCAGTGCAGGCCTTCGGACACGGAGCGGAAAAACGAGCTTCTCCATTGTATTTTTGGCGAAATCCAGGGGGAAATCGGCATCAACGCGCCTTTTTATTGTGATTACGGCTTCAACATCTTTGCGGGCCGCAATTTCTTCGCCAATTACAACTGTGTCATTCTCGACGGCGCAAAAGTGACCTTCGGCGACAACGTGTTTATTGCCCCGAACTGCACCTTCACCACCGCCGGGCATCCTTTGGACGTGGAACAGCGGAATCAGGGGCTGGAAATCGCTCTGCCCATTACCGTAGGCAATAACGTCTGGTTCGGAGCGAATGTCTGCGTTCTGCCTGGCGTGACCATCGGAAGCGGAAGCGTGATTGCGGCGGGCAGCGTGGTCAATCGGGACATTCCTTCCGGCGTTCTTGCGGGAGGCGTACCGTGCCGTGTTATCCGGACGCTTACCGAGCAGGACCGGGAAAAATATCCGCGCTGGAAGTAAAAACAGGAATTCCATAACAAAAACAGCAGAAAACCGGAGGGGCGCAATACAACGTCTCCTCCGGCTTTTTGATATTCGGTCCGGAAATCCTGCGGCGGTTTCCAAGAAATGCAGAGCCTTGCAAATCTGCTGAAAAGGCCGTCAGGATCAACGGGCGCTTATGGATGAAAAAGATTACACAAAGGGATTTTCAGTAGGATAAGGGAGGCTCTTGGGCTGGTTGTAGGCGATATCCTCAATGCCCAGGAACTTGAAGACCTCAAAAAGCGCCTTTCCGTAATGACCGAAAGCAACGGCGCCGTGATGGGGATAGCGCTTCTGAATCAGCACATGGCGATAGAAACGGCCCATTTCCGGAATCGCAAAAACGCCGATGCCGCCGAAGGAACGGGTCTTCACGGGAAGCACCTCACCCTGCGCGATGTAAGCCCGGAGCTTGCCCTCGCTGTCGCACTGGAGCCGGTAGAACGTGATCTCGCTGGCGGCAATATCTCCTTCCAGAGTGCCGCGGGTGAAATCGGGGTCGCTGCCGGCGGGTTCCAGGAGGCGGTGCTGGATGAGCTGATACTTCACCGCGCGGTCCGGGCAGAGCTTGCAGGAAGGGGTGTTGCCGCAGTGGAAGCCCATAAAAGTATCCGTGAGCTGATAATCAAACTTGCCCTTGATATCCTGCTCATAGAGGTCGGCGGGAACGGAATTGTTGATGTCCAGCAGGGTCACAGTATCGCCGGAAACGCACATACCGATATATTCACTCAGCGCGCCGTAGATATCCACCTCGCAGGAGACGGGAATGCCGCGGCTTACCAGACGGGAATTCACATAGCACGGTTCAAAGCCGAAGGCTTCCGGGAACGCGGGCCAGCACTTGTCCGCAAACGCCACATACTGCCGGGCACCCTTATGCGCCTCCGCCCAGTCGAGAAGCGTGATTTCAAGCTGGGCCATCCGCTCGCTCATCTCGGGATAATAGCAGCCCTGGCCCATTTCCTTTGCCATGTCCTCGCAGATGCCGGGAATCCGGGGGTCGCCCTCGTGGGCCTTGTAGGAAACCAGCAGGTCCAGCTCGGAATTTTCCTCCACTTCCACGCCGATTTCATACAGACCCTTAATCGGCGCGTTGCAGGCAAAGAAGTCCTGAGGCCGGGGTCCGAAAGTGATAATTTTCAATTGAGACAGGCCAATCAGCACGCAGGCAATGGGCTTGAATTCGCCGATCATCTTTGCCACATCTGCCGCGGTGCCTACGGGATACTCCGGGATGAAGGCTTTCAGACACCGCATTCCCAGATTATAGGAGCAGTTCAGCATACCGCAGTAGGCGTCGCCCCGGCCGTCAATCAGATCCTCCCCGGTTTCCTCTGCGGCGGCAACGTACATACACGGACCGCCGAAATTCTTTGCAATCAGCGTCTCGGGCGTCTCCGGGCCGAAATTGCCCAGAAAGACCACAAGCGCGTTGCAGCCCGCGGCCTTCACGTCCTCTACCGCCTTCAGCATATCCTTTTCGTTCTCCACCGTCACCGGGCATTCGTAGATCTCCGTACCGGCTTCTCTGCACGCGGCGGCTACTGCGGCACGGCGGCGCTCCGACAGGGAAATGATGAAGCAGTCACGGGATACGGCGATAATGCCCAGCTTTACTTCCGGAATGTTGGTCAGCATAAATGATTCTCCTCTCACTATATAATTCAATGATGCTCTCCTGGTTTACAAACGTTTTTTACAGCTTTTCCACTCAATGCAGTACCGGGAAGAGGCCCTTCATTGCAGGATAAATCTGCCGGAATTTCTGATACTGCGTCTCATAGCGGGCGGACAATTCCGGGTCCGGATGGATGGTCTTTGTCACATGGACCAACGTTTCCGCGGCGGCTTCCACAGTAGGATACTCCCCGCAGGCCACCGCAGCCAGAATCGCGCCGCCATAGCCGGGACCCTCTTCGGTTTCCAGAAGGTCTACGTCCAAATCCAGCACATTGGCGAAAATCTTCTGCCACAGGGGACTTTTCGCGCCGCCTCCGCAGAGCTTGCTCCGGGGGATGGACAGCCCCAGGGATTTCGCCACCTCCAGGGAATCCCGGATGCCGTAAGCCACGCCCTCCAGCACCGCCTGGGTCAGATCGGCCCGGCTGGTATCCATCGTCAGTCCCGTGAAGGTCCCCCGGGCGTTGGTATCGTTGATCGGAGAGCGTTCGCCCATCAGGTAGGGCAGGAAGAAGACATGATTATTTCCTAACTTCTCATCCGTAATGGGGGCCTGTTCCGCTGCAAATTCGCCGGTTTTCAGAATTTCCTCCATCCACCATTTGTTGCAGCTTGCGGCGGAGAGCATACAGCCCATCAGGTGATAATGCCCGTCGGCGTGGGCAAAGGCGTGCAGGGCATTGTTGGGGTCCACGCCGAACTCTTTGCTGGAAATGAAGATGGTTCCGGAGGTGCCAAGAGAAATGTTGCAGCGTCCGTCGCCTACAGTGGCTGTACCCACGGCGGCAGCGGCATTGTCTCCGGCGCCTGCGCAGACCTTCACGCCTTTTGGCAAACCCAGCGTTTCGGCCATCTCCGGCGTCAAGGTCCCAACAACTTCGTAACTCTCGAAAATCCGCGCCATCTGGGATTCCCGCAGGCCGCACAGCTCCAGCATTTCCGGACTCCATCGTTTGTGCTGCACGTCGAACAGCAGCATTCCCGACGCGTCGGACACATCCGTGCAGTGAACGCCCGTCAGACAATAATTCAGGTAATCTTTCGGCAGCATGACCTTTGCGATCTTCCCGAACAGTTCCGGCTCGTGCCTGCGCATCCAGAGCAGCTTCGGGGCGGTAAAGCCGGCAAAAGCGATGTTGGCGGTATACCGGCTGAGGGTCTCCCGTCCGACGGTTTCGTTCAGGTATGCCACTTCCTCCGCAGTCCGGCCGTCGTTCCACAGGATTGCCGGGCGGAGCATCTGATCGTCTGCGTCCAGGGCCACAAGACCGTGCATCTGACCGCCGCAGCCAATGCCCGCAATCTGACTGTGATCGCAGTCCGCCGTCAGATCCCGAATCCCCGCCACAGTCTCCCGCAGCCAGTCTTCCGGATTCTGTTCGGACCAGCCGGGCTTCGGGAAGGACAGGGGGTAGCTCCGGGACACGATTTTCTGAATGTTTCCCGTCCCGTCCATCAGCAGCAGCTTGACGGCGGAGGTGCCCAGGTCAATTCCGATGTACAGCATAGCATCACTCCTTTGATTTTGTTTTGGTTGCACATGATATTCCCCATCAGAAGGTCTACTGGGAGTCCTTCCTGCCCCCGTAATTCCTCCGGGACCAGACGCTGAGGCTTCGGTATTTGCTGGGAGGCATTCCGACAATCTTGGCAAAGGTCTGGCTGAACTGGTTGGGGTCGTCGTAGCCCACATTGCTGGCAATCCGGGTAATACTCTCGTCGGAACTTGTCAGAAGGGACTGGGCCTCGCCAATCCGCCGGAGGGTGCGGTAGTGGATAATGGACACCCCGTAGGCGTCCGAGAAAATGTGAGACGCGTGATACCGGCTGATATGAAGGGCCTCCGCAAGATCGGCCAGAGAGAAATTGTTGGTGTAGTTGTAATCAATATAGGTGCGGATTTTCTCCACCAGGGGCAGTTCCTCCATATGGGGGGCGTCGGCGGTGCGCTCGAAGCTGACGCAGAGTTCGGAGACAATGGCCAGCAGGGTGGTCAGGAAGCCTTGGGACATAGCGGACACATTGGGAGAGCGTTCCTGGAGGCATCGTTCCAGCACCTGGAAGCCCCGCAAGAGGAAGTCGGAATAAATGCCGCTCTTCAGCAGGAAACAGTCCGGGTTCGCGGAGATGACACCGGGGGCTTGTCCATTCATCTGAAGATCGCTGATCGCACAGAGAAAGAAGTTTACCGAGTCCGTGGAGGCAGACAAATCCTGATGCAGTATATTGGCATTGTAGAGCAGCAGGTCGCCTGGCTTGCTGTTGTACTGCTGTTTTCCAATACTA
Organism: uncultured Oscillibacter sp.; assembly: GCA_910577405.1. GTDB lineage: Bacteria > Bacillota > Clostridia > Oscillospirales > Oscillospiraceae > Oscillibacter. The sequence goes on along the minus strand of CAJTMG010000005.1, from coordinate 75,060 downwards.
TGGACCCCACAGCCGCTGTACACCAGCGCAATTTCCGCAACTTCCGCATGACAATGGATGGCCCGGGCAGAGCCGCTGTTGTCAACGGAGGTATTGGTCAGATAGCGCATCCGATAGCGGCCGGAAAAGCGGGGGGCGGCGGAATTGGTAGGGATTGCGTACATATGGAACATAATAGGCAGCTCCTTCTCTGCATCCGTTAAGAAATACCATGTGGAAACTATTATATAACAATTATCTTCATTATAGCAATATTGAAAAAAGATATCCTTTGAAATTGTGCGTTCTTTTATCAAAAACGCCGAAAGAAAAGCCTGTGTTTTTCGGGAGAATCCGGAAGCGTGATAGCATGACCTTATAAATTTTGCGTTTCGATCTTTTTCGGGCTGCAAAGATTCAGACAGAATGCACGTAAATTTTTGATTAAATTGAGAAAAGACTTACATAACTGACAAAAAAATATATATCAAGGAGGACGTGGCCCTAGAAATATTGCGGTAAATAAATATCAACAGTTTTTTGCGGATTTTTTGTGCAGAACAACGAATCTTAAGACAAAGTTCACAAGCCTTGCCGAAAAACCTTGTGAAAACATCCGAGATCCACTTTTTTTATGGTCAAAGCTCCGAAAATCGCGCGGGAAATTTTCCTGAAGCCCAAAGGAAAGATTCCAAAAAAAACCGCAAGAATCCAAAGGCAATGAAGCGGAGGGACGGGTATAGTGAAATCATCAACCGCAATTCCGCACAACAAAGCCGCGGATTCTGGAACAGCCTTACAGCAATGTGACGGATTCCAGGCCCATGGGCGGACTTCCCATCGGGGCAAACCGGGGGGTAACCGGTAAATATACAGCCCAAACATCAGAAGGAGGAAGACCCAAATGAAGAAGAAGTTTCTCGCAATCCTCATGGCTCTGGTCATGGCCCTCTCCTTAGCGGCCTGCACCACTGCGTCCGGCGGCGGAGACAACTCCAGTAACGAGGACAGCTCCGGCGGCGGAGACACCTCTGCTGCTGGCGATGCGGATACCAGCGGCGGCAGTGAGACCAAGGACATCAAGGATATCGTTGTGGGCGTCTCTATCGGTACCACTACCGAGGAACGCTGGAACCGCGAAATTGAGATGTTCCGCCAGTACGCCGCGGATAAGGGCTTCGATCTCCTGGTCCAGGACGCCGGCAATGACACCACCAAGCAGGTCTCTCAGTGTGAAAACCTGATTAACCAGGGCATCGACGTTCTGATCTGCCAGCCCCTGGACGGTGAAGCTGCCGCGCCTGTGGTCAGCGCTGCTCATGACGCCGGCATCAAGGTTATTTCCTACGACCGCTTCATTATGAATGCTGACCTGGACTACTACATTACCTTCGATACCTATACCGTCGGCAAGGTCCAGGCTGAAATGATTGTCGAGCAGGCCCCCAAGGGCAACTATATCTGGCTGCTTGGCGCTCCCGAAGACAATAACGCCCATATCATCGAAGAGGCTCAGACCGATGTCCTTCAGCCCCTGATTGACAGCGGCGACATCAAGATCGTCACCCAGCAGTGGTGCAAGGGCTGGAGTCCCACCGAAGCCCTCCAGCACACCGAGAACGCCCTCACCACCGCCAGCAACGACGTTCAGGGCGTGGTCTGCTCCAACGACGGTACTGCCGGCGGCGCAATCCAGGCTTTGGCCGCTCAGGGTCTTGCCGGTTCCGTGCCCATTGGCGGTCAGGACGCCGATATCGCAGCCTGCCAGCGCATTCTGGAAGGCACCCAGTATGGTACCGTCTATAAGCCCCTCGCTCCCCTGAACCAGGCTGCCTGCGAACTGGCTGTTGCCATCGCTACCGGCGCCGACGAGAAGAACGGCGTGGATTCCAGCCTTGGTTCCTGGACGACCTATAACAACAACTTCAAGGACGTAGATGCGTTTAACGTGGCTGTTGAGAAGATTACCAAGGATAACCTCTATGATATCGTCATCAAGCGCGACGCGTTCCATACCGTAGAGGAAGTCTATGCCAACATCCCCCAGGACCAGTGGCCCGCAGAATGACCTGACTCCACAATCCTGAACGAGGGAGAAGGACTGAACTGAACGTCAAGGGTGCGCGTCTGTATACAATCGCTTGGGCGCGCACCCTTGCCGGAAAACGCAAGAGGGTCTTCTGCCTGATGTGGAAGACCTATTGATTTGGGGGGTATTATGGCAGAATATATCTTGGAGCTGCAAAATATTACAAAAGAATTCCCCGGCGTCAAGGCCCTTTCGGAGGTGACCTTCGGCGTGCAGCGCGGGCACGTACACGCGTTGGTGGGGGAAAACGGCGCCGGAAAGTCTACGCTGATTAAAGTCATCTGCGGTGTCTATCCATACGGAAATTACGAGGGTACTGTCAAGTTCGAGGGCAAGGAGTGCCGCTTCCGGACCATCCGCGAGGTGGAAAGCGCCGGTATCGCCTGCATCCATCAGGAGCTGAACCTGGTGCCGGATATGAGCGTGGCGGAAAACGTCTTCCTGAACAACCAGCCCCATAAATTTGGCGTGGTCAACTTTGACGAGCAATTCGACCAGTGCAAGAAGCTCCTGGCGCAGGTGGGCCTGGAAGTGAACCCGGATGAGATCGTCCGGAACCTGGGCGTGGGCCAGCAGCAGATGGTGGAAATCGCCAAGGCTCTGTCCCGGGACGTGAAGCTCCTCCTTCTGGACGAGCCTACCGCCGCCCTGACCGAGGCCGAGGTGGACACCCTGCTGGACCTGGTGGATAAGCTCCGGCAAAAGGGCGTTACCTGTATCTACATCTCTCACCGGCTGGATGAAATCATGCGCCTCTGCGATGACATCACCATCCTCCGGGACGGCCAGACCATCGAAACCCGTCCGAAAGCCAATATGACCAAGGACGATATGATCTCGCTCATGGTGGGACGGGAAATGAACAACCTCTTCCCCCGGGTGCCCCATACCAGAGGCGAGGTGGGCTTCGAGATCCGGAATTTTGTGGTGCCTCATCCCGATATCCCCGGCCGGAACGTGATCAACAATATCAGCCTGAAAGCCTACAAGGGAGAGATCCTGGGCATCAGCGGGCTGATGGGCGCGGGCCGGACGGAGCTGTTTACCGCTGTCTATGGCGCATACCGTACCAAAGGTTCCGGCGAGATTTATATTGATGGCAAAAAGGTCGATATCCGGAAACCACAGGATGCTCTGGACAACGGCTTCTTTATCGTCAGCGAGGATCGGAAAAAGCTGGGGCTGAATCTGATTATGAGCATCAAGGAGAATACCACTCTGGCCTCCCTGGAAAAAGTCTCCAAGGCCGGTGTCCTGGACGAGGGCGCGGAAGTCTCCTATACGACAAAATATGTGAAGGAAATCCGTACCAAGACGCCCAGTATCGAGGTGGCCGTCAACACCCTGTCCGGCGGCAACCAGCAGAAGGTCGTTCTCGCCAAGGCCCTGATGAGCGACCCCAAAGTGATGATCCTGGACGAACCTACCCGTGGTATCGACGTGGGCGCAAAGTACGAGATTTACAAGATTATGAACGAATTGGTGGACAAGGGCGTGGTGATTATCATGATTTCGTCCGAAATGGAGGAAATCCTGGGCATGAGCGACCGTATCCTCACCATTGCAGAGGGCGAGATCACCGGTGAGTTCGACGCGAGGGAAGCCACGCAGGAAATCCTGATGCGTGCGGCGGTAGGAAGGAGCGCGAAATGACGACGAAAAAACTGACCCAGAAGATTGATATCCGCACTCTCACAATGATTATCGTCCTGATTATCATTTGGGTTGCGTTCGCGGTGGCTACAGGAGGCAGCTTTATCACCGCCCGGAATATTTCCAACCTGATTCGTCAGGCCGCGTTTACAAGCATTATGGGCGTGGGCATGACCCTTGTTATCGTCACCGGCGGCATCGATCTTTCTGCCGGTATGTCCATGGGTCTGATCGGCTGCGTGATGGCCGCCTGTCAGGTCTGGGGCGGTATGTCTACCCCCGTCACCATCCTGATCGGCCTGGTGCTGGGCTGCGTGATCGGCGCTATTGAAGGCTCCATCATCGCTTATGTCGGCATCGCTCCCTTTATCGTCACCCTGGGCGCTCAGCTCATCTGCCGCGGCGGTATGCTGGCAGTCACCAAAGGCCAGACCATCGCGCCCTTCAACAAAGATTACATCTTCTGGGGCACTGAATATCTGCTGCCCTACGCTGGCTGGATCGTGGCCCTGATTGCCATCGCCGCCAAATTCCTGCTGCAAATGAATCAGCGCCGCGCTAAGCAGAAACACGGCAATCTGGAGGAATCCATGACCGAAACCATGGTCCGTTTCGGTGCCTTCGCCGTGCTGGTGGCTGTGGCTGTTTTCATCCTGAACAGATTCAAGGGCATCCCCATCCCCGTTATGGTCATGGTCATTGTGGTCGTTATATTCACGTTCATTTCCCAGCGCACTACCTTCGGACGCAGCGTCTACGCAATCGGCGGCAATATCGCGGCAGCCCGTTATGCTGGCATCAACGTCAAAAAGAATCTGACCATCGTATACATCCTCAACGGCCTCCTCTGCGCAGTAGCCGCCGTGATTTACACCGCCCGTCTGAATGGCGGCACCGCAACTGCCGCAAACGGAAGCTACGAGCTGGACGCCATCGCCTCCGCGGTAATCGGCGGCACGTCCATGACCGGCGGCGTGGGCAAGGTTTCCGGTGCAATCCTGGGCGCTGTTATGATGATGTCCATTGATAACGGTATGTCTATGATGAATATGGACTCCTATTGGCAGTTCATGATTAAGGGCCTGATTCTTGTGGCCGCCGTCTGGTTCGACACCCAGACCAAAAAGGTTCAGAAGTAAGTTTGTACCTGTCAACCGCAGTTTTTTTAGTATGATGGAGGGAATGTTCATGAGAGCATTTTATGTAGAAGCCGAATATGCGCCCCGGGAAGGTTATGTGCTGAGCCAGCGCGAAAAGGAAACGGGTCGTGCCCTGCGCGGCAACAAAATCTGGAAGAATATTCATGGTTCCGTAGTGGACCGCCCCATGCCGGTATGCGGGGACGACCAGGTCCTTCTGAAGGTCGGCGCAGCCGGTATCTGCGGCACCGACCAGCATCTGCTCCGGACGGACGCCGATGGCTACACGATGTATGATGGTCACAGCAAGTACCCCATCATTACTGGTCATGAGTTCTCCGGCGAGATTGTCGAGGTGGGCAAGAATGTCAAGAAGCTGGCCGTTGGCGATCTGGTGTCCGTGGAATCTATGCACTGGTGCGGTCAATGCGACGCCTGCCGCCGGGGGATGTTCAACCAGTGCAAGGACCTGGAGGAACCGGGCCTGACCTATGACGGAGGCTTTGCCGAATACGCGGCGGTCAACGCTAAATATTGCTACAAGCTCAACGACATTATGAATTTCTACGGCGGCGACAAAATGACTGCCTTCGAGCTGGGCGCCATGGTGGAACCAACCGGCGTGGCCTATAACGGCATCTTTGTCCGGGCAGGCGGTCTCCGTCCCGGCGGACACGCGGCGGTCTTCGGCTGCGGTCCCATCGGCCTGGCGGCGATCCAGCTGCTGAAGACCTCCGGCGCGGCCAAACTGATTGCCTTCGAGAGCGTCCCCGAGCGCATCGAGCTGGCCAAGGCTTGCGGCGCGGACGCTGTGTATGATCCCACCAGCTTCAAGGATGCCGACGAACAGGCAGAGCTGCTGATGGACCTGACCAACGGCGCGGGCATCTCCCTCTTCGCCGAGTGCGCGGGCGCTACCAAGTTCACCTATCCGGTTATGGCAAAGTCCTTGGCAATCGGCGGGAAAACTGCACAGATCGGCCATACTGTGGGCCTGACTCCGGTGGACGTGTTCGGCTGGCAGTGGAACGCGGCGATTATTGCGGGTTCTAATGGTCAGTCCGGACAGGGCATCTATCCTGACGTGATTGCGCTGATGGCTTCCGGACGAATCGATATGCGGAAGATGTGTACCGGCCGCTTTAACCTGGAAGACATCGACGAGGGTATGAAGATCATGGCCGGCAAGGTCCTGATTTCTACCGAGTACCCCCGAGTGAATAAGTAAGTGGTTCCATCAATTTAAAGGAGGACATTAATTTATGAAAAAGCTGAAGATTGGTCTGCTGGGTATGGGTCGTATCGGTCGTCTCCACGGCGATAACGTCACTTACTTCATCAAAAACGCGGAAATCGTTGCCGCCGGGGACCCCATGCTCAATGACTCCATGAAGGAATGGGCTGCGGATCTGGGGATTCAGAAGGTCTTCGATGACCCCATGAAGGTTGTGCAGGACCCTGAGGTGGAAGCCGTCCTGATCTGCACCTCTACCGCCGCCCACGCCGAGCTGTCCATCGCCGCTGCCAAGGCAGGAAAGCACATCTTCTGCGAGAAGCCGGTCCACACTGACCTGAACGAAATTCGGAAGATTCTCGCCGAGGTGGAGAAGGCTGGCGTGAAGTTCCAAGTTGGTTTCGTCCGCCGCTTCGACCACAACCATAAGGCCGTCCGGGATACTGTGGCCTCCGGCAAACTGGGCGCGCCCTCCGTTGTCAAGGTTACCTCCCGTGACCCTGCCGACCAGCCCATGACTTATATCTCTACCTCCGGCGGTATCCACATCGATATGACCATTCATGATTTCGATATGGTCCGTTATCTCTCCGGCAGCGAAGTCACTGAGGTCGTGGCTTATGGCAGCTGCGCCAATCCGGAGTACGCCAAGTATAACGACGTTGACACCACCATCATCATGATGAAGTTTGAAAACGGCGCGCTGGGCGTGATCGACAATACCCGCGCTTCTAAGTATGGCTACGACCAGCGGACCGAGGTCCAGTGCGTCGAGGGCTGCGTGCAGGTCAGCAACGACCTGGAGAATACCGCCATGATTTCTTCCGCTGAGGGCGTTTCCTCTGCAAAGCCCACCTGGTTCTTCCTGGAACGCTATAACAATGCTTTCGTTGCCGAGGAGCAGGCTTTCGTCGACGCTATCCTCAATGATACCGAGGTGCCCGTCAACGGCCATGACGGTCTGATGCCGGTCGCTATCGCCATCGCCGCCAAGAAGTCTCTGGAAGAGGGCCGTCCCGTGAAGCTTTCGGAGGTCCTGTAATGGATGTAAAACTTGGCATCTGTAATTTCTGCTTCCCTGGCACGGGCCTGTTCGCGCCTCAACTGGTGAAGGAGGTCGGCCTGGATGGGATGTCCGTGGAGTACGGCGCCTATGAAAAGGGCTACCCGCTGTCCCAGAAGATTATCCGGGACCTGTACCTGGACGCCCAGCAGAAGTACGGCATTGAATACGCAAACGTGGGATGCAGCGACGGCGATTTCCTGCCCTTCCATATGCGTCCCTCCGATCCACGCTTTGAGAAGGTCCGCAAGGCACACCTGGACGCTGTGGACGCCGCCGCCTATATGAAGATTCCCGTTGTGTTCTTCTCCAACTTCAACGCCAGCCTTGTGCAGACGGAGGAGGATATGGAGTTTACCGCAAAACGTTATCAGGAGCTTTGCGATTACGCGGGTGAGAAGGAGATTCAGATTGGCTGCGAATGCCCGCTGAGCGTGGAAAAGCAGCTTGAACTGGTGGAAAGAGTCGGAAAACCGAACTTCAAGCTGTTCTATGACAGTGATAACTATTCCTTCTTCACCAGCTTCCAGCAGGTAGACGTGCTCGACGGCATCTATCCTCATATGCTCAATCAGCTTCATGTAAAGGACAGCACTCAAGGCTGTATTGCCAATGCCATCCTCGGCACCGGCGTTTCCAATTTCCAGGGGTCCATTGACTACCTGAAAGCCCATCAGTATTCCGGCTGGCTGATTATTGAGAACCTCTATGAAAAAGAAGACTTCCAGAATGTCAGCGAGGAACGCATCGAGTCCGTAAAAGAAGACGTGCGGCGTCTCAAAGAGGCGGTAAAATAACGGCACGCACTGCACGCATCCAGCCACATTTTTGTAAGGCGATATAATTTATGGCAAAAAGCGGCAGGTACCCGGCGGCCGTCTTATCTACACCCTGGAATACTGAGCAGACTGAGGTCCTGGGAATCGGGAATCCTCCTGGTCCCCAGGGCCGAAATAACAGGAAATTTATCTGGAAAAATCCGAAAATTCAGAGGAAGTCGAGCTGTCCCCCCTGCGGAAGAGCCCGGTCCCGGCTTCACTGATACTATGAACGATCGAAGAAAATCCTAAAAAGCAGACGGCGGTTGCACAGTGTCAATCTCCGTCTGCTTTTACATCCCTTTTTTGCGTGTTCTGCTGGAAAAATGTCCAGGCTTCTACACAGGCAGGTCAGACACAAAAAATTCATCGATTCAAGTGCGCACACGGCCCAATTTGTGGTATAATAGAGAAAACTGTCGAATGATGGAGGGTACAGCAATGAACGATGGCCTGTCTGAAATGGATTTTCGTGAACGGGAAGAAATACGGAAGAACCGGCATATGACTCGGGTTCAAAGGCAACCCATAAGATTGACGATTCTGTCGCTGGTGATTTCTGTCCTTGCACTGATGATTGCTGCGGCCACGCTTCTTCTCGTTCTGCGGGACGACGAGGAGGAAGTGCCGGAAGAACCGATAACCTTTCAGTTTGGGGACATACTCCTGACGCCGCTGGAGGGAATGCCGCTGAATCCCTACGACCCAGAGGCATTTTCCGTTGACGGGAAGGGCCGCGTTGTCTACGAGCAGAACGGCCACAGAGCAAAGACAGGCATTGACGTATCCACACACCAAAAGGACATAGACTGGCAGGCAGTGGCGGCGGACGGCATATCCTTTGCCATGCTCCGGTTAGGGCATCGGGGCTACAGCGAGGGCGGTTTGTTTCTGGACCAGACGTTTGCGCAGAATCTTCAGGGGGCGCTGGATGCCGGTTTGGATGTAGGCGTTTATTTCTTCTCACAGGCCATAACGCCGGAGGAAGCGGAGGAAGAGGCAGAATTCGTTCTGGATGCGCTGGGAGGCCGAAAGCTGTCATTTCCTGTGGCCTTTGACTGGGAGTCCATTCCTGGCGACACGGCCCGCACCGACGGTCTGGACGGAGAAACCGTAACTCGCTGCGCTGCCGCCTTCTGCAAACGGATAGAAGACGCGGGCTACAAACCGGCTGTCTACTTCAACCAGAACCAGGGCTATCTGCACTACGACCTGCGGGAGCTGACAGAGTACACCCTCTGGCTGGCTGAATACGACGCCGTGCCTGATTTTTATTACCATTTCGACCTTTGGCAGTATACCCACAAAGGCCAGGTGGACGGCATACAGGGGGACGTAGATTTGGACCTGTCCTTCGGCTGATGCAGGTGATTCAGCAGGGGTGGCGAAAATGCGCGGAATCCCAGCGGCGGAATTGCTGTAAGCTTGGACTTTACCTGTATCATGGTTAGAGAAGAGGAACCAGCATTCAGCCAGTCCCTCTTAAAAAGCGCTATATTATTATTTCCCGAATTTCTGCTCAAAACGGAACATAATAACGGCAAATTGCGCGCGGGTAGCTGTGCCTTCGGGATTCAGGCGGCCGTCGGAGGTGCCATTGATGATCCCATTTGCAATCGCCCAGGCCAAAGCGTCCTTGGCGTAATTGGCGACGAACCCGCTGTCCGGATAGCTGGAGATATTCGCCAGGGTATCAACAGAAACACCTTGCAGCTTGGCATAACGATAGAGCATGGCTACAAGCTGCTGACGGCTGACATTACCGCCGGGCATAGTACCATCAGAGACGCCATTTTCCTTCGCCCAATCGCTGGCCGCTGCCATATCGGAGGGCGCCGCGCCTGCCAAACGCCCCAGAACCATCCAGAGCTGCTGACGGCTCACGGTGTCGTTGGGCGCAAAGCGGTCTCCGCCCATGCCGTTCATAATGCCGTTTTCAGAAGCCCACGCGATTTCTTTATTCGCCCAGAAACTTTCCGGCACGTCGTTGAAAACCGGCCCGCTCTGCTGACTGTCATTGGCCTCTGTACTTGGTTTATTCGATTCCGGTTTTGAGGTCCCGGGCTTCGCTGTGCTGGGCCTGGACGTTCCGCCGCTGGATGAACCTCCGCCGCTGCCTCCGCTGGATGAACCGCCGCCGCTTGTGATTTTAGTCCACTGGGCGTAGAGAGTGGCGGTTTCTTCGTAAACCTTGTTCAGGTCTACCTTCTCTCCACCGGAAGCGGCAGTATACCAGCCATTGAAGTTATAACCAGAGCGGCTGGCGGCAGGAAGGGCTGTCAGCTTGCCCCCCACCGTGCCCATGAAGCTCTTGCTCGCCGTGCCTCCGTTGGCATCAAAGAAGATGGTGACGTGTCCTTCGTCTATGGCTGTTTGGAAATGGTCGCTGTGCATCTTCATGGAAGCGGGCATCCCGGCCATGTAGAAAGCGCTGTTATGACCGCCGTCCCGGATGCTGTAGCCATGCTCCTTGTCGATGCTCTCCAGATAATCGTGGATCGCCACTGTGCCCGCAGTTCCGACGGTAGTGTCCTGCTTGCCGGCGTCCATGTAGAAATCATAGCTGGCCAGGGTTTCCAGACTTACGCCCTTCAGTGTCTCCAAAGCCTCGGCGGGCAGATAACCCATATGCAGGCCAATGGAAGAATAAAGTTCCGGATGGGTCAGACCTGCCATAATGGAACCATAAGCGCCCATGGAGTTGCCGCTGAGTCCCCGGAAAGCAGGGTCCTTCATCAAACGATACTTGCTCTCCGCTTCCCTGCGCAGTTCATCAGTCAGCTGGGTGCGCCAAGGCCCGGTACCATCCGCATTGCTTGAATCGAACGTGCTGTCAGAGTAGAAAGCTGTCTTGCCGGAATCGGGCATCACCAGAACCATTTCCATAATATTGCCCGCTTCTATCTGCTCATCCATAAAGCCGCCGATATTGTCCACATTGCGATAGGATGTGCTGCTGGAACCGCGGCCATGAAGCAGCCATACGGTGGGATAGTTCTGATTGGTGTTCTCATAATAGCTGGGAGGCAGATAGACGCTGTAGGACAGATTTTTGCCGAACAGCTCGGAATGATAACTGTCGCCGTAGCAGCGATTCCAGTTGCCGCGTTCCAGAGCCGTGCCGTTGGAAACCGCAAAGCAAATCTCAACGGCTCCGCTGGCGCTGGCAATCTCGCCCTTACTGCCGCTTACAGTACGTATGGCGGAATACCAAAGATTATTACTGGCGTCCTTGTAAACCTTTGCGCCGCTATCCGTTATGGTGAGATTTCCGTTGCCGTCCAGAAGCGCCTGCATCTCTGCGACACGGTCAGCTTTCACCGCGGCATCATTATGGTAGTTTTCAGAGATCGTCGCAGCATAGGCTTCAATATTGCCCTCTGCCAAAGCTCTGTTCTGGGCTTCTATGGCTTCCAGAATTTCAGGAGATGCTACAGCCTCCGTGGGAAGTCCCTTCAAATGCCGGACTGCCTGTTCATTGCCGCAAAGGGCATAGACATGACCGCTGTAGAATCCGCCAAAGCTGTTGTTGTTGTAAATCCGGATGGCTATTTCATTTGTGCCTTCCCGCAGGATTGCAGCAGGAATCTGATACTCCCGCTCAATTTCCCAATAGGATTTCTCCCACCTCACCTGCTCTTCTTTAGACGGCTGGGCCGCATAAACTGCCAGTCCCTCAGAGGTTTCGGGAGCAACTTCTGGTGTAGGTTCAGGCGCTTCTTCCGGAGCAGGGTCAGGTGTTGCTTCCGGAGTGGGGTCAGGTGTTGCTTCCGGGGCGGGGTCAGGCGCTGCTTCCGGGACGGTGACGGGATTCGGTTCGGACTTGACATCAGTTGCAGATGCGGTTCCTTCAGACGGCGGCTTTGGTATCTCATATACAAAACCGCCAGTTTCAGGAAATGCCTCCAGATGAACCGGCTCACCATTTCCGTCTGTGAAGCCGCTGGCCGCAACAGGATTGCCGTTGATGTAAACGACGTCGTTATCATCGATAATACCCATCAGCAGCGTTACAGTCTCATCATCGGTAAAGTCCGCAGGCACTTCAAATTCCCGGACTGCCCACGCCTCAGACCATGTTGGAAAGATGTCGTTGGTCAACAGGCCGCCGGTCTCGGGATTATCCGCCGGGAAAACGAAGGTCTCCCAGGAGTTCCAGGCGCCATCCTCCGGGTATACCGCCGCTTCTGCATCAGTCCATTTTCCCAGAGACAAAGCAGGACTATAGGCAAAATACTGATACATCTTTTCATACGTACGATACAGCTTGAAATGCCACTCTCCTTCCAGGTCAACATACTTGGAAAGCGCATCAGCAGATTCAACTGCCTTGACTGGTGCTATAGCCGCCGTAACAGAGGCCAACATGACAACCGCAGTCAGTGCCGCAAGAAGCCGTTTTTTCAGTTGTTTCAATGAATTTTCCCCCTTAGAACGTCCGGTTTAGTAGGTCTTGGAGAAATTAATTAATTTTCCTAATTAAATGTTAGCACTTATTAGGCAATGTGTCAATTTGATTTATGATATTTTTATTTACAAAATTCAAAACTCTTTTTCTCTATATCATACAAGGATTTATAATTTTGGTAATACAACCAGGTTTTCAGCCCTTTTTCACATAAAAAATTAAATGGCCGGCAGAAATGTCATAAAAGCGGCCCTTGATTGTTTTATTAACTTTATAAAAATATTATCAGTATAAGAACGAAACCACGCCTGTACAATCTCACATCCAAACAAAAAAGACGTGCCATCTCACTGGTACGCCTTTTTCTTATGCGCTTCAAAATGGGCAGAAAATCCCTGACCATCAAAAATCAGTTCCATGAACGCCCAAACAGCCTCATGGCACGCTATGGGTCCGGAGGTAGTGCAGCCAGACCCGGCAGCCGTCCGGATTCAGGTGGATGCCGTCGAAATTCCAGTATGAAGGAAGACAACCGTCCGCACCCGTGACCGCCTCTGCAACATTCATATAGTGACAGTCCTTCTCCGCCGCCAGATTTGCTATAACCTTGTTGTATTCGCCTATACGCTCGTTGTTCACATAGGTTCCCTTGGCCTCCTGCTTCGCGCTTACCGGCAGGATCGATTGCAGCACGATTTCCGCATTGGGATGGTCTTCCCGGATACGATCAATGACCCGGGCGTACTGGTCATGGAAATTCTCCATCTTTGTCCAGCCCAGTTCATTCACGCCCAGCATCAGATAGATTTTCCCGCACTCCGTATCCGCGAGGGCGTCCAGAAGCGGCACCTTCCCGGAAGGTTCTTTCCATGCGGGCTTGGAGAACACTGATTCTACTGTAGCTCCTACCGCGTACAGATACTGCCCGGTTTTCAGGCCGCTGTACAGATAAAAGCCCTCCGTTCTGGAATCCCCCAAAAACACGGCGTCTTCAAAATAAGTATCCTCCACCGGCGCGGATTCCCGTACCGGGCCATCTCCAGGCACCGCCTCATCTGCAAGCGCTTCCTGAGGCTCCGGCATTTCTCTGGACAGCTTCGTCCCTGCCGCCTGCGGCTCCATGGCTTCCACCGCCTCCCTGCTGGAACCGCTTCCCGCTGTCAGCAGAATCAGCAGCGCCATCAATACCACAATCGCGCCCGGCAGATTCGACCGGACCTTCCTTTCTCTCTTTCCCGCCATTATTCTCCGCCTCTCCGACAATATATAAAACCCTCGTTCGGGCACTGTTTTCCTGTTTTGATCGACGCCAATTCCATAAAAGCGTCCGTTCTTTTATTATATACGAAAACCGTCGGAAAGTGTCGGAACAATTTGTTAAAAATTCTCCAGAAAAAACCACTGACTTTTGCTCTTTCCTCCAAAACCGCCGCGTTCTTGGAAGTTCTCTCCGTTACCGCAGCGTTTCCGGGTAAGCGCCCTTCATATGGAGTTCTGCAAGGGCCTGGGCCGCAAGGGGACGGTCCTGCTGATAGGTCATGCCGAACCACTGGCCCTCTGTCCGGAGAACCGCCACCGAGAGCCGCCCCTGCTGCATCAGGCCGTCCACCATAACAGGCAGCAGGCATTCCGACTTCAGATTAGACCCATCGTCATGGCGCAGAAAGTCTTCAAAATAGTCCTGCATGACGGGGAAAATTGACGGCATAAAGCCCCAGAAGTTCATAGAGACAACGGATTCCGGGTCAAGGGCGCGGTCTGTTTTCAGGTCCCGGAGGGAGCCGTCGGGATAGAGCTGGATTTTCAGTGTCTCCCTTACGGATTGCAGCCATCCGTCCTTCACCTGACAGACTCCCCGTGATACCGTCCCATGCAGGCTGGCGGTATTTTTCAGCAGATAGCCCACCATTGCCGCCTGACCCTCCGGAGGAAGCCGGAGCAGGGCGTCATAGAGCGTCTGATAGGCGTCGATCCCATAATAATCGTCAGCGTTGATGACACAGCAGGGACCGTCCACGGCTTCCCGGGCGCAGAGCAGGGCGTGAACGGTTCCGTAGGGCTTGACGCGGTCCTGTGGAATCGTGTAGAAATCCGGCAGAGACCCGTAATCCTGTACCGCGCAGACAGCCTCCACCGCGGTCTTCTGCCGGAGCCGGACGCAGAGACGCTCCATCATTTCCGACATCTCCGGCTTGATGACAAAGACCACTTTCCCAAAGCCTGCCCTCAGCGCGTCGTAAATTGCGTACTCCATCAGAATCTCGCCGTGAGGTCCCACGCCCTCCACCTGTTTATTACCGCCGTACCGGGACCCAAGCCCCGCCGCCATGATCACCAGCGTGATTTTCATGCCATATCTCCTACTTCTCTTTTTTCGTATGCGTTTCTTTTACCATACCCTATTTCCCGCCGTTTTGCAACCGTTTCTCCAAACCTTTTACGCAAAACAAACAGACTCCCGTTTTCTCCCTCATCCAGTCAGTATATTTTCAGCCAAGCAACAGAAAACGGGAACTTTTGCCCCCGGTTTCTGCCCTTATTTACGCTTTTCCCAGACGGCGGTTCATGGTCTTCCGCACCGCCCGGAGAATGTTCTCGTAGCCCGTACAGCGGCACAGATGGCCTGACAGAAGCTTCCGCAGTTCGTCGTCCGTGTAATCCCTGCCGCTCTCCAGAATCTCCACCGCCGTCAGGATAAAGCCCGGCGTACAGAAGCCGCACTGAATCGCCGCCTCTTCCACAAAGGCCTCCTGAATATCGCTCAGCTCCCCGTTGGGTCCCAGAAGGCCCTCCAGCGTCCGGACCCGCTTCCCCTCAGCCCAGACCGCCAGATAAATGCAGGAGTTGAACGCCTCGCCGTCTATCAGCACATTGCACGCGCCGCATTCGCCGACCTCGCAGCCCTTTTTGACGCTGGTCATCCGAAAATCGTTCCGCAGCATATCCGTCAGGGAAGCCCGCACATCTACCGTCCGTTCAACATCTTTACCGTTCAGATTAAAATGAACCGTCTGATACTGCATCTCGTGCTTCTCCATTAAAGGTCACCTCCCGCCAGCCGTACCGATTCCGTAAACGCCCGTTTCGCGCTTTCTGCCGCAATGTGCATCCGGAAATCCTTTGCTGCCCGCCAAGAGTCCCGAGGGTTGATGTCCTCCCTGACCGCCTGTCCGAACCGTTCCGCCAGTTCCGCGCTCACAGGCTGTCCGGCGGCAAGGGCTTCCGCATGAGCCGCCCGCAGTGGGATGGGGCCCGCTACGCCGAACGCCACCCGCGCACGCTCTACTGTCTTCTTGTCGGCGCTCAGGCGTACATTCACGGACGTGCCCAAGGTGGCGATATCCATGGCGTTTCTCATGGCATACTTGATATAATGGCCGAAACAGCCCTCATAGCTCTCCTTCGGAATCAGGATAGCCGTCTGAATTTCCCCGGCCCGGATATCCACTTTGCCGGCCCCCAGATAGAATTCCTGGACAGGCAGGCGGCGGACCCCATCCGGCCCGGTCAGCTCCACTACGGCGTCCCAGGCAAACAGGGTAGACGCGGAATCTGCCGAGGTCACGCCGTTGCAGGTGTTCCCGCCGATGGTCCCGATATTGCGAATCTGTGGGCCGCCCACCTGGTCCACGGCCTCCCCTAATACATTGACATACTTCTGAATCAGCGGGTCCCGGGTGATATGGGAAAAGCTCGTCAGGGACCCAATCCGCAGCGTACCGTCCGGCTCCAGAGACACGCCCCGCAGCTCGTCCAGTGTCTGGATGGAAATCAGCTCCACGCCGGCCCGCTTGCCCTCCCGCATCTGCACCAGCACGTCGGAACCTCCCGCGATGATGTGGGCTTCCGGGTGGGCCTGTCGGAGGGCTACGGCGTCGGCTGTGCTTTTGGCCTGATACAGGGCCTTGATATCATACATGGCATAACTCCTTTTCTTTCAGGAATGGTCGTTCAGGTCAGAAATCCCGTCTAATCCGCAATCAGTCCCGCCTCTTTGAATTTGCGGTAAAGCACGTGAGGTGTGATGGGGCAGCAGTCCACCGCAACGCCGGTTGCCTGCAAGACAGCGTTGCGGATTGCTGGCGCCCCGGAACAGGCCGGAGGTTCCCCAAGGGCCTTGGTGCCGTAGGGACTGGTGGGTTCTGGATTCTCCACAAAGTCAGTCTCCAGCGTGGGATGGTCCATAAAGGTGCTCAGCTTGTAGTCCAGGAGATTGTTATTCAAAGGCTTGCCGGTCTTTTCGTCAAATTTCAGTTCTTCCGAAAGCCCGTAGCCGATAGCCATGGACATTCCGCCGTGGACCTGGGCTTCCGCAAGAGCCGGGTTGATAAGGGTCCCGCAGTCGTGGACGTTCACAATCTTCAGCAGCTTCACCTTGCACATAGGAATATCTACCTCTACCTCCGCGAAGGAACAGCCGAACGAATAAGCGTTTGTCTTAATCTGAGCGGTGGTCTCGGCGGTGATATGCTGGCTGTGTTCCAAAGAATAGAGGGACTCCGTGGCCAGGTCGCCCAGGGATTTGAGCACCCGGCCGTCGCTCTTCCGGATAATCTGGCCGTCCACCAAATCCAGATTCGAAACCGGCATCCGGGTCTGCTCGTGGGCGATGTTCAGGATACGCTCCCGAAGGGCCTTCGCCGTCTGCATGATGGAAAAGCCGCCGATGTAGGTCTGCCGGGAAGCATACGCGCCGGTGCCGAAGGGCGTGACGTCGGTATCCTGGGCAGACACCACATGAACATCCCCCAGGGGCACTCCTACCGCGTCCGCCACCATCTGGGAATACGCCGTGTCACAGCCCTGACCGATCTCCGTCTCGCCGGTCTGGAATTGCAGGGAACCGTCCTGATTCAGCACCATCCGGCAGGACGACGATTCCAGCGAAATCGGCCACACCGCCGTATTATACCAGAACACCGCAAGTCCTACGCCCCGCCGGACAGGTCCCGTCTGATTCTGGTATTCTTTGTACTTCCGCAGGTAGTCTATCGCCGTCATGCCCTTGTCCATACACTGATTGAAGGTATCGGTGTACAGCTCGTTTTTTGAGAAGCCGTCCACATAGCCCACGGGCATCAGGTTCTTCCGGCGGAATTCCAGCGGCGTCATACCGATTGCTTTGCAGATATCGTCAATGTGGCTCTCTCCGGCGAACATGGCCTGCGGAATCCCATAACCACGCATGGCTCCTGCGGCGGGCTTGTTGGTGAAGACCGTCCAACTGTCGCATTCCAGATTTTCACAGGGGTAGAGCTGCGGGAACGCCCCCATGCCCTTGGCCACAATACCGTGACCGTGAGACGCGTAGGCTCCCTGATTGGAAAAGGCTTCAAATTTCCGGGCCATCAATGTACCATCGGGCCGGACATAAGAAATGATATGGGTCCTGATGGCGTGCCGGACGCGGTTCGAGACAAAGGTTTCCTCTCGGGTACATTCCAGCTTCACCAGCCGGCCTCCCACCATCGTTGAACACCAGGCGCACAGGGGTTCATACAGCGCGTCCTGCTTGTTGCCGAAGCCGCCGCCGATATAGGGCTTGATTATCCGCACCTTGCCCCAGGGAAGTCCCAAAGCCTGTCCCACCACGCGCCGGACAATATGGGGAATCTGGGTAGAACTCACCACTACGACCCGTCCCGCTTCCTCATAGGCGAAACAGCCGTGATTCTCGATATGGCAATGCTGGACGGTGGGAGTGTCATACCAGCCCTCCACCCGTATCAGGCCCGGCTCCTGAATGGCCTTCTGATAATCCCCCCGCCGTATGTCCGTATGGGCCAGAATGTTGTTCGGATACTTCTCATGGAGCTGGGGCGCGCCGTCCTTCATGGCCTCCTGTACGTCCAGCACAAAGGGCAGCGTCTCGTACTCCACCTTCAGCGCCCGTACGCCCTGGGCCGCCGCCACCTCGTTCTCTGCCAGCACTACCGCTATCTCGTCGCCCCAGTACCGCACATGACGGTTCAGCAGCAAACGGTCCGCCACATCCTGATGACCGGGGTCGGTGGACCAGGGATGGCCTGCCGTCGGGAAGGGGATGTCCGGCACGTCAAAGAATGTCAGGATCTTCACCACCCCAGGAATGGCCTCCGCCGCCGTAACGTCAATGCTCTTTACAATGCCGTGGGCTACCGTCGCATGACAGATTTTCGCGATCAAAGCCTCCTGCCCGCACAGGTCGTCCGTATACTTTGCGCGGCCTGTCGCTTTCTCATACGCGTCTACCCGGGCTACGCTTTTGCCTACGCTCTTGCTCATACATACCTCCGTTTCAATTAGGAATGGGGAATTAGGGGTTAGAAATTTTCGTTTTTCTTCTGTCTGTTGCGCTTTTTTTCGTTTTAGGGTATACTATGTAAAATTTTTCTGTTATGGAGACTGAATTATGAATCAACTGCAAATCGGCTGTATAATCATGGCGGCTGGAAACGCGTCCCGATTCGGGGAGAACAAGCTGGCGGCGGAGCTGGACGGCCAGAGTCTGATTTCCCGCGTTCTGCACGCCGTCCCCGCAGAATGCTTCCATCAGGTGGCCGTGGTGTCCCAATACCCGGAGGTCCTCCAATTAGCGGAGGAATTCCGTTTTTCTCCCGTCCGCAACAGGCATCCGGATTGGGGGATCAGCCATACCATCGCCCTGGGACTTGACGCCCTTCTGGACTGTAACGGCGCGCTTTTTCTAGTCAGCGACCAGCCTCTTCTCCGGCGGGAATCCGTAGCGGCATTGGTGGAACTCTGGCGCAGTCAGCCGGATAAAATCGCCGCCCTTGCCCATAACGGCGTCCGGGGCAATCCCTGTCTCTTCCCTGCCCGCTTCTTCCCTGAACTCCTGGAACTCCGGGAAGATCATGGCGGGAACACGGTCATCCGGCGGCACGAAGAGGACTTGATTCTTCTGGAAACCGCTCCGGAAGAACTGACCGACATAGACACTCCAAAGGCTCTGGAAGAGATAAAAAATCTGAAATAAGATACTTTCAGGAAACTGCCCGATTGCACTCCAACAGGCGGTCAGTTCCTCCGGCTGCATGGCGTTTCCTCCTGTACCGTCTTTATCTCCTCCAGCGCTTCCGTTACCTCCGGATTGTCCAGTCCCGCCGCCCATTCTGTCAGCCATCTGTACGCGTCCGGGAATAGTCCTTCCAGCATCTCCGCAGCCCTCCGGAACTCCCACTCCTGCCATTCCCGTTCCCGGAACAGACAGCCCGGAAGGACCTTCGGCAAATGGGCGGTGAGCCACGACTTTGGAAGTTCCTGGACCGCCCGCCGTGCCGCTTCGATATTGGCCGCGTTCTGACTCAGACAGCCGGTTTCCAATATCTCCCGCAAAACCGCTTCCGCCGCCTCTTCCGGGAATGCTTCGATTTCGGAAAGCCGTTTCGATGCGTCCGGACAGAGGCGGTCCATGCGTTTCCACAGCCGCTGTTCGTAATCGCTGGTCATTTGCGGGTATAGGGCGTGTTGTCCAGGGGCAGTGTTGTGCGCAGACGGCCGTCGTAACGGAAGTAGGCGTCGGCAATGGCAGGGGCCGTGGGAATCGATGTGATCTCCCCGATGCCGATTGCGCCGCAGGCTACGTCCAGGCCCTCCTTTTCTACGATGATCGGCGTGATTGTGGGAATCTGATTGGCCTTGAACAGTCCCAGGGTGCCGAATTTCGCCGTAGGCTTGCAGTCCTCAAGGGGGTAGCGTTCCGTCAGCGCAAAGCCCATGGACATCACCACGCCGCCCTCGATCTGGCCTTCGACGGACAGCGGATTCACGGCCTTGCCTACGTCGTGAGCCGCTACGATATGCTGTATCTTTCCGTCCTCTCCCAGTATGCACACCTGTGTCGCGTAGCCGTAGGCGATATGGCTGACGGGATTGGGCACGTCCGCCCCCAGGGGGTCCGTCTTGCCCAGGTACTCCCCATAGAACTCCCTGCCGTTCAGCCCGGACAGCCCGCTTTCCTCCAGAGCCGCCTTCAAATCCTGACAGGCACGGCGGCACGCTTCTCCTGTGAACAGCGTCTGACGGGAACCGGAGGTCGTCCCGGAATCCGGCGCAAAATACGTATTGGACCGCTCGTAGACCACATCCTCCGGTTTCAGGCCCGTCTGCGTGCAGACCATCTGGACCAGCACCGTCCCCAGGCCCTGCCCGATGCACGATGCGCCCGCGTGAATGTGCAGCTTCCCGTTCTCTGCCGTCAGCCGCACCCGCCCTGTATCCGGTATACCCACGCCTACGCCCGCATTCTTCATGGCGCAGGCAATTCCGGCATATGGCGCGGCGTCGTAGTAGGGCTTTACGGCCTCCAGCGTCTCCACAAGGCCGGTGGATGCGTCCACGATCTGTCCGTTGGGAAGCTCCTGCCCGGGGCGAATGGCGTTGCGGTAACGGATCTCCCACGGGCTGATTCCCACCAGGTCCGCCATCTGATTCAGCAGGGTTTCGATGCAGAAGCAGGTCTGGGTCACGCCAAAGCCCCGGAACGCTCCCGCAGGC
Organism: uncultured Oscillibacter sp.; assembly: GCA_910577405.1. GTDB lineage: Bacteria > Bacillota > Clostridia > Oscillospirales > Oscillospiraceae > Oscillibacter. The sequence goes on along the minus strand of CAJTMG010000005.1, from coordinate 54,181 downwards.
GGATTGTTGGTATAATAGGCCCAGCCGTCGATTTCAAAATTCTGATAATTATACGGTCCCGCCGCGTGGGTGCAGGCCCTCTCCAACACCGGGCCTCCCAACGACGCGTATGCTCCCGTGTCCGCAATCACTTCTGCCGCCACGCCCTGTATGATGCCGTTTTCGTCGCAGCCCAACGAAAATTCCATCTCCATGGGATGCCGTTTCGGATGAATCAGAATGCTCTCAGCCCGGGTCAGCTTCACCTTGACGGGACGCTTGGTCAGGTAGGCAATCAGCGCCGCGTGATGCTGCACCGTAACATCCTCCTTGCCTCCGAAGCCGCCGCCTACCAGACAGTTCCGCACCTTCACCAGTTCTGCCGGAAGGCCCAGCATTCCCATGGTCTCGTGCTGTGTGTCGTACGCGCCCTGGTCCGTGGACAGAATCATCACGCCCTCGCCGTCCGGGTAGGCCACCGCGCACTCCGGCTCCAGAAACGCGTGCTCCGTCCAGGGGGTGGAAAAGCGCTGGGTCAGGACGTATTTGCTCTTTGCGATGGCCTCCGCCGGATTGCCCCTCTGAATGTGCTTGTGGGCCAGCAGATTGCCCTCCCGATGCACCAGCGGCGCGTCCGGCAGCATGGCTTCCCTTGGATTACGGACCATAGGCAATTCTTCGTATTCCACCTCTACCAGCGCCTTTGCCTGGGCCAATATCTCCGGCGACTCGGCCGCTACCAGGCAGATGGCGTCCCCCAGATAATGCGTCACGGCCCCTACGGCAATCATGGTGTCCCAATCCTTTTTTAGATGGCCCACTTTATTGCTTCCGGGGATATCAGCCGCGGTAAAGACTCCCACCACTCCCGGCAGGGCTTTGGCGGCTTCCGTGTGAATGGCCAGCACTCTTGCCCGGGGGTATTGGGACCGGACGGCGCTTCCGTAAATCATACCGTCCATGTAAACGTCATCGGGATAAATGCCAGTGCCGGTGACTTTTTCCTCCACGTCCACCCTGGGAACCCGCTGACCCAAAGACCAGTCCTTGGACGGCTCTGGCGTCTTCCCTTCCCGGAAGCATTTCGCCGCCATAAGAATCGCGTTGACAATCTTGACATAGCCCGTACAGCGGCAGATGTTATTCCGGATGGCAAAGGCGGCCTCTTCTCTTGTGGGATTGAGGTTCTTGTCCAACAGACCCTTGGCGCACATCACCATACCAGGGATACAGAAGCCGCACTGTACCGCCCCCGCCTGCCCGAACGCGTATGTATATACCTGACGCTCGAACTCCGACAGGCCCTCCACAGTCACCACGCGCTTCCCTGCCAGCTTGTCCGTCTGGGGAATGCACGCGCGGGCAGCCTTGCCGTCAATCAGAACCGTACAGGTCCCGCAGGCTCCCTCGCTGCATCCGTCCTTTACCGATGTCAGGCCCAGGGTGTCCCGTAAAAAGCGTATCAGCTTCTGATTCTTCTCCACGGCCACGGTCTTTCCATTTACGGTAAATTCTGCCATATACTACTCCTTGCTCCGTGCCCGCCCCCGGTCCCACGGTCTTATTTTCAGAAAAGGTCGACCTTTCTGATTCTATTATACACGATAATGACCCCCAGATGCAACGCCGCTTTGTGCATTTCGTTATCCTATCTTTTATATAACGGCGCAAGCTCCCAGCCTGCCGCCAAAGCCCCCCGCCGGACCCGGACGCAGACCTCATCCTTCATCATATGGTTGCTTACGCCAAGGGGGAATTCAGGCGTCAGAACCGCGTCCCGCAGCGGATACTGGAAGCCTTCCTCGTCTACTCCCTCCGCCCGGTCCCCCAGACAGAACGCCGAAAATAACGCCCAGTCTGTTGTTCGCTTGATGGTCATGGCTTCATTTTCGATTACCGTCCAGAGAAAATCGTCGCCGTACATCCAGCCGCGCGCTCCCTGACGGCGTATGAACAGCAGCGTCTGCAAATTCGCCAGCGTGTGGTCCAGCCGCCTGCCGCCTGTGCCGCCGTACAGATAGATTTCCCCGCAGCCCTCCGCCAGCGCTGCCCGTACCGCCGCCAAGGTGTCCGTGTCGTCCTTCTCTACCGGCAGACGGCGGATCTCTGCCTCGGTCTCTGGAAGGGCCTCCAGAGAATCAAAGTCGCCCAGTATGACGTCCGGCCTCACTCCCGCTTCCCGGCAATGCTGCAAGCCTGCGTCTGCCGCTATCACAATATCATCCGTTTTTGGCTGTTCGCGCAGACCGTAAAAGCTGCCTGCCGCAAATATGAATCCTCGTCTCATGCCCTGCCCTTCTTCCCCCAAGTCGTTGATCCTGCCGATTGCTGTGCCGCCGGTTTCCTGTTTATATGGAGTTCCCGCAGACACTTCATTTTGCTGCTGTTTTCATTATACACTATGCGCACGGCAATTACCAGTGGATTTCTGCTCCTTTTCCCGCAGGCCGCCAGGGATAGAATTTTTGAAAAATCGCTCTGTATCACGTCTGCATTACAGCGCTTTTTATCAATTGCAAAGATTCTAAAATGTATGCAGTCTGCATGATTATGGGAATTTTCATGTTGTGCATATATTGACGGCTCTACTGGCGCCACCGGACCCGCAGGCGGACCCGCCGGAGCCACCGGAGCTACCGGCGCAACAGGAGCCACCGGAGCCACTGGTCCCACTGGCGCCACCGGACCCACCGGTGCAGACGGCGCGGCTGGAGCAGCAGGAGCGATTGGCCCCACCGGTGCGACGGGTGCCGCGGGCGCTGCTGGACCTGCTGGCCCGACCGGGGCAACCGGAGCCACTGGAGCTACCGGAGCCACTGGCCCTGCCGGAGCGCCGGGCGCCGCTGGAGCCACCGGAGCCACTGGTCCCGCGGGTGCTGTGGGCGCTGCGGGAGCCACTGGAGCCACCGGGGCTACCGGGCCTGCTGGCGCAACAGGAGCCACCGGAGCTACCGGCCCTACGGGTCCCAACGTCACCGCTACCTCCGCTTTTGCTGCCAATACCAGCGGCACGCCACTGACCGTGATTGCAGGGGGCACCTTGGTCCCTCTGCCGGACAGCCAGCAGTTGTCTCCGGACATCACGGTCAATGGAGCCAACACAGTATTCACTGTAAACACTGCCGGACGCTATCAGCTCTCCTACAACATCAATACCACCGCAGCTCTGGCCAGCGGCACCCGCCTGCTCATCAACGGCACGCCCAATCCGGCCTCTACCCTGGCGCCGGTGGTGTCTCTGAGCCACTACGCCAATGAGATTCTGCTGAACCTGAATGCCGGGGACACGGTATCCCTGCAAATGTTTGGTATTGCCTCCGCAGTCACCCTGCTGCCCGGCTCCGCTGGCGCAACCCTTTCCATCACCCGTTTGAGCTGAGGAGGGATGTCTCATGTCAATGCCGTCTTTCCCTCAAATCAATCCCCCGCTGACTCGCGAGAACAGTCTCAATGAGATTATCGCTTCCATTGCCGCTGAGGAACTCAGCCTGAGCCACATCCTCAACGCTGAGGGTGAAAAGCTGCAATATATCCTGGGCACTCTTCCGGGCCTGGATGAGGCGGTGTCCTTCGATGAGGTCATGCGTGTCAATCAGAGCGTGCAAAATACCCTGTCTGATATCATGGAACAGCAGATGCTGCTGACCGCCAAGCTGAGCGCCGCCATGAATGCCCCGGTCCTGCCCGGTCCCACGGGTCCTGTCGGTCCTACGGGCGCAGACGGCCCCGCTGAAGGTCCCACAGGTCCTACCGGCCCCACCGGACCCACTGGACCGGATGGCCCCATTGGTGCTGCCGGCGCTGCGGGTCCCACTGGAGCTACCGGGTCCTCCGGAGTCCAGGGTCCCGCTGGTCCCACCGGGGCAGATGGCGCGATTGGTCCCGCCGGCGCAGTCGGTCCCACCGGGGCAGTCGGTCCCACCGGGGCAACGGGTCCCACCGGGGCGGACGGTGCAGCCGGAGCCGCTGGAGCTACAGGTCCCACAGGGCCAGATGGCGCGGAGGGAGCAGCCGGGATTGCGGGTGTAACTGGCGCTGCCGGAGCCACTGGAGCCACTGGCATTACCGGTCCCACAGGGGCTTCCGGGCCTAATCCTACCGCCACTTCCGCCTTCGCCGCCAACACTCAGGGAAGCAGCTACCTGGTGGCGTTGGGAGGAACCTCCATTGCTCTGCCTGACGCCCAGCTCCTGTCCCCTGGTATCACGGTCAACGCTGGGAATACGGTGTTTACTGTGGCGGAGGCAGGCACCTACCAGATTTCTTACCATGTGAATACCACCCTGGCCCTGTTGATGGGAACTCGGCTGGTAATCAACGGGGTGAACAGCGTTCCTTCTACCATCAATCCGGTGATCTCCACATCCAATTTTGAAAATCAAATCAAAGTCAACCTGCCCGCAAACTCCACTGTTACGCTTCAGCTTTTTACAGCGATTGCTGGAACCGCTATCCTTGTGGGCGGCGGCACGGGGGCTTCCCTGTCGATCATCCGGCTGAACTGAACCGGCATGGCGCGTTGATCTAGTGTAGACAACGAACACGACTCAGAAATGCCAATAGACGACGAGTAAGCGGAACGCCGCTGAAATATTGCTCCCGCTGGCTTTTGTCGGCGGGAGCAGATAATGAGGAATAGAAGGAGGACCCTCTATGGTAAGCGTCAGCCTGTGCATGATCGTGAAAAATGAGGAGGACGTACTGGAGCGCTGTCTGGAGAGCGTGGCGGATCTGGTGGATGAGATTATCATTGTGGATACCGGCTCTGCCGACCGCACCAAGGAAATTGCCGCCCGTTTTACCAGCCAGATATTCGATTTCCCCTGGCAGGATGATTTTTCCGCCGCCCGGAATGAGTCCTTTTCCCATGCCGCAAAGGATTACTGTATGTGGCTGGACGCGGATGATGTGCTGCTGGAAGAGGACCGAAAGGCATTTCTTGCATTAAAGGAAATGCTGAATCCCGCCGTCTCGGTGGTTATGGCGCCTTACCACACCGGATTCGATGAGAACGGTCATGTAACGTTTTCCTACTATCGGGAACGCCTGATAAAAAATCATATTGGAATGCGCTGGACAGGGGCTGTCCATGAGGTGATTACGCCGGCCGGAAAAATTCTTCATGCGGATTTTGCCGTCACCCATCACAAGACCCGTCCCTCCGACCCGGACCGAAATCTGCGGATCTATGAAACGCAGTTGGCCGCCGGAAAGGACCTGGACCCCCGTCAGCAGTTTTACTATGGGCGGGAGCTGTACTACCACCACCGCTGGACGGAGGCGCTGAACGTCTTTGAGCGCTTCTTGGCGGAAGGCCGGGGATGGGTGGAAAACGAGATCGACGCCTGCTGTCACTGCGCCTATTGCCATAAGGAACTGGGCCATGATCAAGCAGCTTTGACGGCCTTGTTCCGCACATTTGAATATGACCGCCCCCGGGCCGAGACCTGCTGCGAAATCGGGGCGTGGTTTTTCCAGCGGGAGCAGTACCGTCAGGCAGCTTACTGGTATGCCCTGGCCTTGACCTGCGACAGGGACGACCGCCGGGGCGCATTTGTTTCCCCCGACTGTTACGGCTACCTTCCCTGTATCCAGATGTGCGTCTGTTACAGCCGTTTGGGAGATCAGAAACGAGCGGAGGCTTTTAACGAACTGGCTGCTTTCTGCAAACCGGATTCGCCGGTGGTCTGTCATAACCGTGCGGTTTTCCAGAGCATGGCAGAACAAACAGTATAATGCCGCCTTCATTTTGCAAGACTGCGGAATCTCTTAATAATTCTCGGATCAGGCGGCGCGGTTCTCCCACGTCCGGTGGCGGATGATTGAAATCAACATTTGGCGTCAACCACAGAAATATAGAGAAACATAGCCGTCTGCAATGGCGTTATTGCTGAGAAACAGGAATAAAAACTGCTGATTTCAGATTCAGATATGGAGACACTGTTAAGCAAGTGCAAGGGTTTTGATCCGTTTTTCGTCAAAGCCCTTGCACTTATGAGCGTTATATTGCTGTTGCAGAACAATGGGGTCTAGGGAATGGTCTCGCTGGTGGACTTCTGGCCGGCACACAGACCCTTGAACCGGCTGTTTTCGATGTAATCGGCGGCGAAGAAAAAGCGCAAAATCAAATAATAGCAAGTGTTCAGTCCGTATTCAGCGGCGTTCTGGATTTTCTTGCCAGATTCCAACAGCCTCTACCGCCTTACTCTTGGTGTCGCGGGCGAAAATAGTATTAGGGCAGCAGATTGGATTTGTTTTGAGCGGCATTTTCCCATATCTATGGCATTCCGTTTATCAATGATAGACTTTGCTTTTTCATTCCAGAAAATACTTAGACACAATCGAATTTAACTGCGCTGCAATCCCGGAAAACTCTTGGTTCAAGTCCAGTGTCTGAACGTCAATTCGGTTCCCGCTCATCTGATAAGTACAATTCGGCTGAATAAAATCGTCTGTCCGGGCATACAGCAGCATTCCGGAAACCTCATGCGGCAGATCGCCAAACTCTGCATCCTTATTCTTCACATAGGTAAAAATCTGGTATAAATTGTTTGAACGGATGGTATCTGTATCATATCTCGTTTGTGTGATATGTGTGTAATATTTTGCATCGATAATCAATACCCGACTGCCCTTTGAAAGCATAATATCACTTCGCATCACCGGAAGCAGCGCACGTTCACCGCTGTCCAACGCCCACGAAATATGTGACGCAGAGGCTTTTATCTGTGGACATTCCTTAGCATAGTATTCAAGGATAAACTTTTCGTACAGCCTGCTCATGTGCTGTTCATCAACAAAGGCAGCCAGTTTATATTCCCCGCTGTCTGTAGTGAGAAGCATTCCCTCCAAAACCATCTGACACAAGCCGATCAGCATCCTGTACGTTTGATTATTCCGCTGAAATCGAATGCCGCTCCAGCGGATAAAGACAGGGTCAATTGCGTCTACCTCGGAGAAAAAGAGCATTGCCCGTTTCAGGTCTGTCTTGTAAGTCTCGCTCACCCGCGCATGACGAATCAGAAGGACAGCGGTTGTTTTCAGAATCTGATTCAGCAGGTTATTTTCCGACAATTCATCATATCTACAGGTCAGCATACATTTCTGGGAAAGGCGGTTCCGGATCGTTCCCGGCATATCAATTTTGCCGCGCATCACCGACAGCGTTTCGGTACGATTCAGGTATTCCCGGTAGAGTCCCTGTTTCAACTGCCTGCCGATACCCTTTGCCAGTATTGCCGCAAAAAGATTATGGATATTTTCAAATTTCTCCGCTGCAATATTCACATAATCGCCTTGATCCATCGCTGTAAACGCATAGGACAGCATATAGTAAATATTCTTTATTAAAATACTTTTGTCCTTTGTCATTGTAACGCACCACGCAAATTACTCTCCCAGCGCTGCAATGTCGCGGGTTCGTCAAACCAGTATTCACTTAACATAGGGAGAATCTCGTAATTTACGATAATGTCCAACCATTCGTCTGTGCAGACCGTCTGATTACAAAAATAGCTGTGTCCAATACAGAATCCTTTTCCCAGGGATTTATCCGCAATAATTTTCTGATTCAGCTCTTTCACTCGTTCAATCAATTCATTCAGCTTCTCGTTATTCAGACCGGACTGATAGCGCATAAATCCTTCCGAATGAAAACCGGGTTCCATTTCAAAAAAGCTGAACCGCCGCCGGAGAGCATAGTCAATCATGGCAAGACTGCGGTCCGCTGTATTCATCATACCAATAATATACAAATTATCAGGGACAGAAAACGGAAAATCACTGTATGTAAGCGCGATTTTGGTGCCGCGGTATTCTTTTTCAATCAACATCAGCAGCTCTCCGAAAATCTTACTCATATTGCCGCGGTTGATTTCGTCAATGATAAAAAAGAAAGCTTTGCCGGGCTGATTTTCGGCTTTCTGACAGAACCGGTAGAAAACGCCGTCTTTCCGCTCAAACCTGTCTTCCACCGGCTTATAACCCATCACAAAATCCTCATAGGAATAGTTCTGATGAAACTGCACAAATTCAATCCGGTTCTCATCTTTTTCGCCCATTATGGACCACGCAAGACGTCTGGCAGCAAAGGTCTTTCCTACACCCGGCGCGCCTTGCAGGATGATGTTCTTTTTATGGAGAAGCATCGCCGACAGCTTGTCATAATCTGCGCTGGTCATATAAACTTCTTCCAGAAAATTGTCTTTTGTATACCGGTCAACCACCCGTTCCGGAAGAACAGGATTTTCTTCACGAATCACATCCAAAATAAAGTGATACTCGTCCCGCGTCAGCTTGAACAGACTGCCCCGAGGATTCCGAAAGAACTCCATCTGTTCCAATTCCTGACAATCCCGCAGCGTCTGGTATTCCACCGGCGACACAAGGCCCTCCATCTTTTCAAAGTAAATCTCCTCGCCGTCCTGTTCCGCCGCAATTCTGCAAATGGCCGTAATTTTTTTGACGGGAGCAGCCTCATAACCGATCACCAGATCGCCGGCCTTCGCGTCAAGGAAGTTCTGATAAATCCGCCGTTTATTGCCGTCATCATTGCACAAAGAATAGGACTCCGTATCACCCACAAATATGTCAGAGAATCTCCAGTATTTCGGATTTGCCGTCAGCCACCAGAAGCCGCGGTTCTCTTCATCCAGCTCGGCGGAAGCATAAAGCCGAACACCAGAAAGATCGACCTGTTTCAGTGCCTCCATCAGCTCATCACGCAGCTTCTGCAAAAAAGTTCCTTCCGTTTCTCTGCCTGCCTTTTTGCCCAAATACAACATTGGCCACCATTTGGAAGTCTCTGCTTCTCGCGGAGGACAGCCTGTTTTTCTTGCTACACGGCGGGCAAGGGCTACAGAACCGCTGTTATAAAAATTAGCCGTTTCCCCATACTTCAGCGAGAGCTGCTTGCAGGTAGCCTGTCCGCCGCAGTCCAGCATTCGTTTCATAATTTCAAGACTGCTGATATTGAATACTTCACGGTCCTTGATTAAAGAAACCCATTCCTCTACGCTTAAATTCGGCGAATAATCCATGGGCCACCAATCATTTTTTGACGCATCTTTTATTTTTTCTTTGTCAGGCATTGCTTTCTCCCTCCCGCTTTTTTACGACAAACAGTCATTATCGAACTTACGACTCTGCCCTAAAAGTCCACAACAGTTTATTTTGCTCCCCAAGCGGGGTTTGCTTTTGTGACCTTAGCGCCTTATACAGTATGAGAATCTCATCAGCTTTCAGCAGGTTTTCACATACTGAAACTCCTTTCAAATTTGCGCATTTCCGTTTTCTCTGATCTTATATATCATAACATAGACACGGCCTGATTTCAATAACAAAACAACTACGGGAATTGCTCTCAAGCGCGCAGGAACGCATTCTTAAATCCAACTGTATTGCCGCAGCTGCCTGATTGACATATTAAGAACTCCCGTCGATAAAACCGGCGGGAGCTTTATTGAGGCATATGCTTCCTGATAAATACACTTCCCTGCTTTATTCATTCGGGATTCATCCGGCAAGCATGGGAACAGCTTGGACTCCGCTGGCTGGTTTGCAGGCCCGCTTATGGCAGTTCTGCAACATCCATTACAGCGCCCTCTACACATAAGGCGCTTTTGGCGTCCAGCAGCAGGGACAGGTATGTCTCACATCCGCAATCTGAACAGGGATGCAGCACGGCTGTCATGCACAGGGACTGGGGGCCTTGGGCCAAGTATTCCATCGGGAAACACAGCGGCAGTGCGTTTGTAAACATACCACAGGGCGACTGCCTGAGAAAAATGATCCCTGTCCCTTTCGCCGGAACCACAGTGCGGACATTCAGCGTACACTGAACCGTGTAAGTTTTTCCCGGGCTCAGATAAATCTCTGTGGGAGCGCACTCATCCCAGCGAATGGCTTTTCCCGACTGGCTTTGCTTTCTCCAGAGCAGGCGGCTGCCCGGATTCCATAGCGTTTCCTCCCGCCGGGCTGTCAGTTGGAGGGCGCTGTCCCTAGAGGTATGTTTCCTATGCGAAACCGGCGGGCAAGGGACGGGATCAGGATGGCATGGCGGCGGGCAAGGGGTGGGGTCGGGTCGGCAGGGCGGCGGGCAAGGGGAAGGTTCAGGCTGACAGGGCGGAGGTCCCGTTGGGGGAATCGGACAGAACTCCAGCGCCTGACTCAGTTTGTTTTTCAGCAGCATTTGGTTTTGTGTGACCGCCTCGACAAGAGCAGTCACGCTTTTGTTGACGGCCAGCACATCCTGTGGATATGCACAAGGTTTTGTACCCGGCAAAGTTCCTAAGATATATTGCAGCTTCTCACCTTCGGCATTGAGGATATGACTCAGGGCAAGCTCCTCCATGGCGATGGACGCAATAATCATGTTCAGAGCTTCCTCCCGTGTCAGATCAGCCCCATTAGGTGGAAAGGAAGGCATCGACATATTCACAACTCCATAAAGCGTCCCGGGCAGTACCGGAACGAGAATGCGCGGCGGGATATCCATGCCGCTGTTTTACTCTATGACAGACAGAGCAGTTCTGTTCCAGCAGGAACTCTCCAGCCGGCGGACGCATAGACTATCCCGGACGCGGTTTTGTGGCGAGTTTCTCTTCCACAGTTCCGCGCCGGCGTGCCTTTGGTGCGCGTCTCTTAATCTGAAAGGAGATTCTCTCTTATGTCTCTGCCCAGTTTTCCTGTAGTCAATCCGCCTATTGAGCGGGAGGACGCAGTCAATCAAATTCTCTCTTCCATCGCTATGGAGGAACTTGGACTGAGCCATATCCTCAATGCTGAGGGTGAGAAGCTGCAATATATTCTGGGTACCTTACCCGGTCTCAGCGGTCCTCCCGCCACGGTCAGCGATGTGCTGGCTGCCAACGAGAGCGTCCGCGGTATGTTGGAGACTGCCGTACAGAACCAGCTCTTCCTGAAAGCGAAGATGCAGGGTGCGCTGACGGCTTCTCCTATGCAGGGTCCCACTGGCGCAACCGGACCTACTGCGCCGCTTATTTATGCACAACAATAGCTTTTGTTTGGTGACGGGTCGTTAAGCCTGCTGTATCGCGGGTTTTTGCTCTATCACCGCAAGAATGTTGTGATTGCTCTCAATGTAATCAAGTATGCGTTGATACTCATCGGCAAAATTGAAATCCACCGTTATCTCCCCGTTCTCATGCACCCAAACCGTGTCAACCAATTCAACCAGGATACCGCGATTAAGGGTTTGAATGTTCCTGTGTTTCAGAAATGCAGCAAGATAGGGGTCGCCGGTGTCGATACTGTCAGCCGTCGACTGCATTTCCTCTTTCAGGGAAGAAATGTTTTGTTCAAGCTGGGCAGACTGCTCGGCAATTTTGCCTTTCAATCGTCGGTATTCCTCTTTGGTAATATCGCCATTTTTCCAGTCAAGGTACAGGCTGTCGGAAGCGTCATGATATTGCTTTTGCTGTTTCTCTGCCTGTTTCAGCGCAAGGGCCAACCGCTTGTTTTCCCGATTGATCACAGGCGCGTTATTTATCCGTTCAATTTCCTCCGACAGCTTGTCCACAAGAGCGATCTGTACTTGCAGGGCAGTCAAAACCGCTTCTTCCAGTTTGTCCTGCCGGATAGAATGTTTGCTGCAAGTCTTTTTATCGGTAAAGGTGCGGCAGGCATAGTAGGCGAGACTGCGGGCAGTTTTTCGCCGCATAGCCTTTTTGCAGTCAGCGCAGCGGACAAAGCCAGAGAACAGATAGACTTCCCGTTTACCCGGCGCCGTCCTTGTGTCGCGTCTGTGCAGGGCTTGTGCTTTTTCAAAGGTTTCCTTGTCAATGATCGCTTCATGGGTATCAGGGACAACAAACCATTCCTCCTTTGGGGCGGCAATCTGCTTGTGTACTTTGTAGCTGATGACCCGATGCCGTCCCTGCACCATCACGCCGGTGTAAATCTCATTCTGCAATATCCTTGCGACTGTGCCGGCAGACCACAAGCCATCATTTTTGCTGGTATTGGGATTCTGATACTTTAACCCCTTTTTCTTTTTGTAGGCCTCAGGGTTCGGCTCCCCCATGCTGTTCAGCCTCTTTGCAATCCCCATTTTGCTGTACCCTTCATGGACAAACCAGTGATAGATGCTTCTTACAACTTCTGCCGCTTCTTCGTCTATCAAAAGTCTGTTTTTGTCATTGGGGTCCTTTCTGTAGCCATATGCGGCAAATGCCCCGATAAACTCCCCCCGTTCCCGCTTCATTTTGAATGTCTTCCGGATTTCTTCAGAAGTGACAGCGGCAAACTGTTCATTAAACATTCCCCTGATCGGCACTTCAAGGCCGCTTGCAGAAGGCGGGTTTGCATAGGTGTCAATGAATGGCGCGCCTGTGCAGATAAACCTTGCGCCGTTGATTGGGATAAACTCTTCAAGAAACTTTTGCTGGTCTGCAAGATTGCGGAAACCACGCGCAAGTGATTTGATAATCATGCAGTTTATTTCCTTGCGGACAATACAGCGTTCAAGCCTCATGAAGTTTGGACGCGCCGTATCTGTACCTGTCAGCCCATCGTCGGCAAACACGTCTGCAATCACATAATTTCCCGGTTCAAAGTAAGCGTCCACAAAATCACGCAGTATTTTCTCTTGATTGATAATGCTTTCGCTGTCGTCCTCGTTGCTGTCCTCTCTGGATAGTCGGATATAAAGCCCAATCTTCCAGAACGGCTCTGCACTGGCGCGTGCCGCTCCGGTTTTGCGTATGCGGGACATGATACCTCCTTTCCCCTGACAATTACAGGTCTGTTATACCAGTTTCAACCCATAACCGCAAAGTCCCCGATTGAAATGACAGTGGAAAAGCCGGCAGTTTATTTAAGGCTCGAAAAGTAATCGCCCAAGGATTGCTTTAAGGTCTTGTTTTCAGATACAAAGCGGATCTTGACAGGCGTATCCCCGCAAAGGAAGCAATACGGATTGACGATCTGTTCAAGGTAGCTCTGCATTCTCTGTGCGGCAGGAAGCGCAGTGTCAATATGAATGCTGCAAACATCGACTAAAGCGCCGCGGTCTACCTGTGTTATATCCGCGCTTCTCATTTCTTGGAGCTGTGATTGGCTGATCATTCTCATTCCCCTTTCCGACAAGCAGCATACAATAAACTATGCGCCCCGGCTTGTACGTTATGAGAAAAAGGCCTTTATCGGACGCTGACAGCAATTCCTCCCAGAAATCGGCGGTTCTTCTGTTTCGCCGGATTTCACACAAGGCAATCATCCAGCAGCAGGCGCAGAAGCAATCCCAACTGCCCAGACCCAAAATAATGCGAAGGCCAACGCAGCTTAACACCACGCTGGCCCTCGCCTAAAATATTTTATGAAGTCGGACTGTCTTTGTAAGAAAAACGCAGGTCGCGGCAGTCCAACCGTTTCCGGGCACGTTGATAATGCTGACGCGCCTCCCCTTATGAAGCGTCATACCCGCGCCGCCAGTATTGGAACGCCCTCAAGTCACACTGTGGCGCTTTGTCTTCTGAGGATTCTTTTTCCGGGCGGAGGTCTTCCCTTCCGGCATGATCTCCCCGGCGGCCAGAAGAGAACGTTTCGTCAGAGCCGGACCCACCAGCTCGTATACCAGCACGGAGAACAGCACCACGCTCCGGACCATCGCGCCGTCAGCAAGGCTCTGGGCAGTAATGGCCATACCCAGCGCCACGCCAGCCTGAGGAAGTAGCGTCATGCCCAGATGATTCCGGATATTCTCACTGCATCCCGTAAGGGCACAGCTTCCATAGGAACCCAGATACTTGCCCAGGGAGCGAATCAGGATGTAAATCACGCCGATCAGCAGCACTGACGGATTCCGCAGCACTGACAGGTCCAGTTCCGCGCCGGAGAGGACAAAGAACAGTACAAACAGCGGCGCCGTCCAACCGTCCACACGGGCCATCAGTTCCTCGGAAAAATCGCAGATATTGCAGAACAGCGTTCCGGTCATCATGCACACCAGCAGCAGTGAGAAGCCGCAATGCACGCCGCCAAGCTCGAATTCTCCCATGGACAGGCCCGCCGTCAGGAACACAAAGCCGATGGAGATTGACAGACGCTTGCTGCGGGAATGGAAGAAGCGCTCCACCCAATAGAGGGCCAGACCTGCCACGGAACCCAGCAGCAAGGAAAGCACAATCTCCACCACTGGCTCCACCAGCACGCTGACCACGCTGATCGTCCCGCTCTCCAGCGCCATGGCCACTCCGAAGGACGCCGAGAACAGCACCAGACCCACCGCGTCATCAATCGCCACCACCATCAGCAGCAGCCGTGTCATGGGGCCGTCCGCCTTATACTGCCGGACCACCATCAATGTCGCGGCGGGGGCTGTAGCGGCGGCTATGGCTCCCAGCGTAATGGCGGAGGAAACGGAAATCGCCTCCGGCCGGATGAAATGCAGCAGAATCAGCGCCGCGTCCACCATCAGCGTCGCGCAGACCGCCTGTAGGATGCCCACTATGATCGCCTGCCGTCCCATGGTTTTGAGCTGGCTGACCCGGAATTCGTTGCCGATGGTAAACGCAATAAAGCCCAAGGCCACCTGTGAGAGGATGTTCAGACGCTCTACAGACTCCATAGAGGAAAAACCCAGGCCGGGGATTCCCAGCAGGCCGATGAAAAAGGGTCCCAGCAGCAGACCCGCCACCAGGTAGGCCGTCACTGCGGGCAGATGCAGCCGTTTTGCCAGACGGGACATCAAAAGCCCGCCAATCAGCGCGGCAGACAGACTAATTAGAATTTCCATAACGATTGCCTCGATTCCTTTCGCGGTACTTTTGATAAACGACGTGCCCGCAAAAATCTTTCTGGAGTACCATAGCATTCCCAATCCTTCCCGTCAAGGTCCAGAGCGCACAAATTTTCCGTCTTCCCTTTCCGGATTTTCGCCGTTTTTGTTGAAATCCGACGTGAGCCGGCCAGACTGCGGAAAATGATTCCTTATTTTCCCTGCCTGTGTGCCGATATATTTTAATAAGCGCGCGCGGGAGGGCTTTTTGACACAGGCCCTTACCGAGTCCCAACTCTGTTTTTGATTTCTCACAAGGAGGCGTTGCATATGGGAGAGCTGGCAATCCGCAGAAACCGAACCCTCGCCGTTGCAAGGCAGCAGACCACAGTCCGGACGGAAAAGAGCGTCGGCACGGCGTCCGGACAGAAGAGCGCTTCAGCGGGAGATGTGATTTCCGAAACCCTGCGGCAGAAATTCGGGGGCGTCCGTCTGGCGGAGGTCCGGGAGAGCCGCAGGACCCTGCAAACCGGAGAGGCCATCCTGTCGGAGGTGCAGGAGCGTCTTGGGCGCATATCTGATCTGACGGAAGAGGCCGCCTCTGGCAAGGAGGACGGGAACAAACTCCAGACAGCCATAAAAGAGCTGGTCCAGCAGATAGACCGGATTCTTGGCAGCGCTTCCACCAGCGGCGGTCCCCTGTTTGTGGATGATGCCGGAACCCCTGGGATCGACGCGCTGCTGTCCCTTCTGCAAGGCGGCGTGAAGGCTGAAAAGATACCGGACTGGATGCTGGAGGGCCTTTCCAACTCCATGAGCGCCGACGAACTGCTCGCCTTTCTGGGTGTAGATCAGAACACCGAGGGCGCGGAGCTGCTGCTTGCCATAGCCAACGCGTCCGCCAGCTCCGCCCAAGACCGTCTGACCGCGCTGCTTCTGGGTGCCGCGATTCTGAAAGGCTCTCCCACGCTGGAGGAAGCCATTCAGGGCCTGCGGGAGCTTCTGGAGAAGATACAGGCAGGAATTCCGGCGGATGAGGCTGTGGATTCCCTGACTGACGGCGCGTTTGACAGCCTGTGGCAGTTCCGGAATCAGATTGCAGCCGGGGCCCTGCCTGGACTGGCTGACTTCCTGGACAGCCTGTTTGCTGACAACGGCGCCCTTCTGGATGCCTCCCTGCTGGACACCACCCTCTTGCTGGCCCTTACCGGCGACGGAGAGATTCCCGCAGACAATCCCCTTGCCGGACTGCTGGACCTTCTTCGGGCCAACGCCAGGGAAGCCTCCGGGAACACAGGGGCCTCTGTTTCCGAATCCGGCGGGGCTGCTGTTACGGCGCGGCGGTTTGGGGACGTGCAGGCGGCAGGACGGGACCTCTCCGGCGTTTCTGCCAGCAGTCCGGAGGCTTCCGGGCAGGCGGACGCTCCCGTTGGGCTGACTGTGGGCGGAACCTCTCATGTGGCCGTACAAAGCCCGGCGGCACTGGCCCTGCGGCTTCTCGGTTCCGGAGTGGTGCTTCTGCGCAGTCCGGAGGGAGCTTCGATTGCCGTGAACGCGCCTGACGCCCGGCTGTTCATTCTGGGGCAGAGCAATCCGGGACAGGGCGTGACGCTCTCCTTGTCCCAGAACGCCTCCCTGACCCTGGGCAGTGACGGCGGGCTGCTGCGTCTGACAGGCCTCCGGGGTCAGGCGGGCAGCACGCTCCATCTGGCGGCAGGCACGGCGGCGGTACTGGATCAGCCTGAGGGAAAGCATCCCAACACCATGCCCGTTGTGGTGGCCCATGGACCGGTCTCCTTTGCGGCCCACGGGGTACAGGTGCGGGATACGGCGGGGCGCGCGCTACAGCCCTTTGACGTGATCTGGCGGACCTTCCTTCCCGGCTGGGCCCGTATCAGCAGCGTGGAAATCGACGGGCGGCAGGCAAAAATGGCTCTGCTCCACGGCGAACCCGCGCGGCTCTGGCTGGACAAGGGCGACCGGGGACATCCCATATCGCTGGTTTTCCGGGGCTGGGACTCCAAGGGCAATCCCATGTCCCGCTATGCCTATCTCCACTGGAATCAGCAGAAAATGGGCTTTGACGAGATGGATATGTACCCCAACCCCTTTACCGTCACCGGCGGCGAAATGGGACGGGATTGGGTCTATGAGGAGGACACCCGGACCCTTCGGATTCTCTCCCCTATGGTGACGGCTGTCGCAGGCGGTTCCGGCACAGACGCGAATCAAAGTCCTTACTGGGGCCGACTGGCTTTTGCGGACAACATTGGCGTGACGGCTCTGACGCTGCTGGGTGTGGTCTGCCGTCCGGACACGGGCAGCGGGTTTGATCTGGGCGCTGGGAACGAGCTGACTTTGCTGCTGGAAAACGGAACGGAAAATCTCTTTGAAGGCAGTTCCGGCTATGCTGGGGCAGCCCTTGGCGTTGGGAGCGTTTTATATATCGACTGCCCCGAGGACCCCAGCGGCGGACGAACTCCCGCAGGCGCTTTGACGGCCTCCGGCGGGCGTGGCGGCGCGGGCATCGGGCGGGATTCCGGAAGCGGTTCGGGCGCCTCCTGCCGTATCGTTATCCGCGGCGGCACGATTCAGGCGGAAGGTTCCGGCGGCGGCGCGGGGATCGGTGCCGGGAAGGACGGCGCCATGGGGGATATAGAAATCTCCGGCGGTTCCGTCAGCGCAACCGGGAAGGACGGCGGCGCGGGTATTGGCGGCGGTCTGAACGGCTCCGTGGGGAATATCATCCTGCGGGGCGGGAAAATCACGGCGGCGGCGCTCTGTCACGCGGCGGCTGTCGGGGCGGGACTCCGGGGCGGCTGCGGGGAAATCCGTATCAGCGGCACCGCGCGCATCGTCAAGGCTCTGGGTGGCAATCCCGGTGCGGATATCGGCGGCTGTCTCTTCGGCGACTGCAAGGGCGTGTTCGTCTCCGGGGCGGCGGATACCGGACGGGCGAAAATCTGGTCCCCCAAAAACGAGACGGAGGACAGCGCCATCACCCTGCCCCAATTCCGGCTGTCCACGGCGTCCCTGGGGCTGAACCGGCTCCATCTCCACTCCCCAGAGGATGTCCGCCGGGCCAGTGAGATTCTTAAGGCCGACCGCATCTGGGTGGCGCAGGTTCAGGAGGCTTACGGCGCTTTATACAGCCGTCTGGAGCATAACGGACAGAGCCGCCGGGAACGGGCCGAGGCCGCCGGTCTTCTGCGGGAAACAGCAGCCGCGGGAGCTGTGCTGGATCTGGTGCGGCAGACCATTCATCAGCCCTCCGCGCAGGCCCTCCAGAGTCACGGCGGACAGAAAATCGACGGCGTGCAGCAGTTTTTCGATAAGCCTTGACGGTCCTGCTGGAATTCTGCTCCCTTTCCTCTGTTTCCGCAGCGATTTTTCGCCTGGATTCTTACAGATTCCGGCAAAAAAAGTAAGCACAGGAGAAAGAGCAGGAAATCACAGTTTTTTCGCAAGATGTCTCATTGAAAAAGAAGGGAGATTTCGGTATAGTATAGAATATGGAAAGCGACAGAGCAAAGCGTCAAACAAGCTGAAACAGCATGGCTCTGGAAGCAGGCGGCCCTCTGGTGCGAAGGGCGCGGCATCGGGTCGGATTTCTGACCGTGTTTTTTCGCAGTACGGAGCGGCCTGCCAGAAGATTTAAGGAGGATGGACAGCATGAGTAAAACCACCAGACTGACTACCGCACAGGCTATCGTCAAATTCCTGGACAACCAGTATGTGTCCATGGACGGCGTGGAGACGAAGTTTGTCAAGGGCTTCTTCACCATTTTCGGACATGGCATTGCCGTAGGACTGGGCGAGGCGCTGGATACCAACCCCGGCGGGCTGAAGGTGATGCAGGGCCGCAACGAGCAGGGTATGTGTCATACCGCCATCGCCTTTGCCAAGCAGAACGGCCGGAAGCAGATCATCGCCTGCGCTTCTTCCGTAGGCCCCGGCGCCGCCAATATGGTCACCGCCTGCGCTACCGCCACTGTCAATAATATCCCCCTGCTGGTCTTCCCGGCAGATACCTTTGCCTCCCGTCAGCCGGACCCCGTGCTTCAGCAGCTTGAGCAGAGCAGCAGCCTGGCCGTCAGCACTAACGACGCCTTCCGTCCCGTCTGCAAATACTGGGACCGCGTCTCCCGCCCTGAACAGGTCATGACCGCCCTGATCAATGCCATGCGCGTGCTTACCGATCCCGCTGAAACCGGCGCCTGCTGCATCGCCCTGCCCCAGGACGTGGAGGGTGAGAGCTATGACTTCCCTGAGTATTTCTTCGAGAAGCGCATACACCGCATCACCCGTCCTGCCGCCGTGGAAGAGGAATTGGACGATATCGCTGAAATCATTGCCGCGGCGAAGAAACCCCTTGTCATTGTGGGCGGCGGCGTGCGTTACTCCGAGGCCGGCGAGACTGTAGAGAAGTTCTGCGAGGAGTTCAAGATCCCCTTTGGCGAGACCCAGGCCGGAAAGAGCGCCTGCAAGTCCAGCCATCCTTACTGCCTGGGCGGTATCGGCGTCACCGGTACTTATGCCTCCAACGTCATTGCCAAGGATGCCGACGTGGTCATCGCCATCGGTTCCCGGCTCTCCGACTTCACCACCAGCTCCAAGCGGCTTTATCAGCATGAGGGCGTGAAGTTCGTTACCATCAACAACTGTCGTTACCACGCCTACAAGATGGACGCTGTAAAGGCCGTAGGCGACGCGAAGGCCACCGTCACCGCTCTGGCCGCCAAGCTCCGGGCCAAGGGCTATGCCTCCGCTTATACCGACGAGATTGCCAAGGCCAAGGCCGTTTGGGATGAAGAGATGAAGCGTCTGGCGGGCATTGAGTACACCGGCGACGATTTCGAGCCCATCATCAAGGCCCGTGACCCCCGCACCGTGCCCGAGTTCGTGAAGCTGACAGACGGCAAAATTACCCAGACCGCCGCCCTTGCCGCTATCCGCCGCTGCATCGACGCCGACGCCAATATTATCACCGCCGGCGGTTCCCTCCCCAGCTGTATGCAGCGCGTTTGGACCACTGATAAGCGTGGCGGTTACCATGCCGAATACGGTTATTCCTGCATGGGCTATGAAGTCGCCGCAACCCTGGGCGTGAAGTTTGCCGAGCCTGATCACGAGGTCTATGCCGTCGTGGGCGACTCCAGCTTCCAGATGCTCCATAGCGAAATTATGACCATCATGCAGGAAAAGCAGAAGGTCAATATTCTGATTTTCGATAACTGCGGCTTCGGCTGCATCAACAACCTGGAGATGAATCACGGCATCGGCAGTCTTGCCACCGAGTTCCGCTACACCGACGGCAAGAAGCCCTGCGGCGACCTCATCCCCGTGGATTATGCCAAGATTGGCGAGGGCTACGGTCTGAAGTCCTACACCTGCAAGACCATCGCCGAGCTGGAGGCCGCCCTGGAGGACGCCAAGAAGCAGACCGTCGCGTGCCTCTTCGACCTCAAGGTCATTCCCAAGACCATGACCGACGGCTATGAGTCCTGGTGGAACGTGGGTCTGGCCGACGTGTCCGAAAAGGCGTCTGTGCAGGAAGCCTGGAAGGGCGTCAAGGCCGGCCGCGACGAGGCACGGAAGTACTGATTTCATGCGCGACAGTGCGCTTAGAAAGGAAGGATTTTTCTATGAATGAGAAAAAAATCAAGGTCCTTGCGGCCCAGATCCGGCTGGAGACACTGAAAGTCATCCACAGCCGGGGCTTCGGGCACGTCGGTGGGTCCATGGACCTGGCGGACCTCATGGCGGTGCTTTACGGCGAGGTCATGAAGTTCGACCCCAAGAATCCCCGCTGGGAGGACCGTGACTGGCTGGTGCTTTCCAAAGGTCATGCTGGGCCTGTTGCTTATGCCACGTTTGGCCTGATGGGTTTCTATCCGATTGAGGACGCTTACACGCTGAACCAGCCGGGTACGAAATTCCCCAGCCATACCGACCGGAAGCTGACCCCCGGCGTGGATTTGACAACCGGTTCCCTGGGCCAGGGTACGTCCACAGCTGCCGGCGCGGCCCTGGGCAATCGTATCGACGGACGGGATTCCTACGTTTATTGCGTCGTCGGCGATGGCGAGGCGGATGAAGGCCAGGTCTGGGAGGCGTTCCATTTTGCCTACGCGCACAAGCTGGACAACATCATTTACTTCATCGATGACAACGGTTATCAGCTTGACGGCACAACCGCTGAGATTCTGAACCACGGCGATCTTGCAAAGAAAGCGGCTGGTTTCGGGCTTCACACCCAGGTGATTGACGGCCACGATGTCAACGCTATTTATAACGCCATCCAGACCGCGAAAGAGACCAAGGGCGTGCCGAGCTGCATCGTCCTGAAGACCAGCAAGGGCAAGGGCGCGACCTTCGCCGAGCCGAAACACGACCATTCTTCCCAGCCTAAGGAGGAGCAGTGGGTGGAAGCCATTGCCGCCGCTGAAAAGGCTCTGGAAGACGCGAAAAACGCTTGATTGGAGGTCGAGAACGATGAATGTGAAACTGATTGGTAAGCACGAAAAGGACTCCCGCGCCTGCCGGGACGGTCTCGCCCTGACCCTGAATGAACTGATGGCTGAGGACAAGTCCATCTGCTACGTTGACTGTGATCTGATGGGCTGTGTGAACACGAAGCAGCTTTTGAAGAACTATCCCGAGCGGACCTTTGAGGCTGGCATCGCCGAGGGGAACGCCGCCGGTGTGTCTGCTGGTCTGGCCGCGACGGGCAAGAAAGTGTTCCTGCATTCCTTTGGCACCTTCACCAGCCGCCGGATTTATGACCAGATTTATATGTCCGCCGCCTATGCCGGATTGAGCGTGCGCGTGCTGGGTTCCGACGCCGGTGTGACTGCTGCGTTCAATGGCGGTACACATATGCCTTTGGAAGATGCAGCGATGTATCTGAGCATCCCTGAAGCCACCGTTCTGGACCCCTGCGACTACGACCAGCTTGCCAGCATTACCCGGGGTCTCGTAAACGTCGAGGGCGTCAGCTTTACCCGTTTTGTCCGGAAAGACGTGATCCGGATTTACGACGAGGGTTCGGAATTCCAGATTGGCAAGGGTGTCGTTCTGCATGAAAGCGCCGGCGATCAGGCGACCATTATTACCTCCGGCATCATGGTCGACGAAGCCCTGAAAGCCTACGAAGCGCTTGCGGCAGAGGGGATTGCGGTCCGGGTCATCGATATGTTCACCTGGAAGCCGCTGGATGAAGAGCTGGTTGTCAAGGCGGCCAAGGATACCGGCGCAATCATTACTGCTGAGAACCATAACGTGACCTGCGGCTTGGGTTCCGTCGTCGCGAACTGCCTCGCCAAGAACTGCCCGACGGTTCAGGAATTCGTAGGCGTGCAGGATTTGTTCGGACAGGTCGGCCCTCAGGATTTCCTGATGGACACCTACGGCCTGCGTGCGGCGAACATTGTGGAGGCCGTTAAGAAAGCGATTTCCCGGAAATAATAACGGATTTGACGGGACGGGTTTTCAATGGCCTGTCCCGCCAAAATAACAACGATAATAATAAGGAGAATGAAAGTTATGGCTCAGAAAATGGATGCTTTTTCCGCCGCCCTGATGGCCGACAAGCGTGAGATCATCTTCGCTCCCACCGTGTACAAGTTTGATACCTTCGCGGCTATGGCGGAGGAATTCAAGCTGAATGAGCGGGACGTGGTGCTCACCAATGAGTTCATTTACACGCCGTTCATGAAGGAGCTGAACCTCAAGTGCCAGTATGTGTTCCAGGAGAAATTCGGCGCCGGGGAGCCTTCCGAGGCCATGATTCAGACCATGTACGACGCTATCCCCTACGACAGCTACGACCGCGTGATAGCTGTTGGCGGCGGGGCCATCATGGACCTGTGCAAGCTGCTGGGCTGCAAGCGTCCTGACACTGTGCATAATCTGTACTTCAAACGTTTCCCCGTCCAGCATGAGAAGGACGTCATTGCCATCCCCACCACCTGCGGAACGGGTTCTGAATGCACCAATATTTCCGTCGCCATCGTCAAGGATGAAAAGGACGGCGTGCTGACTGGCGGCGAAACCAAGCTGGGCCTGGTCTCTGACGACATCATCCCCAACAAGGTCTGCCTGATTCCCGATCTTATCAAAACCCTGCCCTACAAGCCCTTCGCCTGCTCCGCCATTGACGCTCTGGTTCATGCGACAGAGTCCTTCCTGTCTCCCCATCGGAAAACCATGACCTCCGAGCTGTTCAGCGAAAAGGCTATGGACATGATTCTGAAGGGCTTCAAGCTCATCGACGAGAAGGGCCAGGACGCTCGCTTCGAGTACCTGGACGAGTTCGTCACCGCCAGCTTCTACGCGGGCATTGCCTTCCTGAAGGCCGGCTGCGGTCCTGTCCACGGCATGAGCTTCCCTCTGGGCGGCACCTACCACGTAGCCCACGGTGAGAGCAACTATATGCTGTTCGGCGCCATCATGGACTATTACGACGAGAAGAATCCTGACGGCGAAATCATGCGCTTCAAGAACCTTGTGGCGGGTATTCTGGGCTGCGACGCCAAGAACGCCATCCCCGAGATGAACGCCCTGCTTCAGCGGATTCTGCCCCTGCGTCCTCTGCGGGACTGCGGCTTCACTGAGGAGGACTTCAAGAAGTTCCCCCAGAGCGTGGAGGCCAACCAGCAGCGCCTGATGACCAACGCCTACTATCCCTTCGACCTGGAGTCCGAGGAAGCCATCTACCGCAAGTGCTTTTGATGAAAATGGATGCTTGTATTGATTCCCTGCTCTGTCTGGAACGGCAGATGCTGGAGGCTCTGGACCCTGCGCCGGAGGATATTGACGGATTTCTGACAGGCCGGGCGGACGTGTTCGCGGGCTGGAGTCTGGCGCTTTGCTTGAGCCGGGAACAGGACTTGCTCGCGGCGCGGGCGGAGGGCAGAAACCTTTTTTCTGAACAGAACGCCCATATGCTTGCTCGAAAAGAAGGCCGCCGCGCTCCCGCTGAATGCCCGGCCCCCAGTATGGAACAGCTCTGGCTTGTGGACTGGCTCTGTGATGCTTTGGGTGGCGGTCTTTACGGCGAGCTGATGACCTATTCCGTCCAATCTCTGCGGCTCTATGCAAGTCATGTGGAAAGCTGCCGGAAAGCTGCCATCGCGGTGGGTTGACTGGGCTTCCCGCAGACTGCATAAGAAAACCCCTGTGCACTTCTTTTGTGGTGCGCAGGGGCTTTTACTATGCAATTTTTGCCTGATAAAACACAAAACAGCTGAAAATACCGGTTTTTTATCACCAGAAAGAGCCGCCGTTCAGTCCAACACCTGCACTGCCGCGCCCAGCACTCCGGAGCCGATATAGACGCTTAGAGTGCTGTCAATCTCGCCCTCCCAGAGATGGTCGCAGTCAGGCAGGGCGGCGGTCAGCTTCTGCCGTACCGTCTCCATCTCCGCAGGCGCGCCTCCGTGGGCTACCGCAAGATTGTAGCGTTTGTGATTCCCGCAGCGCGTCACGGTCATGGCTGCCAGCTTATCCATCACCTGATTCCGGCCCCGGACTTTGGCCACAGACTGCAATTGTCCATCCGGCGCAAAGGTCAGTATGGGTTTGATTTGCAGCAACGTTCCAGCGGTAGCCGTCACCTTGCCGATACGCCCGCCTTTCATCAGGTATTCCAGCGTGTCCACAGAGAAAAACGGATAGGTTCCGGCAATCAGCTGCGGCGTGCGGCGTTCGGTCAGCTCTTCCCAGCTCATGCCGTTCCGGATATCCTCCGCCAGCTGGAGCACCGTCAGGCCGATGCCCAGGGAGCCGCTGATGGAGTCGAAGACCCGGATTGTGAGACCGCTGGTTTCCTCCGCTATCAGCCGGACCAGGTTATAGGTTCCGGACAGGCCGCTGGACAGCATGACCGCGATCACCCCGTCGTACCCATCCGCCTGAATCTGCCGGAGCACACCCTCCACCCGTTCTGTCGAGGGCAGGGACGTCTGAGGCAGCTCTCCTGCTTTCAGACGGCCGTAGATGTCCGTATTCCGGATGTTTACCCCGTCTTCATATTCACCGTCCGCACAGAGTATCCGCAGGGGGACAATATAAATGTGATTCTCTGCCGCCAGTTCCGGGGATAAATCCGCGCAGGAATCTGTCAGCAGCGCTATCTTTTTCGGGGACACACGCTCCAACCCCTTCTTTACAGTTCGGGTCCGGACCTCCGCCCGTTCCCGCCAACGGTCGCGCCGTCGGGCAATATTACAATTATGCCACAGATCTCCATGGACTGCAAGTCCTTTTTGCGCTTTTTTTCGTCCTGATATCACGCCCGCCATAAATTTCAGAACAAATCGTCAAATTCTTACAAACGCGGAAATTCTTACAAACGCGGCAGAAACATCACAGCAAACAGGGGACCCGGAATCAGCATGACCATCTTTTCCGGCAGGCAAAAAGAAGCCGCCGTAGTTCACAGCAGCTTCTTGATAGCAAAACCACCCAAACACAATCAGCTCATTGTTCCGTCCCCAGATGGACAAAGCGGAAACGATGCTGATTTTCAAGTGAGACTGTCATTTCGGATTTTAATCGGCGAACAGGGGCGTGGAAAGGTAACGATCGCCGGTATCGGGAAGCAGGGTTACGATGGTTTTCCCCTTGTTTTCAGGCCGTTTCGCAAGCTCTATGGCCGCCCAG
Organism: uncultured Oscillibacter sp.; assembly: GCA_910577405.1. GTDB lineage: Bacteria > Bacillota > Clostridia > Oscillospirales > Oscillospiraceae > Oscillibacter. Next base: position 28,800 of record CAJTMG010000005.1, on the reverse strand, counting down.
ACCGCCGCGCCGGACGAAATGCCTACCAGAATGCCCTCAGATTTACCCACCAGCTTTCCCGCGGCAAAGGCGTCGTCGTTCCCTACCGCGATCACTTCATCGTATACGCCGGTGTCCAGCACCTCAGGCACAAAACCGGCGCCGATGCCCTGAATCTTGTGACTTCCGGAAACGCCCTCGCTCAGCACGGGAGACGACGCCGGTTCAACTGCCACGATCTTGATTTTTGGGTTCCGTTCCTTCAGATAGTTGCCAACGCCTGTCAAGGTCCCGCCTGTGCCGACGCCCGCTGCAAAGATATCCACTTTCCCGTCAGTGTCCTGCCAGATTTCCGGGCCTGTCGAAGCACGGTGGGCGGCAGGATTCGCAGGGTTCACAAACTGCCCAGGGATGTAGCTTCCGGGGATTTCGCGGGCCAGTTCGTCCGCCTTTGCGATGGCCCCTTTCATTCCCTTGGACCCTTCGCTCAACACCAGCTCTGCTCCGTACGCCTTCATGATCTGGCGCCGTTCTACGCTCATGGTCTCCGGCATGACGATGATGATGCGGTATCCCCGGGCCGCCGCAACCGACGCAAGCCCTATGCCCGTGTTCCCGGAGGTCGGCTCGATGATCACGGAACCTTTCTTCAAAAGCCCCCTGGACTCCGCGTCGTCGATCATGGCCTTTGCAATGCGGTCCTTTACGCTGCCGGCGGGATTCAGATACTCCAGCTTCGCTAAAATCTTTGCTTCCAGGCCCTCCCGCGCTTCAATATGAACCAGCTCCAGCAGGGGCGTGCCGCCGATCAACTGGTCTGCCGAGGTATAGATTCTGCCCATGGCTTTGCTCCTTTCTCTGAATGATGTTCTTTCTTATTGCGCCTTGATCCTCTCTTTTGCAGCATAACAGTTCTAAATCCTGAAGAGAGTATGCCGGGTGTATATCAAAGCGAATAACCAACCTATAAGATAGGTTTCTTGGATTATATTCCCATTGCGGCAATTTGTCAAGAGAAATGGGGAAAAAGTTGGCCCGCCAGCGGGAGCAAAACGCATATTGACAAGACCTGCGGCAGAGAGCAGATTTTATGGACCAGCGCCTCAAGACCGCAGGCCCGGAAGTCCTCTGTCTGAATAAAAGAACCTCCAGCCCTCTGCAAGGCAAAAGAATAACCCCCCATCCGCACACTGGACTGCGAATGGGGGGATTATTCATTGATTGGACTGTTCATTGGACTATACCTCAAGGTTCTGAAAATAACCGTTGGTAAAAGATCAGAGGGGAAATCGTGATATCGAACTCTGCCAATCCTGAAAACAATTTTGCGGGACTCCTGATTAAAACATTCCCGAAGGCTCGAATGAGCGGTGTTTGGTTTTGGTGGAGGGAATCACGGATGCGCTGTGCTTCCAACGGCGCTGAGACAAATTGTTCTGGAATCTCTGATTAAATCGGACGATTGATACATCACAATCTTTTGACTGCAAAAGGAGCAAATCCGCGCTGCTTCTATGCTGGTCCAGACTTTTCTGAGCTTCGCGTCACACGGACTATGATTTAATCAGCGTTTCCGACTGGGAATCACCCTGCTTCCTAGAACATTGGACTCACCCCTTTCTGTAGTTAAAATATACAATATTTTTGGGAATCTGTCAAGTGGTTTTATATAATTTTACGTTTTTCACAATGCCAAAGCACATTTCACAGCGTTTTGCCGAAACCGGAATCATTCCGACTGGCAAAGGACGAAGCCGCGGCATAAGATGGTACATATCCGGCCCGCCGGGTATACATCAACAGGAAACGAGGGATTCGTTTTGCGTATCAATGAAGCCTACGAGCACGAAGCGATTCTGCCATATCAGACGGCGGAAGACGCAGCCGCGGGGAGCAACTGCAACTGCAACAAGATCAGCACCCAGTGCGTCGACGTGTCCGCGCCCCTGACTCTGTCGCCCACGGCCTCCATTGGCACGGCAACGGTAGCCTGTCAGGGGGAGCCCAGCATCACCTGTGTGACGGAGCCGGACGGGACCTGCTGCGTGGTAACCCTGACGCAAAAGGTCTGCGTAACCGTTCCCATGCGCTACGGCGTTACCATGACCGCCGGAGAGCCGAAGATTGGCTGTGCCGACGGAACCTGCTCTGCCTGCGGCTACTGATACAAACAGATAATCCGCCCGCTGTATGGGTCGGGTCAGTTTTCCGTCTCCGGGTCTTCTTCCGGAGGCGGTTTTATATTCAGGGAGAAAAACCCGGCCCGCAAAAAATTGCCCGGCTCCAGATTCACCCATAGGGCTGGGGGCAGTCGGTCAGGCCCAGGAGGTAGTCAACGCTGGTTTGATAAAAGCGCGCCAGGGAGATCAGAGCGCCGCTGGGGATATCGAGCGCGCCGCTTTCGTAACGGGAATAGGTGGCTTGAGAGACGTGAAGCAGTTCCGCCAGACACCTTTGAGGCAGATCCCTGTCCTCCCGCAAATCTCTCAAACGTTGATACATATCAGATCAATCCTTCCCGCTTTCTTTTTGGCTGTATTTTAGGATATGCGAAAATTGCATATTGATTTTTATACGAAAATCGCATAGAATAGAAAAGACTTCAAAAAGAAAGAGGGATACCGTGGCCAGAAGAAAGAAGGAAAAGAAAAGCGTATGGCGGCTGTGGGTGGATACCGAACGCCGTGTGGTGTCCTTCCATCCGGTGCCGGACGGGACCTGGGAGCTGCTGTCCTTCCAAAGCCGGGAGCTGTTTCAGAGCTGCATCGACCATTACACCGAACAGGGATATCGTTATCAATGAGAAACAGGGCGTTGGGAATCAGGGATTGTTTGGTTGGAGGGCTGTATGGAAATTCAGGAGCTTGAGGAATGGTACGGAAAACTTCTGCGCCCGGCGTTCGGGGATGCGTTCCGGATTGAGCATGACCGGGACGATTTTGTGACCATACTGCTGGACGGGGACCGGGAGGATTTTTTCTTCACCCTGTACGGGACCGATTCCGTTCGCCTGTACTGGTGTAATGAATGCTTCATCTTTGACGCCTGCCGGAACGCCTTGACCTCTTCTGATACTTACGGCGAAATTGTATATGAGGGAACCATAGACGAAGGGCTTCCCGAACTGATTGCGGCGCTGGTGCTGGAACTGAAAGACTGTGTATTTGCAGGGAAAGAGGAACGGGTAAAGGGCAGAATTCCGTCCGGGTACGACAGCGTGAAAGAGTACGTGATACAGGCGGAGACAGAAAAAGCGTTCAAAACCGGTTATCAGCTTAGGAACATCCGGATTCAGTACCGCGGGACCGGGAACTGAACGATCTTCCTCTGTTCGGGAAAGGAAGCGGAAAAACGCCGTATGGTCCTGTAATCGTGGGAATCTGTGGTTTTCGGCAGATTTCTAGTTGACAAACCGAAAAATCGTGATATGATAAAAAGCAAACGAAAAAGCATGGCGTGGATAAGGACGAGTAGCCTCAGCCGTTCCGCGAAGAGAACCGCCGGTTGGTGCAAGGCGGTGGGAAAACTGCGGCGAATATCCCCTTGGAGCCTCCTGCTGAAAGACGATGCGAGTAGGCGTGGACGTGTGACGGGCGTTATACCGTCGGCCTGTGACTGCGGGCATAAGGGGCTGTGTGCGTAAGTATGCGGCAAGAAGAGTGGTAACGCGGAGCGTGTATGCGTCTTCGTCTCTTTCGGGAGGCGGGGCGTTTTATTTTTGGGGAAAGGGGGATCATGCCATGACAAGAGACGAATGCCGGGAATATCTGCCGGAGAACTGGCTGCCAATCCTGGAAGCGGACCCGATGCTATGGGAAATCTTTTCCGAGCACGAGTACGGCCTGGAGCAGGAGGCCGTCCCGCCCTTTCTGATCCAGGAGCTGCGGGGCGGGAATCTGGAGCATCTGCGGCCCCTGCTGTCCCTCTACGGCGAACCGGGCCTGGAGCTGCTGGAGGGCCTTCTGGAAATCGACAAGGCCGCAGAGGATACCGCCGAACTTCCCCTTCCCGACGGCGGCGTCGCGTATGCAGGCTATTTCTTCGCCAGGTTCACGAAAGCGGACCAGGAGAAGGCCGTCAAGACCGCAAAACGCTATCTCCGGGCAATCTGTCAGGTCTATGAGGAGGTGTTCCGAGAGCCGTCCCCGGTAGAGCCAAGGGGCGGAGTGCTGCTTCTGACCGGACAGGAGGCAAGAAGCATGGATGAGAAAATTCATCAGGCGTTTGTCCACGGAAAGCCATACCTGCCGGATTTACAGATACGCGACGAGCTGGGGGACTGGTTTGCGGACCTGCCGTATCAAGGGAACTGCGGCGAACTGGCGTCCCTGTTCAGTGAAGCCCTTTACCATATCAACAACGACTATTTTCTCTCCTACGCCCTGCTCTGGCCCATGACGGAACATCCGCCGATAGAGAACCCCTTCCGGCCCCGCTTTGAACTCTGGGAAATGGGTCTGACGCCGCGATTTTTCGACCGCAGCCAGATGGCCCTGCTTGATCGCTGAAAGGAGACTGACAATGGACCTGCACAGAAAACGTTGTCCGTCCGCAATGGAGGAAATACCATGAACCGGGCGGCAAAGGAAGCGCGGAAGCATCCGGAGAAGAACGCCCCGCCGGAGCTGCACATCGACTTTCAGGACACGCCGGAGAAATTCCAGTCCATGGCCGGGGAGATCCTGCCGCCTTTGATAGAACTTTTACGCCGTCTCTGCGGGCTGGAAGAGGAAATGCACAGCCGGAGCGTCAGATTACGGAAGAGCAGGCCGGGCGGGTTATATTCCACGGAAGCCCATCCGGATATGGACGCGCTGTGGCAGGAGTACCGGGACCGCTATCATGCCTTGCTGGACCCTCATTGCACGGAAAAATTCCTTGCGGCGCGGCGGGACTGCTGCCAGAGCATGGGCGACCCGGCGGATTTTTCGGGACTGAATCAGGAGGGTACAGTAACGTTCACCATGAAAAGCCCGTCGAAAGCAATTGTGATCGTACCCGGCGGCGTGCTTGGCATGGACACCCGGTTTGAGCTTCGTCCGGACGGCGGCGGCTGGAAAATTGACAAGGCTGCGTTCCGGCATTCCAACGACCCGAAATGGCACACGGTATACTATATGTAGGAGAATGGTTATGAACTGCCCCAAATGCGGCCGCCCTATGGAAGAGGGAACACTGCATACGCATAAATACCCCTTCTGGACTCAGGAGGAGCTGCGTTTTTTCAAAGGACCCAGTGATCAGGTGGAAATCGGGCCTCTGGATGAAGATGCGCCGTCGGTTTTCCTGCGGGACCCGTTTCCGTCGTTCCCCGGGGCCATGCTCTGCCGGGACTGCGGAGCGGTCTGCTTTTCCGGTCAATTGATTGAGAAATCAAAGAAATAAATTTTTTGCAGGAGGTACACATCCAATGGACTACAACAAGACCATTAATCTGCCCAAGACCAGCTTTCCCATGCGTGCGGGACTGCCCAAGAGAGAGCCGGAAATGCTCAAACGATGGGAAGACGAGGACGTCTACAACGAGCTGCTGAAAAAGAACGAAGGCAAGCCCCTGTTCAGCCTCCACGACGGCCCTCCCTTTTCCAACGGTTCCATTCATATGGGCACCGCCATGAACAAGGCCCTCAAGGATATCATCACCCGTTCCTACGCCATGCGGGGCTATTGCACGCCCTATATTCCCGGCTGGGACAACCACGGTATGCCCATTGAATCCGCCATCATCAAGCAGAACAAGCTGGACCGGAAAGCTATGAGCGTGCCTGAATTCCGTTCCGCCTGCCGTGACTTTGCGAAGCATTATGTAGGCGTGCAGATGGAAGCCTTCAAGCGCATCGGCGTGGTAGGCGACTGGGAGCATCCCTATCTGACCATGGACCCGGGCTTTGAGGCGGAGGAAGTCAAGGTCTTCGGCGAGATGTACAAGAAGGGCTATATTTACAAGGGACTGAAGCCCGTCTACTGGTGCCCCCATGATGAGACTGCCCTTGCGGAAGCTGAAATCGAGTACAAGGACGACCCCTGCACCACGGTCTATGTCAAATTCCCCATGCACGACGACCTGGGCAAGCTGTCCGGCTTTGACAAGAGCAGGCTGTTTTTCGTGATTTGGACAACGACCATCTGGACCCTCCCCGGCAACCTGGCCATTGCGCTGCATCCCAACGAGAGCTACGCGGTAGTGAAGGCCTCTAACGGCGACTGCTTCATTATGGCCGAGGCCCTGACGGAAAAGGTCATGGGACTGGGCGGCTTCGAGAGCTGGGAGATTGCCGGGACCCATCCGGGCAGCTTCTTCGAAAATATGCTGGCGGACCATCCCTTCCTGCCCAAGACCTCCCGGCTGCTGCTGGCGGATTACGTCACCATGGATTCCGGTACCGGCTGCGTCCACACGGCCCCCGGCTTCGGCGCGGACGACTATCAGACCTGCAAGCGTTACGGGATGGAAATGGTGGTTCCCGTGGACGACCAGGGCAAGCATACGGACTACGCCGGGAAGTACGCGGGAATGTTCGTCGAGAAGTCCAATCCCGTGATTCTGAACGACATGAAGGAAAGCGGGATGCTCTTCGCGTCGGAGGACATCATTCACAGCTACCCCCACTGCTGGCGCTGCAAGAATCCCATCATCTTCCGCGCCACGCCCCAATGGTTCTGCTCTGTGGAATCCTTCAAGGAAGAAGCCTGCGCCGCTGCCGACGAGGTCCGCTGGGTGCCGAAATGGGGCATTGACCGGATGAAGTCCATGATTCGCGAGCGGACAGATTGGTGCATCAGCCGTCAGCGCCGCTGGGGACTGCCCATTCCCGTGTTCTACTGCAAGGACTGCGGCAAGCCGGTGGTAACGGACGAGACCATTCAGGCCATTTCCGCTTTGTTTGCCAAGGAAGGCTCCAACGCCTGGTTTGAGAAGTCCGCCGCTGAAATCCTTCCCGACGGCTTCACCTGCCCCCACTGCGGAAAGAACAGCGGCTTCGAGCAGGAGAACGACACCCTTGACGGCTGGTTTGACTCCGGTTCCAGCCACTTTGCCGCCATGCAGAAGGATCAGGGATTCTGGCCCGCTACCATGTATCTGGAAGGGCTGGACCAGTACCGCGGCTGGTTCCAGAGCGCTTTGCTGACCTCTGTCGGGGCCTTGGGACGGGGCGCGCCGTTCAAGGAGTGCGTCACCCATGGCTGGACCGTGGACGGCGAGGGCAAGGCTATGCACAAATCTGCGGGCAACGGTATGGACCCCGCTGAGGTGATCGACCAATACGGCGCGGATATCCTCCGGCTCTGGGCGGCCAACAGTGATTATCATGCCGACGTCCGCTGCTCCCATAAAATTTTCAAGCAGCTTGCCCAGAACTACCTGAAATTCCGCAACACCGCCCGCTACTGCCTGGGCAATCTGGACGGCTTTGACCCCAACAATCTCACGCCCCCCGCAGAAATGCAGGAACTGGACCGCTGGGCCGTCACCCGCCTGAACGCCCTGATTGAGAAGTGCTTCAAGGGCTACGACGAGTACGAATTCCTGACCGTCACCCATGCCGTGAATGATTTCTGCGTGGTGGAGATGTCCAATTTCTATCTGGATATCATCAAGGACCGCCTGTACTGCGACGAAAAAGACGGCCCATCCCGCCGCAGCGCCCAGACCGCCCTCTTCCTGATTCTGGACGCAATGACCCGCATCATGGCCCCGATCCTCTGCTTTACCTGCGACGAAATCTGGCAGGCCATGCCCCACCGTGACGGTGACGATGCCCGGAACGTCCTCTTCAACGATATGTACCAGCCCCTGACGGACTGCGCTCTGGACGGGGAGAGCATGAAGAAATGGGACTGCATTGTAAAGGTCCGGGACGCTGTGAATGCCGAGCTGGAAACCGCCCGCGCCGGGAAGAAGATTGGCAAGAGTCTGGAAGCAAAGGTGACCCTGACGGACGCCCCCGCGGAATTGGGAGACTGGAACGCCGCGGAGCTTGCCGACCTGCTGATCGTGTCCCAGGCGGAGCGTCTTGGAACTGGCAGGACGGAGATGAAAGTGGAAATTTCCCCTGCCGAAGGCGCCAAGTGTGAACGCTGCTGGAAACAGTCCCCCGAAGTTGGTTCCGACGCGGCCCATCCCACGCTCTGCCCCCGCTGCGCCGCTGTGGTTGCGAAACTCCCCCAATTCTGATTTTGTAAAATCATAAAGAAAAGTCCTCTGCCCGACAACTGGCCCGGCAGAGGACTTTTTTGAGATGTGAGATAAGAGATAGGAGACAGCGGGTGGGAATGAGGAATGATTGTGTTGGTTCGGGTTACTGGAGGATCTCCCGGAGGGTGTTGAGGAGGGTGGGGATATGGAGGGGCTTTGCGATATGGGCATTCATTCCAGCGGCAATGGCGGCCTTCTTGTCTTCCTCGAAGGCGTTGGCGGTCATAGCGATGATGGGCACGTTGGACATAGGGAGATCTGTCAGGGCGCGGATGGCTCTAGTCGCGGCGTATCCGTCCATCACGGGCATTTGGATATCCATCAGAATCAGGTCGTACTGCCCGCCGGGCTGAATGCGTTCCACGGCGGCTTTTCCGTTTGCGGCCTCGTCCACCTGGAAGCCCGCTTCTGTCAGGATTTCTATGGCGATTTCCCGGTTCAGGTCGTTGTCCTCCACCAGAAGCAGACGTTTGCCGGAGAACTTGGCTTCAGGTTCGCCGTCCTGCTCTTTTGGAATGACCACCTGCTGCCCCATGGCCTTGGACAGGGCATTCTGGAGGTCGGAGAGGAAGAGGGGTTTTTCGCAGAAGCCGCTGATTCCCGCGTCAAGAGCCTGGTCTTCAATGGCGTTCCAGTCGTAGGCGGAGGCCGCCAGAATGGGAACGTCCTGACCCATTTCCCGTATCTGCCGGGCGATCTCCACACCGCCCAGGTCCGGGAGCCGCCAGTCCAGCAGGTACAGCCCGAAAGGTTCCCCCTGGTCCACGGACTGCTTTGCCCGCATAATGGCCTCTTTTCCATACATAGTCCATTCCGGCTTCATCCCCAGTTTGGTCAGTATCCGGGTAGCGGCGTCGCAGGCGTCAAAATCGTCGTCCACCACCAGCGCGCGCACGCCCTCCAATTTGGCAATGCGCTCCGGCTCCCGGCGTTCCCCCTGAAGACGCATAGGCAGCGCGATAATGAATTCCGTGCCCTGACCCGGCGCGGTTTCCACTTCAATGGTCCCGCCCATCAGGTCCACGATGTTCTTTGTAATCGGCATCCCCAGACCGGTGCCCTGTATGCCGCTGACTGTCGACGTCTGTTCCCGTTCAAAGGGCAAAAAGACCTTTTTCGCGAATTCCGCCGACATACCGATGCCGTTGTCCTTTACCCGCAGCACATAATTCCCCCAGCCCTCCCGGGTGCTGGGCTTTTGCTCGATGCGCACGGAAATCTTGCCTTTGGCGGGGGTGAACTTGATGGCGTTTCCCAGCAGATTCAGGAAGATCTGATTCAGACGCAGCTTGTCGCACCATACGTCCTCGTCGGCCACGTCCAGGGCGTCCATCAAAAGCTCCTGCTGTTTGTTCTGCACCTGTCCCTGGATAATGCTGTTCAGCTCATGGAGGATCTCCGGAAGATTGCAGGGCGTTTCATCCAGCTCAATTTTCCCGCTTTCGATCCGGCTCATTTCCAGCACGTCGTTAATCAGCGCCAGCAAATGACTGCTGGAGGCCAGAATTTTCCCCAGATAGTCCCGGGCCTTCTCGGTATCCGCCACGTTTTTCAGGGCCAGGTTTGAAAAGCCGATGATGGCGTTCATTGGCGTTCGGATATCGTGGGACATATTGGACAGGAAAGTGCTCTTGGCCCGGCTGCTTTCCTCGGCCTGGATTTTCTCGATTTGAAGCCGCTGGTTCCGGGCCTGCATGGAGAGGTAAACGGCAAACAGGGCGGCGATGACCAGAAGAATCAGGACGAGCTGCAAAAGGCTGTTGCGGGTGAGGGTGGTTCGGATCACGTCCACATTGTCGCTGATCAGGTCATAGTGGAGGGTGGTCATAATAAACCAGTCGGTACCCTCCACAGGCTTGTAATATGTATAATGGAGCAGGTTTTGCAGACGGTAGGCGGCCATTCCGGAGCGTCCCGCCGCAAGGTCCTCCTGCCAGCGTTTCAGACCGTCGCCCTCGAACGCGGCAGAATTGGACAGGGCTTCAAAAACGTTGCTGGAGGTCTCCAGATGATCATGAGGCGTGCGGATCACATAGCTGCCGTCGGGAAGGACCACGTTGCTGAAGGACCGCTTGTTTTCCTGGTCCAGGGAGAGATGCCGGGACACGGAGCTGCCTCGGACGCCCATGACAGCCGCGGACAGAGGGCTGCCCTCCAATTCCCAGCCGTCGATAGGGACGCAGACCAGAAGCAGATTCTCCTCCTTGCTGAGATGGGAGATAAACGCCTGGGGCTGGGACAGTCCGCCGGCGAGAAAGTCATACCGGCGGTTCTCGATGCCCTCTCCGGCCCGCACGTTCCCGTCCTTGTCCACAAAGGCAAAGAGGTCGAAGCGGTTCACAGCCTTCATGCGTTCCGCGAAGATCCGCAGGTTTTCCGGGGTCTGGAAGTCCGCCGCCTGCAAAGTCTGGGTAATGGTCTGGACCTGTTGGATATAGCTTTGCAGGGTCTCCGTCAGCTGGTGGGACTGCTGGGTGGTCAGTTCATCCAGATAGAGGCAGCTCACGTCGTAAACGGCCTTCTCCGATGTGTTCCGGGAGCTGTACAGAAGCCACACAGTGGACAATATCACCACCACCAGCAGAATTCCCACGGCCACGGACAATATATTCCTTCTCTTCTTCTCCAAACGAGATCGCTCCTTCCCGTATTTCTTCCCTTTTCTGCAAAAAAAGAGCCGGTTCAACCCATGGGCAGAGGAATCCCCCTGTCCCAGGACTGAACCGGCGCGGTATTCTATGAGGTTGTGTCTCCGGGGCCTCTGACCATACCCTTCACCTCTTGCAAACGCGTTCAAGCATAAAATTCTTCCATCGTCTCCAGGCACAGGCACCCCAGCCGTCCCCCGAAGCCGCACCCGCAGTCAATGGCGATCTGCCTCCCCTTCCGCACAATCACGTCCGCCCCGCTGCCGAGGCTGCGAGTAGGTGTGTGGCCGAATACCAGATACCGGTTCGGGAAGCATGGGCCGTCCAGGTCAGGCCGCGCAAGCACAAAGTCCTCCAGCCCGTAATCCTCCAGCGCCCTGCCCGGTTCGAAGCCCGCAAGTCCCGCGTGAACCAGCACAAAGCTGTTCTCGTCCGTGTCAGCCTCGGCGTAAAGGTCCATCTCCCGGATATATTCCAGAATTGCCCGCCGGTCCTCTTGGGAAAGCCGCCGCAGGTCCCGCAAAGTCGCGCTGCCGCCGTTGACCATCCATTCGCTCAAGGCGCCCAGCTCCGCCGCTTCCAGGGCCGCGATGCTCTCGTCGGTAATCTCCTTCATCAGCCAGGGCAGGCAGACGGCGGCGGTCAGCTCGTGATTCCCCAGAATGGGCGTCACATTGGGCCGGGCCATCAGATCCAGAAGCACCTTTACTCCGTCGGGGCCCCGGTCTATCATGTCGCCCAGAACATAGAGCATATCCTCGTTTCCAAACCGAATCTGCTTCAGCATGGCTTGATAACGGCTGTAATGCCCATGGATATCGGAGATTACATATGTCAAAAGACATTCCTCCCCTTGCTGGTTGGATTAGAGCAATTCTAGCAGATTTTTCACGTCAGGTCAAGTCCGCATATATGTTCAGGTCTTGAGTGTTTGCTGTGAAGAGAAAGATTTCCGGCGGTCAGAGGGTTTGCAGAAAGCCCAGCAGAAGCAGGTGAAGGGGGTAGAAGCAATAGAAGAACCATTTTGAAAAGCTGTTTTTCGCGCCCCGGCGTCCTTTGTAGAAGGTCAGAAGCGCGATAGGAATCAAAGCCCCCGCGTTTTCTAAAAAATATTTGTAAAATTCGATGTCGATATAAAAAGCCCCGTCATAAAACAGACTGAAAAAGGGCCGGGTAATCAGAGACAGCACGTCCATCTCACAAAGGACAAGCAGACAGTAAGCAAACGCCTGCTGTTTGAAATTCCCGTAGAAAAAGTCGAAAGCCAGAATCATCAGGAAGCCCGTAGTCCCCCAGTCCGCCGGCACGCAGAGAATCACCAGGGACAGAATCAGGAGCAATTTCAGAACCGGGTTTTTCAGCCGTTCGCTCCGCCGGATACTGACCGCCAGCACGCCGCAGAAAATCGTAAAAATGACGTTGGGACTCATCATATACGAGATGTCCTCCGGAAACCCGCCGCGCATGAAGAACAGAAACGGAATCCAGCTCACGCCCGCAAAGACCGCCAGCCGCAGAAGATACCGCCGGAGACTGCGGGTATGGTGATAGCCTTCCACGGCGGCAAAGAACATGGTGGGTCCGGTGATGCGCCCGATGAAGTGCATGACGATAGCGGGCGCGGTTCCGTAGGGCACAAAGGCAAACGCGATATGGTCGATCAGCATGGCCGCGGCCGCGATGAATTTCAGGCAGTTCAGGGAAAGGTCCCGGCGGCTGGTTTCAAGGGAAACAGTATCAGTCATAAGTCGCCTCCAAAATGAGATAAAAAGGTAGAAAAGAAGGACCGGTCACAATATACGGCCCGTTCTTTTCTCCGGACCCGTCAGGCCAGCGGGAAGGACACAACGGCAGTAAAGAGGTCCGCCAGCGTCTCCACCCGGAAGGACCCGCCGCAGGCTTGGGTAAAGGAGCTTGCGATGCTCAGTCCCAGCCCGGACCCGCCATCGGTACGGCTCGCGTCGCCCCGGACGAAACGGGCTGTGAAATCGACCCCGTCCGGCAGTTCTGTTCTGGACGTGTTCCGAACGCTGACCTGAGCAAAGCCGCTGTCGATTTTCAGGGTGAAATAGACCCGGCTTCCCTCCAGGGCGTAGCGGAGGGCGTTGTCGATCAGATTCTGAAAGACCCGGTAGAGGCGTTTCCCGTCGGCCACGATCATAACTGGGTCCGCGGGCAGGTCCGTTTTGAACGTCAGGGAGCTTGCCCGGATGGGTTCTTCCAGGTCCGCCAGGGTCTGCCGCAGGAGCTTCGCCAAATCCAGACGTTCCGGATGCACAGGAAGCTGGTCCGCCGCCGCCTTGCTGATCTCGAATACATCCTCCACCATGCCCTTGAGCCGGTGGGCCTTTTCGTCGATGATCCGGGCATAGTCCGCCGCCGCCGGTTCCAGGTCCTCCTGCCGCAAAAGCTCCGCGTAGGACAGGATGGAGGTCAAGGGCGTTTTGATGTCGTGGGACACGTTGCTGACCAGTTCGACTTTCATGCGTTCGCTGCGGGTCTGTTCTTCCAGGGCGGCTTTCATCCCGGCTTGAATGTCGTTCAGGCTGTCCGCCGTCTGCCGCAGGTCCGCGTCCTCCGGAAGCTCCAGCGGCGTTGACAGATCCCCGCCCCGCACGGCCTCCACCTGGTCCGCCAGCCGCCCGAGGTCCTTGGCAAGATGCAGCTGCCGTTTTGACAGAGCCAGCGCCGCCAGAATCAGAATCACCAGCGACAGGGAACCAATGGACCATAAAAGGACTGTGAACAGCGAGCTGTTGCTAAGAATGGTCAGGTTAATCATCAGCGAGATACACACCGCCCCTACCAGAGCCATCGCCAGAGCAAACAGCGACGCCTGACGGCTGATGCGCTTTTCAACAGGACGTTTCAGATCTCTGGCTCGAAGACCGCGAAAAAAAGGACGAAGGAGGGACCTCCGGGCCTCCTTGGGGTTGTGACGGTGGTCGTTGCAGAGAAGCCAGAAGAACCAGACCAGCACAATCAAAGCCGGGATATTTTGCAGAAACAGCCGCAGAAGGTTCATAGCAATATCAAGGCCGTTTCCATAATAGCCGCTGTCCCATTCATAGAAAACGTCCTGCATCAGGTAGTAAACCCGGCCCACGAACGCAGAACCGAAGGTGAAAACAAACAGAAACACTCCAATCACAAACCGGATTTCCGTCCAGATATGGAGGGTCCAGGAAGCTATTTTCGCGTCGGCCAATCCACGGGCTTTCCGCAGGCAGAACCATATGAACAGACACAGTATGCCTGCCGCAAAGACCGCCGCCTTCTGGCAGTAAAAGCTGTGAATCTGCTGGACCCGCTGATAGAGATAGTTCATACTGCTGCTTTCATAACGGCTTCCGGTTGAGTAGTCCACGGCGTAATAGAGGGACGGCGTTTCCCGGACAGCCATGCGGACAGTTACGCCGTCCAGCTGGTCCGTGGCGGGATAGTTCTCGTAGCCCGGAAGGAACCATTGGGAACCGCCCTGATAGAAGCCGCTGCCGTAAAGGTCGATGGGCTGGCCGTCCTTGACTGCGCTGGCCTTGCCGTTCTCGAAGGTCAGATAGAAGTTGAAGCCGTTCAGGGTCTGCTTTTCCATGTTCTGCACTTTGCCGTCGCAGTTGTCATAAATCTTTCCGTCCTTGCAGCGGATAAAGTACAGAAGGTTCTTGTCGGATTCATACTGTAGTCCCGGGCCTTTGGGTTCCTGCTTCTCCGGTTCATCTGGCGTGGCTGTCGGCAGGTTCGACTCGCTTGTATCTTCCAACGCCATGCCAAAATCTACCTGGGGACGGCCCTCCTGCACAGCTGTAGCGGAGTTTTCTTTCCAGCTCCAGAAGTAGGGATTCTCGTAAACTTCCTCCGGGTAACTGTAGTAGGTAATCCCGTTTCCGTTTTCAATCCAATAGTCGGCGCTGTAGAAATCCAGTTCCCCGCCCGCGCCGACAATCAGGAAGTCCCGGAGGGCCGCGCAGACCTCGACCCGAAAGTTATCGGTCTCCTGCCAGTCGTCCGCAAACCGGGGGGTCAGGTCCCGTTCCCAGACAATCTGCGCGCCAATGGCTCCCGCGCTGTACAAAACCATGGTCAGCCCCAGGAAAAAGGCCAGAAAGCTGACCCATGCCTTGACTTTCCCGCCGCGCCGCTTCACCGGAACATCCTCCATCGCGTTCCGGACTTCCTCCCCGACAAAACGCTCCAGGGCCTCGCCGGGTTCAGGGTTCGTGCCGTTCCATTTTGTATCCAATGCCCCACACCACCTTAATATAATCTGGCTCTTTGGGATTCAGCTCGATTTTTTCACGGAGTCTCCGGATATGGACCATCACGGTGTTCTCGCAGGAATAGGCGTCCTCATTCCAGACACGGCGGTAGATTTCCTCCGCCGGGAAGACCCGTCCAAGGTTGCGGAAGAGCAGGTCCAGAATGCCCGCCTCCTTAGGGGTGAGCTTGATTTCGTCGCCGTCCGCCTGGAGAATTCTGCTGGCCGTGTCGTAAGAAAGCCGTCCGTTGACCAGCAGGCCCCGGCGTGCCTCGGCGTGCTCGTCTCCCAGAAGGGTATAACGCCGAAGCTGGCTCCGGACCCGGGCCACAAGCTCCTGAGGGTTATAAGGCTTGGTGACATAATCGTCCGCACCCATGGACAGCCCCAGAATCTTGTCCGAGTCCTCGCTCTTTGCCGACAGGACGATCACCGGCAGATTCCGACGCTCCCGGATACGCATCAGCGCCGACAGACCGTCCAGCTTCGGCATCATCACGTCGATCATCAGCAGCTTTACCGCCGGGTCCAGGCATTGGTCCAGAGCTGCCATACCGTCATAGGCACGCCGGACCTCGTAGCCCTCCCGTTCCAGCGCGATGGCTATGGCACCTACAATCTCCGGGTCGTCGTCCACAACAAGAATACATTCCTTCATCTCTGCTTCCTCCCTTAAGCTGTCTATAGCGTAACACCTGTTTCTTACAAACAACTTGATAAAATTCTTAACGTTTTCTTACAATTTTAAGCCCTAAAGCAAAAAGCGAGGAAATCATCCCCGCTCTTACTTGTCTCTTCCATTTCAGCAAAAACACTTTCTGATCCAGACGAAAAGTTTTCCCGCGTATTCCAGCGCTTCCATTACTGTGATGAATACCGGAAGCACAGGCCAGAATTTTTTGCGCGCGGTCAACAGTCTGTCTCCCAGCTTCTGAGCCTCCGGGCCTTTTCCCTGTTCCGGGGTGACGCTTTCCACTTGCGGCGGGTCCTCTGAATCCGACAGACCTCCCTTGACCGCAGGCGCTGCCCAGATGATGAACGCCACAAGCAATGCAGATACCACGCCCGCCAGTATTCCCGGAAGATGGTTCCGGACGGGAGTCGCTTTCCTGAATCTTGCCATACCCCGCCGCCCTTCTCCCCCGTTCCCGGAGGCTGTTTGTCCGAGTATATCACGAACCGCCGGAAAACTCAAGCGCTGAAAACGGTGAACTACCTTCCAAATCAGGCAGATCGCCGTCTGAAAACGATAAATTCTTTGTGACAGGACGTTTTTCGCCCCCTTTTAAGACAGAAATGCCTTGAACTTTGATGAGGCCCTCAACAGCTGATCAATTCCCGCCGCTTTCTGTTTTTGTCATTTTGCATAGTTTTTGCAAACTTTATTTGATGTAAATTCTTACCGGCAAACTATTGAAATCCGGGTACTTTTATGATATTGTCTATGGTATAGAAACCATGGGCCGGTTTGCAAAAATGTATACATTACTGTAAACTGAAAATGGGCAGTTTGCACAAAGCGCTCCAAAAAGGGAACGCCTGTGCAGTGAAACCTGCCCGGGGTTTCCAGGATGTGTCCTGCGTCTCCTGTTGGCATTTGCACAGTGACGGGCATATCTTAACTTCAGGAGGAAAGGAGGGTCGCGGGCGTTTGCGGTGCAGGCGGCAGAATCAGGACGCCGCCGGGCAGGACCCGGTCCGCAGGAAGGCTGCTGCGGAAGGGGTCTTCGTATCCTGAGACAGCCTGTGCAGGGCAAACCGTCAGAAATGGCGGGACGCAAAACTATGGGGGCTAAGGCCGTGCGCGCTGCTGCGGGGTACGGCAATGCCAGCCCGGTCGCTGAGAGATCAGCAAACCGTCGGAAACGGCGGGACGCAAAGCTATGGGGGCTAAGGTCTGCTCTCCGTGTTTCCTGGTGGGAACCAGAATGGAGAGGCGGGAACGATCCGCGGGATTTTGCCGTTTGGCAGGAACCCTCGGGCGCCGCGACGACAATGCCAGCCCGGCCGCCGGATACTTTGCATCCGAATTACGCAAAGAAAGGAAGCGTTTTCTTATGAAGACTTGGAAGGCGACGCTCAAACGCGGCTTCTCGCTGTTCCTGGCCTTTACGATGTGCTTGAGTATGCTTCAGCTCACCGTGCTGGCCGTGGACGAGAGCGGCGATACTGGTACAGCCAACCATATTCACCATTCAGAAGGCTGGATTTGCACATCTTACTGCAATTTGCCTGAACACACCCATACGGAAGCCTGCTACAAAATGGACGAAAATGAGGAGCAGGCTCGTATCCCCGTATCTCTGCCGGGCGATTTTGAGGTAAATGACGGCTCCAGCACCGAACGGGACGACTTCGGAAACGAGTACAAACCCGTTGAGATCACCTGGGCTGACGAAAACGGAAATCCTGTCGATCACCCGGATCTGCCTCCCAGCGAGGACGGCGGGTTTGATGGCGGTTTCCTTGTGCCTCCTGGCGAGGACGAAGGCTCTGAGACGAATCCTGGCGAAACCGGAGACGGCAAGGACGAGGGTTCTGAGACGAATCCTGGCGAAACCGGAGACGGCAAGGACGAGGGTTCTGAGACGA
>CAJTMG010000005.1:0-11029 GCA_910577405.1 uncultured Oscillibacter sp. | reverse complement strand
ATCCTGACGAAACCGGAAGCGACAAGGACGAGGGCTCTGAGACGAATCCTGGCGAAACCGGAAGCGATAAGGACGACAGCTCTGAGACGAATCCTGACGAAACCGGCAAGGACGACAGCAGCAATGCCGCCGAGCAGGAGAATACCGCTCCTGAAGTGACCGTTCCGGAACCGAATCCTCCTCTGTCGGAGGGCTTGGAATACCAGTGCGGCATGGTGGAGCATACGCACTCTGACGCCTGCGCGGACACTGAAGACGGCGGCTGGTACTGCGTGCCGGATACCAACATCACCATCAACGTGCCGGAGAACCGGAAGGCTGAGGGACACGTCGACCTGCTGGAAGGCGTGACCGCAAAACCTGCGTTCTGCGGCAACTGGCCCGTTCAGATCGCGGTGGCGGCTGTCACCACGGCGGACGGAGAATCTCTGGAAGCTGAGGACGGCCGGTGGCTGGAGGTCGAGGGCGGCGTGGTCTACACTGTGGATTACGTGGCGTACCTGGACGAGGCCATGGCCACAAGCGAAGACGGAGAACATGACGCGAACACGCCTCCCGAAGGCATCCTGGGCGAAGCCTCCGGCACCGTCGAGGGCGAAAAGGCCGAGGGCGACGCGAAGATCGGCAGTAAGGTCTATGAAAAGCTCGAGGAAGCTATTGCGGCGGTCGAGGACGGCGAGACTGTTACCGTTCTGCGGAATGTGGACGCCAACATCGTTTCCGACGGCAAGAGCTTCACCCTGGACCTGAACGGCCATGTGCTGAACAGCGGCGAAGTCGGCAAGAACGTCGTTACCATCATGAACGGCACGGTTACTGTCAAGAACGGTATCATTACCGGCGGTGAATATGAAAAGACCAATCAGGACGGTAAAGGCGTGCTGGCGAACAACGCGAACGTAACCCTGGAGAACTGCGAAATCAAAGACAACCACGGTTACGGCAAAAAAGGCACTACGCCTGGTTATATGGGCGGCCAGGG
The DNA here is from genome assembly GCA_910577405.1 of uncultured Oscillibacter sp. Taxonomy (GTDB): domain Bacteria; phylum Bacillota; class Clostridia; order Oscillospirales; family Oscillospiraceae; genus Oscillibacter. Next base: position 10,047 of record CAJTMG010000005.1, on the reverse strand, counting down.
CGGATTCGGCGGCGGCGTTTACGCATACGGCGGAAGTCTGACGCTGAAAGACTGCATTGTGTCCGGCAATAAGACGTCGTCTAAAGGCGGCGGTATCTTTGCTGAAAACTGCGCTGTTACCTTAACCGGCACAAAGGTAATTGACAACACTACCGGTTCCGGCGCACCTGCTGGCGGCGGAATCCAGATCAGCAGCGGCTCGCTTGATGTTGATAATTCTACCATCAGTGGTAATACTGCCAGCAATGGTAATGGCAACGCACTTGCTTTGACCGGAGCAAATGTCAAGGTCACAATCAAAAACTCCGAGCTTAGCGCAAGCGATACCAAAACAGCCAGCCTGATTTATACCAACTATGGCGCTGGCCCCATTGATGTGGATCTGGAAAATGTGGAATTGGTCAACCAGGCTGGTCCTAATACAAGCTGGGCGATTTATTCCAATCATACCGGAACCTTTACCGCGAAGGACTGCACATTCCGTGATTCCAACGGCGGTATCCAGCTGCTGAAAGCTGACGAGATGTCATTCACGGACTGCCAGTTCCTAAACAATGACGCAACCTATTCATCTGCTGGCGCTCCTGTCTATGTGAAGGCTGGCAACGCGAATTTCACCAACTGCACCTTCACAGGCAACAAGGGCTACAATGCCGGCGCGATCTACAATGCCAGCAAAACAGGCACAGTCACAATCGACGGCTGTCTGTTTACTGGAAACAGCGGCACGTACTCTTCTGCTGCTGGCGCAATCTATGTGTCGGCAGGCAGTAATACTACCGTGACGAACACCGTTGTCAAAGGGAATACAGTTTCCGGCATCAACTCCAACGGACCGGCAGGCGGTATTTCCGTAAATGGTTCCGGCACAGTCTTCAACATGACTTCCGGCGCGGTGTATGACAACAAGAGCGAGAAGCAGTCAACCCCGGCACATGACATTTATGTGTACACCAGTGCCAAAGCCAACATCCTGCCAGCCAGCAAGATGACGGATGGCGAGAAGGACTTCAGCAGCTACGCCTGGTCTGACCTCACCAGAACCGTGATTAAAGATGAGCTGAACCGGTCTGGCAATTGGGTTGCGACACCCGCTCCTGAGTTTGCTGCAACGATTGGAGAGACCAAGTACAAGACTTTGGACGACGCGTTCAAGGCCGCGCGGGATCAAAGCCGGGCGTCCGGAGAAAATGTGACCGTAGATATCGTGGAGGGCTATATTCCTCTGAATGCGTACTACGGTGTTGCGAAGGGTACAGGAAAGTATTCTCCCAAGGTGACGCTGAAGCTGAATAATACCAATATCTATGGCGTTGGTATCTCGAACAGCTTCAGTGTTGAGACGGGCAGCACTTTGACCCTCTCCGGAACTGGTACCCTCAATAAGAGGATTTATTTGATGGGCGGTACTTTGAACCTGGACGGCAATGTGCTCGTGTCTGGTTCAAATTCCACTTCCCTTTCGGCCAGTAGCGCTCCGATTTACACGAAGGGTTCCAAGACCTACAGTGGTATTGTCAATATCAATGCCAATGTAGATTTGGTGCAGGTCGGTCTGGCAAAGGGTTCTCTTACAGTGAGTGAAAACGCTCACGTTGGCCAGCTGGATGTATCTGTGACTACCGGTATTATGGGCGCTACCAGTGATGAAACTGCTATCACTGTAAACGGTGAAGTGGATGTTCTGAATCTGACACAGGCTGCTTCCCAAAATACCGTAAAGCTGAACAGCCACATTGGTTCTCTGAAATTGACTCAGGGCGCGGTCTCAAAAGATCCAACCCTTCCTGCTGTTTATGCGTCCGAGAACTTCTCTGTAGATGAACTGAATGTGACTCCGGTGCTCGGAATTTTGTCAGTATATGATGAGAATACCGGACGCGGTAGCGATGGAAAAATTTCGATTTACGCTCTGCAAAATCCCGAGCAAAAGGTCGATGATCTGGTTCTGATTCACGGCGGCGCAAGTGGACTTGGAAATGCTGTCTGGACTACCAGTTTAGGCAACAAGCACACCGACGGCAAGGACTATAAGTTCCTGACGGCTGTCACATCTGACGACGCGGGCAATATTGTTCTGCGCAAGACTGCGGTCGGCGGCGGCAACTTTGTCTTTGTGGACGGCGTGAACGGTAAAGACACCAATAATGGTACTACCCTGAACACTCCTGTCAAGACCTTTGAAAAGGCGAAGGAGGTTCTGGCCGGCAGCTCTGCGGAGGTCATCAGCGTTCTGGGCGCCATTTCCGTAACCGGGAGCGAAACCTGGACGCCCAGCGATGGCAAGGAGTCTGTAACGCTGGAATCCTTCCCGACTTACACTGGCGCGCTGGTCAAGGTTTCCAACAAAGCAAGCCTGACCCTGCAAAACGTTATCATTGACGGCAAGAAGATCACGCGCAGCAGCCCCCTGGTCGAGAACAACGGCACCCTCAATATTGAGAATGGCGCTGTGCTCACCGGCGGCGTGAATACCGTGATCTACGGCCCGAACAATGGTCAGGGCATCGACGGCGGCGCGGTCTATAACAAGGGCACCCTGAACATGACCGGCGGCGCAATCACTGACAACACTGCCCGGACCGGCGCAGGCGTCTTCAGCAAGGGGACGTTCAACCTCTCCGGCGGCGAAATCAGCGATAACACTGGCTATGGCGGACGTTTCGCGTACAGCTACGGCGGCACCAGCAAAATCAACAGCGCACCTGCTGGCGGCGGCGTGTTCCTGGCCGGTTCCAGCACGATGAATATGTTCGGCGGCACAATCGCAAACAATACCTCCAGTGTCGGCGGCGGTATCTCGCTGGGCAATGAAACCAACGCTTATACCTCCTATGGCGGCCCCAAGTTCACCATGACTGGCGGCAGTATCGAAAGCAACTCCGCTGGACAGGGCGGCGGTATCTTCGTGCAGAGACAGTGCGAGGCGACGATTACCGGCGGCAGTATTACCGGCAACGAAGCAACAGGAAGCTTTTCTGTCGCAACAGGCATCAGCTTCCTGTATGGCGGCGGCGGCATTTACGTCAATGGCTACGATAACGCAAAAGATAACGGCAAACTGCATCTGGAAAAGGTTGCTATCACCGCAAACACATCCAACACCAGTGGAGCCGGCATTGCAGGCTGTCCGTCTACCAATGTCGATGTGAATGTGAGTGACGGCGGCGTTGTTGCGGGCAATACTGTTAACGGAAAGCCTTATGACATTCATGTTTACCGCGGCATAGTGAGTGGACCGAGCGGCTCTGACCATCATGGCGGCCAGAAGTATCGGCTGTCCAAGTATATGCTGGGTGGCGCGCTCTATAATTGGACCGATGTGGAAACTGGCGAGCGTGTGCCCATGCAGGACGTCTATTATTACGATGTCAAGGGAAGCGGCAGTTTCTACTCTGATGTGGGCGATGCGGTTATCAAAGACGTGGTTGGAGATTGCAATGTAATCATTTCTGGCAACCACAGTGTCCAAGGCGGCGGCGGTATCGGAACCAACGGCGACGTCAACATCGGTAAAGACCCCCATCTGAACGACTTCTTCTCCGTAACGGTCAATAAGCGGTGGCTCGACCCCGATGGAAAGCCTCTGGATGATGAAACGCTTGCGGAGCTGAAGGGACAGGTTTCGACCGTATATGTTGACCTGTTCCGTCGGTTTGAAGGCAGCGACGACGCTTGGGAACTCGTAGACTCCCGCACAATCGAGCCGGACAGCAGCGATTTCTGGTACACCCATCGTCCGTTCTACAACCTGCTGAAGGTTCTGGACGGAAAGAAGCTGGAGTACAAGGTTGTTGAAAGGCTCAGGCTGACCGGCGAGTGGAGCGAAGTCAACGGCGGCGAAATCAGGATTGAAACGCCTCCCATCAGAGTTGAGAACGAAAATGGCGAAGTCGACGCGTCTGCTACTATTGATGTGTCTCGTACAATCAACGCCACCATAAATTTGAAGTGGGGTGATTTGGAGGACATTTATCCGGACAAGACATTGGATGAGATACTGAAGGGTGTTACTGAAATCATTGTAGAGTTAAAGGATAGTGATGGGCAGCTCGTCTCCAGTGAATCTAAGGAGTGGCCAGCACCAGAAGAAAACACTACGGGCAAAGATGAGAATGCCGATGCTGAAGAACCCGGAGAAAGCATTGAAAAACTCAATACCCGGAGCGTTGGAATGTCCCTTACCCGGAATGCAAGAGCGGTTTTGGCTTTGTATGAAGGAAACAATGAAACCACTGGTGAAACACCGAATCCGTCTGTTCCGTCGACTGAGAATGATAGCTCTTCCCAGCCTTCGAGCGGTGTTGCTATTGAAATCGAAGATGACAAACAGACAATAAAGATTAGCGGACTTCCCAATCCTGCTGATGAAAATCCGGTCAATTATACTGTAGAAGTATCTTACAAGGGTATTTACGGTATGGAAGGATCGTTTTCATACAGAGTTCAGACTATAAGCGGCAACAATGATGCAGTAACAGATGTGTTTATCAACAAGCTGAATGCACCTAGCCTTACCCTTGTAAAGGAAGTCAGCGGGGAGAGCCTGGCCGGAAAGACATTTAATTTCGTTATTCAAATCGAGGGAATGGAACCTATCGAAAAGACTCTGACGATTCCCTCCGACGGAACCCCTGATAAGCTTACCCTTATGGGAGATGGCGAGTTGAAGGGAGTAAAGCCTGGCACGCAGTTTACTGTTACAGAAACAAGCGGCGAGTGGAACCCGACCTGGAGTGTTGACAATGTCACAAGCAAGGATGGCTTCAAGAACGGATCTGTGGCAACTGGAATCCTTTGCTACGGCGAGAACACAGTGACCTTTATGAACTACGAACCGAACGAGATTCGGATTCCTGTATTGAAAAAGATCACTGGCGATACGTTTAAGGTGATTCCTGACTTCCAGTTTGAGCTGAGCTACGTTGGCCGCGAAAAACCAGACGGCAGCAAAACTACTCCTGCTGAAGACGGCATTACAATGCCCAATACCAAGCTTGTCATCAGTGGCAGTGTCTTTGGTGATAACAAGGAAGCGAGCGATATGTTCGACGCTATCAAGTTCACCAAGGCTGGTCAGTATAAGTTTACTGTCACAGAGACTGCTGGCGAGACGGAAGGCTGGACATTTGACTCCACGACATGGACGGTCCTCATCAGTGTGACTGAAAAGACCGGCTCTAATGGTGAATTGGAAGCCAAGATAGCAAGCATAAAGCCGGATAATGATACTGCTGATTCTGTTGACTCCATCACCATCAAGTTCACCAACACCTACACGGAGACCAGAGGTTCTCTGACCATTAAGAAGACGGTATCCGGCGGCGGCAGTGAAGCACAGGAGAAGAACTACACCTTTACTGTGACCGGTCCTGACGGCTACAAGGAGACCGTTACCATCAAGGGTGCTGGCAGCTATACCCTGTCTGGGTTACTTCCCGGCAGCTACACGGTAACAGAGGCTGACGCGACTATCAGCGGTTACACCTGGACTGTGGAAGGCAACAACGTTACAGCGGAGGTTAAGGCGAAAGAGACTGCCGAAGTCACTATCACCAACACCTATGCACCGCCTCCCACGACGCCCGATCCCGATCCTGACCCCGATCCAGATCCCGATCCCGATCCTGACGACCCGACGCCTCCTCCTCCCCCGCGGCCTGAGACGCCTGTTGAGACGCCTCCGACGCCCCTGACGGAACTGCCGGACCCCAACGATCCCGACAGCCCCGAAGAGGTGACGGTGATTGAGGAAGACGTGCCCAAGACTTATGTCAAGGTTTGGGACCCCGAAGAGGAAGAGTTCGTCTATATTCCCGAGGACGAAGTGCCTTTGAGCGATATGGTCCCCGAGACAGGCGACGACTTTGGACTCTGGGCGGTATTGTGTCTGACTTCCGGAACTGGCTTGGCAGTACTGAGTATGCCGAAGCTGAAGAAGAAGGAAGAGACGAACTAAAGTCATAGAAAGCGAGACGGAAATCCGTTAAACTTTCGCAAAAAAAGACTGCGCAGCGCCTCCGGAAGCATCTGGAGGCGCTGCGTGTCTGTTTATAGAATTGTTTATGAAGGGGCGGTGGAAAACGAGGGGTTGTCAGACTGAGGCCGTTGCGTTCCGGAGTTTTACCGGCTCACACACCAAGTTCGGCCTTGATTTTCTGGATGATACCGGCATATTCCGCGTCGGACAGGAAGGTTTTCTCCGGGTTCATCTGAAATACGCCGTTCCACTCGAACTGATCCTTATATTTGGGGACAAGATGGAAGTGCATATGCCCGCTGGAATCACCGAACGCGCCGTAATTGATCTTATTGGGATGGAAGATTGCATGGATGGCCTTAGCGACACGGCTGACGTCAGCGAAGAAGGCATTGCGTTCGTCATCGGTCAGCTCCGTCAGCTCGCTCTTGTGGTCCTTGAAGGCGACGATGCAGCGTCCGGGATGGCTCTGCTCCTTGAACAGCACCACCACACTGGCGTCCAGTTCACAGATAAAGATGCCGAAGGGGTCCAGCAATTCATTTTTCATACAATAGCCGCAGTTTTGGTCTTTCATTATAGAAAACTCCTTTCAAATCAACACAAATCGATCCGTATAAGAAGCCGGTTTCCATACGTATTTATAGAATGCAAAGGGCGTCCGGAAAGGGTAAAAAAGGCGGTTCAGAAACCAGAGCGTCCGGCCGGAGAAGGGGGAGCGGAGTCTTCAGGAATCGGACTCCAAATCCCTGATCAGAGGCGGGAGCTGGGAAATCATATTATCCATATCCTCAAACATCGCGCTTTTGGTGGTACCCAAGCGGCTGGCGGAACGGATATGAGTGACTACCTTCTGGTACTGCTGTTTAATCTGATCGAAGAACTGGCAAAGGGTCTGCAATTCCATCTGGGACTCGCCGATAACCCCTGTAATACCGTCCTGCACGTCAACGGCGCCATCAGCAGCAGCGGTAATTTTCCCGAAGCTCTCCTCCGCCTGGGTAACGATGCCGGTACCTTGCCCAAGGGTCTGCTGGGACTCCGCGATGCTTTGACTCAGCTCATTGGCCCGGTCCTGCACATCGTTGACGCCGCTGTCCACCTCGCCTGTCAGCTCTTTGATTTCCTCCGCCAGCTTCTTGACCTGTGTGGCAACGATGGAGAAGCCTCTGCCCTCCGCCCCGGCTCTGGCGGCTTCAATGGAGGCGTTGATGGCCAGGATATTGGTCTGGTCGGCGATAGAGACGATCTTGCCCATAGTGATTTGAATGCCTTTGATTGCGGCTTCCAGATTAGCAAAGGTTTCCGCCATGGACTCATAGGACTGCTGGACCTGCACAGAGGTATGGCCCAAAGCTTCCATCTGGCTCCGGGCGTCAGACACGGCCATAGCGATTTCGCCCCGGACCTGTCCGAACTGCTCTGCGGCCAGACTGATGCTGGAGAAGGTTGCCCCCAGTCCCTGCAATTTCTCCTGGAACTGGTCTCCCTCTTCCAGCACGCCGGAGAAGGACGCGCCCACCTGACTCAATTCCCAGAGAGAAGCGACTTCCTTCTTGACCAATTCCCGCTGATAATCCTTCAGGCTGCCCGCCACGTGGAGCACCGGATAAAGGCTTTTTGCTTCCTCCTGTACAGGGTGGGAGTAGGGTCTTTTTTTACCAAACAGCATATCCGCTCTCTCCTTTATTCAAAGACCACGCAGGTCATGGACTGGTTGACAAACCGGTTATTATAATGTTCCCCGTAGCCCACGAAGCCTGCATGATTGCCCAGGGCGGACATATCCCGGAGGTAGTTCTGCATATATCCCTGCTCAGAGAAGAGTTTGTAGCGGAACAGGCAGTTGACGGAGAAGACGGCGGACCGGCGGGGGAAATCGGTGCAGATCTGGCGGATGGTATCCTGCACAATGGCCCGATAATCCCCCAGTTCCAGGAGGATCAGGATATCGGAGTCATTCACCTGCCGGAAACAGGCCAGCGCACTGCCCCGCACGTCCTTGATTGAGATAATGCAGGTATCGTCGCCGTTGATTTTGCCGAAGGGATTCTTGAATGTCCGAGTGAGGATTTCCTGATCCGACACATGGAGGATATCCTTATAGACCTGTTTGGCGGACTTGCCGTTGAGGGTACCCAGGATATAATTTGTCCGGTCGGTAGCGGCGGCAATAAAGCGGTGATTCCCCAGCTGATGATAAATATTTTCCTTATAAGTTTTCACCCGGCCGTTCTGATTGTGAACCAAGGCATAGGCCACAGCGTCCTGATAGATGCGGCCGTTGGCGGAGACGCAGCCTTGGTCACCGGTACCGCCCACAAGGGAGATTCCCCGCTGACGGAGGGCCGTATAGATGGTTGTCAGCACGCAGGCGTCGTTGCCGGAACAGAAGTCAATGCACACAGTATCCCGGTCGGACCCGCCCACCGCCTGCAAATCCTGCTCCATGCGCTGTATGTACTTCACTGGCATGGTCGAGGCGTTTTCCAGCACATTGGCGGCGGCGCTGACCCCGTCGGAAAAAGCGATGACGCCCACTCCGTTTTCCACTATGCCGGTCTGATAGCACATACCGATACAGCCAATACTGGGCACGCCGGGGAACCGTTCCTCCAGCTCCGCCACGTGCCGCTCGAATTGCTCTTTGTTGGATAAAAGCATGATGAGCTGCGGATGACTAAGCCCCTGAAGCGCCTCGTCCAGATTCCCACGCTGGCTCATGCCGTAGAACTGCTTCATGCTCTGTTCCCTCCCTTACTTTAATCACGACTTTAATTATATGGGAAAAAGTCCCGTCTGTCAATGAAGGATATGGCAAGGGAAGGATTTTTCGGGAGAACCTCCAGTAAACTGAGACAGACAAGACCATAAAAACTTAGTGGAGCTGCTGACAATCCCGGCACTATGATGGTGCTGGGATTTTTCTGTTTAGGCTGTCCTATAATTTTGCACGTTAGCTGTTCAAAAAAATTTTGCTGTATGATATAATTTTATCTTGCTTTGAAGTGCGCTTCATAGTTTATCCTAAAAGATGAAAGGCGGATTTGAAATGTATTCGGCAAAAGAAGCGGCGGAGATGACCGGACTTACAACTGCAACTTTGCGTTACTATGAAAAGGAGCGACTATTGCCACCGATAGGCCGGACAGAGCAAAGATATAGGCAATACTCTGACACAGATATTGAGTGGATAAAGATGGTACAGTGCCTACGCATGGCTAATGTACCCATTCGCTCCATCCGTGAGTATATTCTCCTATTAACGCAGGGCGGAAGGACGATTTCGCAACGCCGTCTTATGGTGCAAGAATACATTGACGATCTCCATAGTCAAATGGATAATTTACAAAATGCGTTAGCGTTGACAAAAAAGAAACTGGCATTTTATGAAGAACTCTTGCAAAAGCCAGCCACCCAAGATTTAACATATCTTGAAGAATGGAATTTGTTCAAGAGTAAGGGAGAAAGTTAAAAATGGATACAGTTTTAGTTACTGGAACAACCAGTGGAATTGGAAAAGCATTTGCCGAAAAATTTGCAAGTATGGGGGACAACATAGTCCTTGTGTCAAGAAACAGGGAAAAACTCCAACAGCAGCAAATAGACCTGCAATCACGCTATCAGGTTTCCGTTGAATATATTTCCTGTGATTTAACAGAAGTCAATGCGGCAGATATGATTATGGAAAAAATCAGTAGCTCTGGCCTATCTGTTGATATTCTTATAAACAACGCTGGCTTCAATGAAGCGGGATGTTTTGCAAATACCAGTCTCTCAAAAGAACTTGATATGATACAAGTCCATATCAAGGCATTGACTGCCTTAACGAAATTATTTTTACCTGGGATGATAGAACGCGGATATGGGCGTATTCTGAATATTGGGTCTACTGGTTCCTATATGCCATGCCCTAATGATGTGGTATATGCCGCCACAAAAGCCTATGTCTTATCTTTTTCTAACGGGCTGTATCAAGAATTGAAAGGAAGCGGGGTTACAGTGACCTGTCTATGTCCAGGTGCAACCCAAACTCTATTTGCAGAAAAAGCAAATATCAGCAACAC
>CAJTMG010000004.1:62562-137637 GCA_910577405.1 uncultured Oscillibacter sp. | reverse complement strand
ACGGCTTCATCCAGCAGATCGGCACGCCCCAGGAAGTTTTTGACCATCCCGCCAATATCTTTGTGGCCGGGTTTATCGGAATGCCCCAGATGAACTTCTTTAATGCCAAGCTCGTCCGAAATGGCAGCAAGTACTCCGTCAGTGTCGGCGGCAGCTGCATCGTAGAACTCTCAGCCGAAAAGCAGAAGGCTCTGGCAGCAAAGAACGTCAATTCTCAGAGCATTACCCTCGGCGTCCGGCCCAGCCATATGGTGCTTGCCAAGCAGTCGGGAAACACCCTTACCGCTGCTGTGGAGGTCAGTGAAATGATGGGCAGCGAAGTCCATTTCCACGCCAACGCCGAAGGCAAGGACGTGGTGGTCATTGTCCCCACCATGAACGCTGAGGGAGAGCATATCGACTCTTTCCGCGCCGGAGACAAGCTGAACCTGACCTTCAGCGGCAATGTCTGCCATCTGTTTGACAGCGAGGGGAAAAATCTGGAGTTCTAAAAATACGCGGGGGGATGTCTTAATCTGGCATCCCCTCGCTTCATATTTTATTCCCCCCAATAAACTTCGATTATATGAAATCCCACGTACTATCTGAAAGCATACGACGCTTCATCAGACTCATTATAGCTTCTCATTTCCTTCCGGCAAGGCGGGAGGAGTTTTGACGCCTGCCTCCGTCCCCCCTATATACGCAGAAAGAAGACAGACATTGCTGCCTGCCTTCTTCAGACGCTGCACCTGCTAGCCGTCAGCCGTTCCTTGCCTGTTATTTCTTTATACGTTGAACCGGAAGTAAATCATGTCGCCGTCCTGGACGATATATTCCTTGCCTTCACTCCGCAGCAGTCCCTTTTCCTTTGCCGCCGCTACACTGCCGCATTTCTCCATGTCCGTATACGCCAGTACCTCCGCACGGATGAAGCCTCGTTCAATATCCGTGTGTATCTTTCCTGCTGCCTGGGGAGCCTTCGTTCCCTTCCGAATCGTCCACGCGCGGCATTCGTCTTTCCCGTACGTCAGAAACGATATCAGGCCCAGCAGGTCATATGAGCACTTGATCAGACGGTCCAGTCCCGATTCCTTTACCCCCAGCTCTTCCAGAAACATCTGCTTCTCGTCGCCTTCCAAGCCCGCGATCTCTTCCTCCAGCTTCGCGCATATCGGCAATACCTGCGCTCCTTCCGCCTTCGCTACCTCGCAGACCTTCTGATAATGGGCGTTTCCTTCCAGATTCGCAAAGCCTTCTTCATCCGTGTTCGCCGCGTATATCACTGGCTTCAGACTCAGCAGATCGCAGGTCATGATCAGCGCAAGGTCCTCTTTTTCTGCTTCAAACGTCCGGGCTGATTTTCCTCCGTTCAGATGCTCCGCGAGCGACTTGAAAACCTCCGCCTCGTGCAGGTATTTCTTGTCTCCCTTCGCCGCCTTTACCGCTTTCTCTACTCGGCGGTTCACCATCTCCAGGTCCGCCATCATCAGCTCCAGGTCTATCGTCTCTATGTCTCCCAACGGGTCTACAGGGACGTTCGTGCTGGCGTCCTCTACTACGTGCATAATGTTCTCATCGTCAAAGCAGCGGACTACGTGCACGATCGCGTCGCTCTCCCGGATGTTCGCAAGAAATTTGTTCCCTAATCCCGCGCCCTGGCTCGCGCCCTTTACCAGCCCGGCGATATCTACAAACTCTATAACCGCAGGCGTCTTCTTATCCGGCTCGTATATCTCCGCCAATCGGTCCAGACGCTCGTCAGGGACCGCCACCATCCCCGCTTTCGGCTCTATCGTGCAGAAGGGATAGTTTGCGCTCTCTGCTCCCGCGTTTGTTATCGCGTTGAATAATGTGGATTTTCCTACGTTCGGCAGTCCTACAATGCCTAATTTCATAACTTTCTGCAACTCCTTTGTTTTCAGGCCTTTCAGGATTTTCATCATGCCCGTTCGCGCCATTTTTACGGCACAGTGCAAACAGCCTCAAACTGATTCGCCCGTTACATGAATATAGCGCTCCATATATCTTTGCATTATAACATAGGACTTTATAATTCTCAATAGCAATTCGACAGTATACCACGCCCGTCTCACAAAAAAGCGCTGTCATGGGAGAGAAGCGCAAAGGTTGAAACAAAGCAATTGGCGCAAAAAAAGAAGCCCCCCAAAAAGCGGGCAAAAAATTGAACATAAGTTAATCAGCGGCAGGGGGGACGAGGAACCCTTGACGGCAAAGGACTGGTTCTCCGGAGCCGTCATAACAAGATCAAGCTGGGGATGACATTTTTCAGCAGTTGTCAGAATCAACGAATCCCAACAGTCCTTACACAGGTCGGGACTGTCCATGTGAGAACGAATATGCAGATTAATTGTGCCCGGCGGACAGACAGACCACCCGCCGGGCTGTAGATTTTTTGTTATTTCGCCAGGTTCTTGTAGCTTTCCAGCCGTTCTTTCGCATCGCGGGCAGCCTTGGCGTAAAGCTCGTCAGCCTTGCCGGGGAAGCTGAGTTTCAGGGATGCGTAACGGTTCTGACCCAGCAGGAACTTCTGGAAATCGCCGGTGGGTTCCTTGGAGTCCAAAGTGAACGGATTCTTGCCCTCGGCTTTCAGGGCGGGGTTGTAGCGGTACAGATGCCAGTAGCCGCACTCGACTGCCTTCTTTTCCTCCGCCTGACTCAAGCCCATGCCGCATTTCATACCGTGTTCAATGCAGGGGCTGTAGCAGATCACCAGGGACGGGCCGGGATAGGCTTCCGCTTCCCGAATGGCCTTCAAGGTCTGAGCCGGGTCCGCGCCCATGGCTACCTGCGCAACGTAGACATAACCGTAACTCATGGCCATCAGTCCCAGATCCTTTTTCTTGGTCTCCTTACCGCCCGCCGCGAACTTAGCAATCGCCGCCGCCGCTGTGGACTTGGAGGACTGTCCGCCGGTGTTGGAATAGACCTCGGTATCCAGAACCAGGACGTTGATGTCCTTGCCGGAAGCCAACACGTGGTCCAGCCCGCCGTAGCCGATATCGTAGGCCCAGCCGTCGCCGCCGAAAGCCCAGACGGATTTCTTGGTCAGGAATTCCTTGTTCTGCCGGATGAATTCCGCGTCATCACTGCCGTTGTTTTCCAGAGCGGCAAGGAGGGCGTCGCTGGCTTCCCGGGAAGTCTCCGCGTTATTGGCGTTCTCCAGGTAGGCGCGGCAGACGTCGGGAGCCACACCCGCCTCGGCCAGGGCTTCCACATGGGCGGCCAGCTGGCGTTTGACGGCCTCCTGTCCCAGCAGATAGCCGTAAGCGTACTCGGCATTGTCCTCGAACAAGCTCATAGCCCAGGCGGGACCGAAGCCCTTTTTGTCGGTGCAGTAGGGAGAAGAGGGGGTGGAACCGCCGTAAGCAGAGGAACAGCCGGAGGCGTTGGTGATGTACATCCGGTCGCCGAAGAGCTGCGTAACCAGCTTGATGTACGGAGTTTCGCCGCAGCCCGCGCAGGCCCCGGAGAACTCGAAGTAGGGCTTTGCAAACTGGGAGGCTTTCACGTTCTTTGCACTGACGGCGTCCTTCTTGATTTCGACTTCCTCCACGGCAAAGGTCCAGTTGGGGGCTTCCTTGAGCTGGCTGTCCAGAGGCTTCATCTCCAGGGCGCAGTCCTTGGCGAGACAGACGTTGACACAGCTCCCGCAGCCGGTGCAGTCGTAGGGGGAAACCTGCATACGGTAGGTGTACTGCTTCAGGCCCTTGGCGGGAACCGTCTCAAATCCGGCAGGCTTCTTTGCTTCCTCGCTCTCGTCCAGCAGGATGGGACGAATGGCGGCATGAGGGCAGACCAGGGCGCACTGATTGCACTGAATGCACTTCGCCGCGTTCCAGACAGGCACTTCCACTGCCGCGCCGCGCTTCTCGAATTTCGTGGTTCCGGCGGGCCAGGTGCCGTCTTCCAGGCCATACTTGACCATGGTGGACACAGGAAGCACGTCGCCCTCCTGACGGTTCATGACCTCTACAACATCCTGGATAAAGGCGGGGTTGTGGTTTTCCACGGGAGTACCCTGCGCATTCAGCCAAGCGTCGGGGATCTGAACCTCTACCAGCTCGTTAATGCCGTGGTCAATGGAAGCATTGTTCATGTCCACGACTTCCTGGCCCTTTTTCTTGTAGTAGGTCTTATAGATGGCGTCTTTCATTTCCGTCACGGCCTGGTCAATGGGAATCACGCCAGTCAGGGTAAAGAATGCGGCCTGCAAAATGGTGTTGGTACGGGAGCCGAGACCCAGCTTCCGGGCAATGGAGATTGCGTCAATGGTATAGAATTTGGCGTGCTTCCGGGCCAGAGTGCGCTTCATGGAGGCGGGCAGATTCTTTTCCAGACCGTCCAGATCCCAGCCGCAGTTCAGCAGGAAGGTGCCGCCCTCTTTCAGATTCTTTGCCATGTCGTACTTATGGACGTAAGAGGGCGTATGGCAGGCAACGAAATCCGCGGCGGAAACCAGATAGGGAGACCGGATGGGAGAATGACCGAACCGCAGATGGCTTTGTGTCAGGCCGCCGGACTTCTTGGAGTCGTAGACGAAGTACGCCTGGCAGTAAAGGTCCGTGGCGTGGCCGATGATCTTGATGGAGTTCTTGTTCGCGCCCACGGTACCGTCAGAACCCATGCCCCAGATTTCCACGTCCGTCTGTCCGGCGGGAGTCGTGTTGATTTCCTGGGTAACGGGCAGGGAGGTAAAGGTTACGTCGTCCACGATGCCGATGGTGAAATCGTTCTTGGGGGTTTCAGCCTTGAGGTTTTCGTAGACCGCCAGAATCTGACCGGGCGTGGTATCCTTGGAGCTGAGGCCGTAACGTCCGCCGACGATCTCCATAGGAATGCCCCGCTGCTTGTAGATGGTGCAAACGTCCTGATACAGCGGCTCGCCCATGGAACCAGGTTCCTTGGTACGGTCCAGAACGGCAAGGCGCTTGCAGGTCTTGGGAATCGCGTTCAGGAAGTGGTCCGCGGAGAAGGGACGGTAGAGGTGGACGTTCACCAGACCGACTTTTTCACCCTTTGCGGTCAGATAGTCCACGGTTTCCTTGGCAGTCTCAGCGGCGGAACCCATGAGGATGATGACCCGTTCTGCATCAAGCGCGCCGTAGTAGTCAAAGAGCTGGTAGTTCCGGCCTGTGAGCTTGTTGATTTCCTGCATATACTGCTCAACCGCTTCGGGAATGGAGGCAATCTTCTGGTTGCAGGCTTCCCGGCACTGGAAGAAGATATCCGGGTTGACGGTGGTGCCTCTTGTTGCGGGATGCTCGGGGTTCAGAGAGTTCTGGCGGAAGGCTTTCAGGGCGTCCATGTCCACCAGGGGGCGCAGGTCTTCGTAATCCAGCGCGTCAATTTTCTGAATCTCGTGGGAGGTCCGGAAGCCGTCAAAGAAGTGCAGGAAGGGCATCCGGCAATGGATTGCAGCCAGGTGAGCCACCGCGCCCAGGTCCATGACTTCCTGCGGAGAAGAGGACGCCAGCAGAGAGAAGCCGGTGGACCGCACGCCCATCACGTCAGAGTGGTCGCCGAAGATGGACAGGGCGTGAGCGGAGAGGGTCCGGGCGGAGACGTGGAACACGCCGGGAAGCATTTCGCCCGCGATTTTATACATATTGGGAATCATCAGGAGCAGGCCCTGGGAAGCGGTGTAGGTGGTAGTCAGCGCGCCGGACTGGAGAGCGCCATGGACCGTACCGGCCGCGCCGCCCTCGGACTGCATTTCCACGACTTCCACAGGCTGGCCGAACAGATTCTTTTTTCCATTCGCGGCCCACTCGTCCACGTGCTCCGCCATGGGAGAGGACGGCGTGATGGGGAAAATGCCCGCCACCTCGGTGAAGGCGTAGGAGATGTATGCCGCTGCCTGATTGCCGTCCATGATTTCGATTCTCTTTGCCATTTTGTAAGTTCCCCCTTGTAAATTAGAAAGTTGTTTGAATGCTGGGAGGCTTTGCTTTCATCTCCATTGTACCGGACCACTCCCCTGAAGAATTTGCTTTCCTTCGTATGTTTTTTGCAGTTTCTGCCCTGTTTCTTTTGACAGCTGCTTTCCTGTAAAAACCAGAAAGCAATGATTTTTACCATCTGAAAGACTGCAAAAAACAAGACAGTTTCCGCAAAGCGAAGGTTCCGGCAGGAAGCTACAATAGCCTCAGACAGCAGATCAAGGAACTGCAAAACCAATTGATATCATAACAAGGAGGACATTACTATGGACATGAGCTACTTGAAGGATATGCCGATCGCCATTCTGGGTGCGGGCGCGGTAGGCAAAACCATGGCCGCTGACTGTGCGCTGGAGGGCAAGGAAGTCCGTCTCTGGGACCAGCCCCGTTTTGCAAAGGTCAATTTTACCAACATTGAAAAGACCGGTATCACCCTCAGCGGCGCGCAGTTCAGCTTCTTCGGCTATCAGCGCAAGGGTACCGTGAAAATCGCTCTGGCTACTGACGACATGGCCAAGGCTGTCAAAGGCGCGGGCATCATCATTGTAGCCGCCGTCGCCATTGCCCACGAGGATATTTTCCGTGAACTGATTCCCCTGCTGGAAGATGGTCAGGTCATTCACATCCTGCCCGACAACTGCGGCACCTTCGTTTTCCGCAAGCTCATGCGGGAAATGAACTGCACCAAGAAGGTCATCGTCGGCGCATGGTACACCGCTCCCTACGGCATCCGCATTGTCCGTCGCGGCGGCGTAGTCACCAACGAATGCAAGGTTGAGGACCGTATCACCACCATTCGCGGCTGTGCTCTGCCCGATACTGACACGGACGCTTTCCTGGCTTCCGCATGGTATATTCCCGCTTTTGGGGCCATTATGGACGCAGAGGGTGAAGTCACGGTTTCCAAAAAGGGCGAGGAATTCCATCACGGCTTTGTCCGGGGCAATACCGTTCTGGATATCAACCTCTCCAATGTCAACCCTGTTATCCATGTTCCCGGCGCTGTTCTGGGCGCGGCTGTGATGCAGAACTTTGATACTGTTTTGGGTCAGGAAAAGAAGAATTACTCCCTCTACGGCTTCGCTCTCTGCCCGGCCATTGCGGAAGTTCAGGCCCGGTTCTGGGAGGAAGAGAAGGAACTCGCCAAGGCTATGGAAGTGGGCCTCTGCACAGTCAACTATGACGACTTCTTCTCCCGTACCACCATGTATGGCAAGGAGTACATGGGTCCTGACTTTGCCGTGCCCTTCACCGAACGCTATGAGAATTTCTACGGCGACGGCCCCTTCGACCTGGAGAACCGTTACATCACCGAGGATGTGCCCGTGGGCTGCTATCTCATGAGCCAGCTTGGCAAGAAGTACGGCGTGGAAACTCCCGTGATCGACGCCATGATTCTGCTGGCCAGCACCATGCTCAAGCGCGACCTGGCCGCCGGCAGCAAGTACACCCTGGACTATCTGGATATTGGCCACATGACTCACGAACAGCTCCAGAAGTACCTCCGGGAAGGCGTATTCACCCCGAAGAACTAAGCCATAGCGAAGAAGAAATGCCTCCATAAAATCCTGACGCGTTCTGACGGCACATCATTCCGGACAAATTTACTCACACAATCCTGACAGCAGGCAGAGCTTTTTCCTCTGTCTGCTGTCTTTATTGGACTGAGAGGGATGCAGATATGTACAGTCCGCAGACAAATACAAAACGCCGTCCGGCTGTAAAAAGGGCAGCGTTTTTGCTTGACAGGGAAAGGAGGAAAAAGCAGCAGGGTTGGGGGCAAATTATGATTTTTTGCCGTCTCCTGTCTTTTGCCGGGAAACCGAAAAACGGCAAAGGATTTGCGAAGCAGGGCAAAGACAACGGCATACCCTCTTGCTACCATAGAGGAAAAACGGAAAAGGGGTATGGACATGGAATGGGACGCAAGAGGTTTTTATCAGGAATTGGACAGCGTTTACAGACAGGGTTTGGAGCGGACGGAAATGTTTTTGCTGAAGAGCCGTGAGGAATTCCAGACCGCAGGAAACGCCGCCGGACTGGTAGCCGTTCACAATGAGCTGGGGTCCTTCTACCGCGGAACCAGCCGTTACACGGAGTCCCTGACGGCCTTTCAGTTGGCGGGGGAAGAGATTATCCGCCGTCTGGGAATGGATTGCGCAGAATACGCCACGCTGCTGAACAACATGGCCGGGACCTATCGTCTGATGGGCAGTCCGAAGGAGGCGGCGGAGCTGTTCCAGCAGGCCATTGACATCTACCGGGACCAGGGCGCGGAGGACAGCTATGCGTTTATCAGCGTTCTGAATAATATCTCGCTGGCTTATCAGGAATTGGGCCGGTTGGAAGAAGCCGCCGTCTATTTAGAGCAGGCCCTAACGAAGCTCCGCCGGATACCGGGCCATCTCCATGAGGCAGCGGTGACGTACCACAATCTGACCGCCCTTTACCACCAGATGGGACAGCAGGAGGAGGCACAGCGGTATCTGGAACTGGCTCTGGCGGCGTTTGAGGACTGCGGCGGCGGAGAAGACCCTCATTATGCCGCGGCCCTGAACAGTCTGGCGGGGTTTCTGTACGGCGCGGGAGATTATGAGCGGGCGATAGAGACTTATCAGAAAGCGGCGGCGTACACAAAGCGTTGGTTCGGGGAGAATGTGGAATATGCTGTGACCTTCCAGAATATGTCCTGGGCCTGTCAGTCCATGGGCAGGAACGCGGAGGCCCGGCATTGTCTTACAGAGGCGGAACGGGTCCTGACGGCACTCTTCGGCGCAGACCATGAGCGAACCCAGGCCGTCCGGGATGCCCTGCGCCGTTTGGAGGGAGCGGCTTCGTGAAGGGATTGGAGCTGAGCCGCCTTTGCTATGAACAGTCTGGCCGTCCCGCGCTGGAAGCACAGTTTCCGGAATTGTTTCCCCGTATGGCGGCAGGCCTTGCGGGAGAGGGTTCGGAGTGCTTCGGCTTTGACGACGCCTTTTCTCGGGATCATGATTGGGGCCCCGGTTTCTGTCTCTGGCTGAACCGTCCGGATTATCTGGCATTCGGTCCGCGGGTTCAGGAGCTTTACGACGCGCTGTCCAGTGAATGGGAGACACGCTATGAAGCCTTCAAGGATATGCTTCCGGTTCTCAGTCCGGAAAAGCTGTATCTTTCGGACCTGATTTGCGCCGCTCATGTCCTCTGGCAGGAAGAACTGGCGGAACAGTATCCCCGGCTGACCGGCCATGGAAGACCCATCCGCAAAGAAAACGATGGTCCCGGCATTACTTCCTTCGAGACCTATCTTCGAGGCGAACTCTTGACATATTCCGTAGAAAGTCTTAGACTGTATGCCGCTTTCGTTGATAAGAGCAAGAAGGAGCGTGTGAATCTATGCGAACAAATTCTGCGAAATACAGTTCAGCAATACGGTTTTTCCACCCTGGAAGAAGCGGAAAGCCGTCAGCCGTGAAGAACTCCGGCGCTATGGATATGACCCATGGTCCGCTGCTGGGGAAAATCCTGCTGTTCAGCCTGCCTTTGATGGCCTCCAATCTCCTGCAATTGCTGTTCAATACGGCGGATATCATCGTGGTAGGCCGTTGGGCGGGTCATGCCAGCTTAGCCGCCGTGGGCAGTACCGCCTGCATCATCAATCTGGTCATCAATCTGCTGGTGGGGATTTCCGTAGGGGTTAACGTTGTCGTCGCCCGGTATTTAGGCGAGACTGGCCGTGACGGGGAGATTTCCAAAGCCCTCCATACTGCTCTGCTGGTGGGTATAGTCGGAGGAACGCTGCTGGGCCTGGGAGGAATCCTGGCTTCAAACTGGATGCTGGACCTGATTGCGGCTCCGGCTGACGTGCGGCCATTGGCTTTGGTGTACATCCGTATCTATTTTATCGGTACGCCTTTTATGATGGTCTACAATTACGGCGCGGCGGCTCTCCGGGCAGAGGGGGACACCCGCCGGCCTTTGGCGTTTCTGTCTGTCAGCGGGGTTTTGAACGTGGCTCTGAACCTGTTCTTTGTCATTGTTTTGCGGATGGGCGTAGCGGGGGTGGCTCTGGCGACCGTTATCAGTCAGGGCGTCAGTGCGGGATTGATTCTGGCCTGTCTGTCTCTGTCCAAAGGGGAACTGCACTTCTCTTTCCGCCGTTTGAAACTGGACGCCTGGAGTCTGAAAGCAATGGCTCGAGTGGGTATCCCCGCCGGAATCCAAAGCTGTCTGTTCAGTCTGTCCAACGTGGCTCTGCAAGGGGCTATCAACTCCTATGACAGCATTGTGGTAGCGGGTTACAGCGCCGGAGCCAGCATTGAGAATTTCCTCTATATTTCCATGAACGCCTTCCACCATGCCTGCCAGACCTTCACCAGCCAGAATCTAGGGGCCAGACAGCATCAGCGGATTTTCCAGACAGTTCGGCTCTGCCTTCTGTGTACTTTGGTGCTGGGCATCCTCCAGAGCGCCGTGGTTTCTGCCTTTGCCCGGCCTTTGGTGAGCATCTATAACAGCGACCCGGCAGTGATTCAGGCCGGCGCGGAACGGGTCTGGACAGTGGTGCCCTTCTATGTGATTTTCGGCATAGGTGACGTGCTGGTGGGAGCTATCCGGGGCTGTGGTTCACCCGTGGCGCCAGTGGCCGTCAACCTGCTGGCCTGCTGCGTACTGCGTTTGCTGTGGGTCCATTTCCTGGATACCAGCGTGGTCGGCGCAGCTTGGGTCTATGCGTCCTATCCTGTCAGCTGGACTGTCCTTTTACTGGCGTTGTCGGCCTTTTGGCTGTGCCGGAGGTGCAAAATTCGGGCGGAGATGGATGAAGCCTGACGACCTAACAGACAGATGCTTTGGGTGATGTTGCCGCCTATACTTACGATGGCAGCGGCAACCTGATTTCCTGTACCGACCCCGACGGCTGCACCATGAAATACACATACAGCGTTCGTCGAAGACTTCTGCGTGAACTTCAAAGACCAGCGTGTTGATGGCAAGCTGTTTCCTTTTACGTTTCGTTCCGCCTGAAAACTTTTCATCAGCCATGCAGTAATGACCATGTGAACAGTTGGATTCTTCTTTGTTATTGGTCTGTTTCTCTTTTTCACACCTGGAAATTTTGGCTTCATATACAGACACAAGGAGATGGGAAAATACATTCTCCATCTCCTTGTGTGCTGTTTTAGATTTCAATTCCCAGCTTTTCTGCAACTTCCTTCGGGGAAAGTCCTGCCTGCTTTGCTTTCGTAAGGACTGCCCGCATAGTAACCGGGTGAAGCAGCTCTTCCTTCTGCGCTTCCAGACGTTTCAGTTCAGCCTTTTTCTTTGCTATCTTTTCGTCAATGAGTGCGATTCGTTCACCTGCTGGTTTCCGTCCTGGCATAATGAGATCCTCCTGTAAAAAATAAATTTCTATAATCGACATCCGGGGAATCCCCAGTTTACCGACACCTTATCCATAACGCCGCCCAAGCAGTATTTTCTTTCCCGTTGTCGTCCCAGATAAAGGGTATGCCGTCCCGGGTCTCCACATGGGAAGTCTCTTGGCGGAAGATAATCTTTATTGTATGCTCCAGAAGCGCGTCTGTATAGGCCTGAGAACACCAGGAAGAACCCCTCTGTAATCGGGCATTAGCTTCTCAGGTTTCTCATCATAAGAAAGAAATTGTCTTCTGACGGCGTATAAACAAAGACCCGCAATTCATCACCCAAATAACCCTCATACAGTCTGTCCAGATCATGCAGATCATAATCATAAAAATCCGGGCATCCGGTAAAATCAAGAACGCGTTTCCTTCCATTCCGGCTTTTCATGACCAGATAGGGTCCGCCGACAATTTTCACGCCCACGGCGAAGCCCGGTTCCGGAAAGCTGTGGGCCATATAGATTGCAGCAACGTCGTACCAGTCAAGAACGGCAGTCTTTTCCGGGGCCGTTTCTTTGAATTGTTTCAGCCTTCAGGCAATGCGATTTCTGTTGATTTCATACCAGATTCCATCAGATGGGTTTTATCCGGCAGCGGAACATTGAACCACTTTCGAGGGCAGTTCGGGCAGCTGCCGCAGAATCTTCACTGGTCCCGCACCGCCGCGTTAAATCTTCCGTGAATCTTGTAATTCATTCCGACCTCTATCACTAATATTTTTAATTATAGCGCATTCTGTCAGAGAAAGCAAGTACACGAAAAAAAAGATCTCGATTTCCTGAATCCGGGGCTTTTGTGCGTTTCACTGTTTCCTAAGAGCCCGTTTAAAATGAATAGACAGATATCGCGCATATGCTTGTTTGCAATAGATATGTTGCCCTGTATACAGCGGGGTTATCTCTCTCTATTGTGAATACAGGTTCTGATATTTTATAATGGATTCTCTAAAAAAAGCAAATCAACAAAAAGAAATCCCCCACCGAAGTGAAGGATTTCAGGCTGCATTTTTATCGATACAACCTGGAGCAGGGTACGGGAGTCGAACCCGCCTCACATGCTTGGGAAGCACGGGTACTACCGATGTACTAACCCTGCAAATCAAAGGACTGGAACCTATTATAACGGATGCGGGAGAAAAAATCAAGAGTTTTCTTAATGAAATAGAAAAAAGATTTAGAAAGGGAAGAGGCCCGCCCCGGGAAAAGAGACGGGCCGTAAACAGCAAAGAATCAATCGGTGACGTAGGGCAGAAGTGCGATCTGCCGGGCCCGCTTGATGGCCTCGGTAAGCTGACGCTGATGCATAGCGCAGGTACCGGTTGTTCTGCGGGGCAGGATTTTTGCGCGTTCAGAGATAAAGCGGCGCAGCTTAGCAGCGTCCTTGTAATCGATATGCTCGCACTTTTCAGCGCAGAACTGGCATACCTTCCGGCGCTTACCCCGACCGGGGCGAGCGGGTCTGGATTCACGATCAAAAGCCATAAGGCTCCTCCTTATAAAAAACAGAAAAAAGTAGGTAACGTCCTGGGACGCAAAGGGCCTGGGAATCAGAAGGGCAGTTCGCCGTCCTCCTCGGTCATTTCCTGATAATCATCGGAACGTCCGCCGGAGGGCGCGCTGTCCCGACCGCTGCCGAACCTGTCGTAGGACGCGGGAGGGGGAGCGCCGAAGTCTTCTGTACGACGGTAATCTCCGCCGGAGCCCGTGCTGTCCCGTTTGGAGTCGCCGAAATACACGCTGTCGGCGACCACCTCTGCACTCCGGCGCTTATTGCCGTCCTTATCGGTCCAATCCCGGATTTGCAGGCGGCCTTCCACCACAGCCATACGGCCCTTGGTAAAATATTTGCTGACAAATTCCGCAGTGCTTCTCCAGGCCACCACATCGATAAAATCAGTTTCCCGCTCTCCGGCCTGGGTCTTGTAATCCCGGTCCACAGCCAGGGAGAAGGAAGTGACGGCGATACCGCTTTGAGTACGGCGCAGCTCGGGATCACGGGTCAGGCGTCCCATGATAAAAATTTTGTTCAGCATAACCGGAACCTCCTTATTCGCCTTTGCAGACGATGAGGGAACGCATAATGCCGTCCGTAATGCCCAGCACGCGGTCCAGCTCCTTGGGGAACGCGGGGTCGCTGGTGAAGCTCATCAGGACGTAGTAACCGTCGTTCTTATACTGGATGGGATAAGCGAGACGGCGGGCGCCCCACTCCTCCACCTCTACGGCGGAGCCATGCTGTTCTGCCAGGGCCTGGAACTTCGCCACAGTTGCGGCAATGCCCTCCTCACCCTGTGCAGGGTCGATGATATACACGACCTCGTAATTGGCAGTAACCTTTGCCATGTTTGCACCTCCTTTTGGACAGATGGCCCTCACGAAAAAATGAGAGCAAGGATATGTCCGCAAATCAACGGACCATATTATTATACCGGTTTTTTCTTGAATGTCAAGGGAAATTTTTCTGAAAGGATTGAAAACCGGGAAAAAATGTGCTAGTCTGAAGTGGAATTTGGAAAAACGGGGGACAAGCGGATGGGAAGAGCAGGAGAGCGGCGGCGGTTTCTGACGGTGCTGCTGGCGGTGCTGGCGGTGGGATGGGCGGCACACGGCTTTTTGTTTGCCAACGAATTTTACTCCCATGATTCCGTGTCGTTTTTCAGCTATGCGTCCTGGGGCTTTCCCGACGGAGACTGGCGCTTTTATTTCAGCGCGGGCCGTTTTCTGATACCGGTGCTGGAATTGATGAAGGGCGGCTGTGCGTCTCCCTGGCTGACGGGCCTGCTGTTTGTGTTCTGGATGACGCTGGCGGCCTGGGAGACGGCGGAGCTGTTCGGGATACAAACATTACCGGGGCTGGCTGGCGTGTCGGCGGTATTCTGCGCCAATCACGCAATGACGCTGACGGGCGCCACCTATCTGTACTGCCTGGACGAGTATGCCTTCGCGCTGTTTCTGGCGGTATGGTCGGCGCGGCAGTTCCAGAGGGGCGGCTGGCGTCGGAACGGGCTGGGAATTTTGATGCTGGCGGCGTCGCTGGGGGTATATCAGGCGTATTTCACCACGGCGGCCTCCCTGTGTCTGCTGTCGGTGATGAAGAAGCTGGCAGAGGGTGAACGGCCTGCGCTGGCGGTCCGGCGGGGCTTCCGGTATCTGGGTCTGCTGGCGGCGGGCTTTGTGAGCTACTACGCCTTCTGGACTCTGCTGTGCGGCTTGCTGGACATCGCCAAACGCCGGACGGAGGAAGCGGGGGTATTAGGAGCCTTGCCTGGTTCCCTCTGGACCGCAAACCGGCGTTATCTGCAATTCCTCTTCCCGGAAAGAACGTCTCTGGACTGGCTGCTGCGGGGCGTGAACGGGATTCTGCTGTGCCTGCTGTTATATCGCCTGTTCAGCCTTTTGCGGGACAAAGCCCTGCCGCTGGGGAACCGCGTTCTGCTGACGGGACTGGCCTGTTTGCTGCCTACAGCGTTTTTCTCGGCATTTGTGCTGGTACCCGGCGGCGCGCATTATCTGATGACCTTTCCTGGCGAGCTGGTATATCTGCTTCCCATACTGGCGGCGGAACCGGAGGCGAGGCGGCGTTCCGGACGGACTTTGCGGCGTTTGACGGCGGTGCTGTTATGTCTGATCGTATGGCAGCACATCGTCTTTGCAAATCAGGCGTATATGAAGAAGGAGCTGGAAAAGAATTCGACTTTGGTGCTGGCTTCCCAGGTAATCGGACGGATAGAGGGCTTGGAGGGCTACGAACCGGGAGTAACGCCGGTAGCTTTTGCGGGCCGTCTGGACGAAAACAGGTATTTGGATCAGGAAAGCGAAACATTCAGGGATATTTCAGGCTGGACGGGCTTATTCCATCAGCGGTCGGCGACGTACAATCTGGGCCGCTATCTGACAGACTATCTGAACTGCCCGCTGAACTGGGATCAGGAGACGGATTACAGCGCCATGGAGGAAGTGCGTGCGATGCCGGAATTTCCAGCGTCGGGAAGCGTGGCGATGATAGGCGGGACGGCGGTGGTAAAGCTGTCGGGATAAGCGCCGGGAGGTAAAAAAATGCTGGTATCCATCATAGTGCCCTGCTGCAACGAGGAAGCCGTTCTGCCGCTGTTTCTGGAGGAGATCCGGAAGACGGAAGCGGAGCTGTCGGCGGCATGGGGCTGTAAATTTGAGCTGGTGTTTGTAGACGACGGCTCGAAGGACGGCACGCTGGAAATCCTGCGGAAGGCCTCGGGGGAGGGCGTGCGCTATCTGTCTTTCTCCCGGAATTTCGGCAAGGAAGCGGCTATGTACGCCGGACTCCAGCACTGCCGCGGAGATTACGTGGTACTGATGGACGCGGATTTGCAGCACCCGCCGTCGATGCTGGGGGAGATGTACGCGGCCTTGCAGGAGGGGCAATGGGACTGTGCGGCGGCGCGTCGGGTAAGCCGTGCGGGAGAGCCGCCCATACGAAGCTTTTTTGCCCGGCGGTTCTATGGCCTGATCAACCGGATTTCCGACACAGAGATCGTCGACGGCGCCTGCGATTTCCGGATGATGACCCGCCGGATGGTGGAGGCAATCTTATCATTAGGCGAGTACAACCGGTTTTCAAAGGGTATTTTCAGCTGGGTGGGCTTCCGGACAAAATGGCTGCCCTATGAGAATGTGGAGCGGGCGGCAGGAGAGACGAAATGGTCCTTCTGGTCTTTGCTGCTGTACTCGATTCAGGGCATTATCGGCTTTTCCACCGCGCCTCTGGCCTTAGCGTCCATGCTGGGGGTGACGCTGTGCGTGCTGTCGCTTCTGATGGTGGCGTACATTGTGGTAAAGACGCTGCTGTTTGGGGACCCGGTAAGCGGCTGGCCGTCCTTGGCGTGCATGGTGATGTTCGTAGGCGGGATGCAGCTTTTCTGCACAGGGATTTTAGGGCAGTATCTGGCGAAAACGTATCTGGAGGTCAAACGCCGGCCGATCTATGTGCTGGCGGAGTCCGGAGGGGAGAGCGCGGATGAAACGAAAACTGATTGACGGAACCATGCCGCGTTTCCTGCTGGCGGGGATAGTGAATACACTGGCGGGCTGCGGGACGATGTTCCTGCTGTATAATCTGGCAGGCTGTTCCTACCTGGTATCCTCAGCGGCAAATTACATTGTAGGCGGCATCGTCAGCTTTTTTCTGAATAAATACTTTACCTTCCGCCGGCGGGAATGGTCCTGGGGACAGGTGTGGCGGTTCGCGCTGAATGTGGCGGTATGCTACGGCTTGGCCTACGGCGCGGCGAAGCCCCTTGCGGTCATGGCCCTTGCGGACACGCCGAAGGACATACAGGAGAATGTGGCCATGCTGATAGGGATGTGCCTTTATGTGGCGCTGAATTATTTCGGACAGCGCTTTTTTGCCTTCCGCTGAACCGCCTGCTGGATAAATGGGCGGATTGACAGATCGGAATAGAAAAGTGAGGCTGTGCTTGTGATTGGGGCGGATGAGTTCAGACGGCTGCTGGAAGAAGACAAAGGCCGTTTTCCGTTATTGACGCTCGACGAATTTTTCAGCGGGAATTCAGACGAGGACTCCATTGCTCCAAATCAATGGGGATATATGCGCCCGCCGCTTGCTGAAATATGGGAGATGTTTCAAAAGGTTGAACGGATGTCAAATGTGGCGTGGGTTCGTGTCGCGTTACATTACGATACAGAGATCATAGAAGATAACGGAACAGATTTCTTGGCGCTTGCTGGGGATTCTATCGTGGTATGTACGGATTTGAAACCCGATGAGCTGAAAAAAATTGTGAATTGCGAGTGGCTGTGTTCCGAAGGGGCGATTGAATCTGCTCTGTGTTATTCGCGCATACCAGTGATTCCACGGAATTATAATTGTTTGGAGATCGTGTGGGACTGATTCAAAGGAGGACGGCGGCGCGAATCACGAATGACGCCATTTCTGTCTGATACTGGCAGGCTGCGAGACGAAGATGGGGACGGGCTTTGAATTGGACTCCGGCTTCCGGCCCCGGTTTGGAGGGAATTTCATTGTCATTTAGGATTACAAACCGGAGCTGCTGGAAAAGCTGACGGCGAACCAGGTCTGACGGAGCACACCCAAGATTACGCCGGAGGATTTCCAAGGCGTGGGGCAGGGGAAACAGGAGGGAAAGGAGCGGTTAAGATTGAAGGGCTATTATTCACCCGGCGGAGGCTTTGGTCTAAGCGCGGATGGAATGCGTTACCGGGAATTTGATTTTGGGAATCCGGTCTGTCTGCACGTGGTACTGTCCAGCCGGGCTTACGCGGGGATATTGTCTCAAGCGCTGCGGGACGTTCGCGAAGAAACCGGCGGCGTGTTTTTAGGGCGCGTCCATAATCGTATCTGGTATGTGATGGAAGCCGTAACACTGCCCTTTTCGGAAGCCCCGGCGGTGTTTTCGTGGGAGCCGGAGGAAGTGCGCCGGATTGCGGAATTCTGCCGGGGTCTGTATCAGGAGCCGTTGGAAGTGCTGGGCTTCTGGCATCGTCATCCGCCCCGTATGGACTACTTTTCCCCGGAGGACGAGCAGGTTTTGCAGTCCGGCCAGTGGCCCCATGGACAGCTTGCCATGCTGGTGAACGCGGACCCGGACCTGCGGCTGAGCTTCTACTGTTGCAATGGCATGGAGCTGATGCCGGCAGAGTACGACCACGGCGACGAATATTTTCTGGAGGAACTGCTTGCCTGCCCGGACCCGGAAACGCTGGCGGAAAGATACCATAGTCAGGTTCGGGTGAGGCCCCACCGCGACATGGAACCTGAACAGCTTCCACAAAGCCTGTACCAGCGTCCGGAGGCGGAATCCGGCAAGGCAAAAGGGAAATCCGGCCAAATCCAAGCAAGATCCGGCAAAGCAAAAAGGAAGTCCGGCCAGGTCCAGGCAAAATCCGGCAGGACAGAGAAGAAAACCAGCCAGGTCCAGACAGAATCCGGCAGGACAGAGAAGAAAACCAGCCAGGTCCAGGCAGAATCCGGCAAGGCAGAGAAGAAAACCGGCCAGGTCCAGGCAGAATCCAGAAAAAAGGAAGCAAAGTCTCCGGAATCAGCAGCAGGGGAAGCGCTGGCACGGGAGTTAATGCGCCGTCTGGAGGAAGCCACAACCCGGATGCCGTCGTCGTCCTACATGGCACGCCTGCGGGACCAGAACGAGCGGATACTGGCGCTTCTGGAGGAACTTTTACGGGAAGAGCTGCTGCGGGAACAGGAAACGCCGCCGGTACCGGAGAGAGTCCCCGAGGCAGCGGAAAAGCCCCTGGAAACAGCGGACGGCCCTTCAGAACTGCCAAAGAAGGAAGAAGGAGAAGTCAGCGGCCGCATCAATGACCTTCGGGTGAAGTACGCAACCGAAGGCGGCAGGCGGGGATGGGGGGTATAAAGAAAGACCGGAGGCCCGATGGAAAATCGTGGACCTCCGGTTTTGCATACAGTTTTTCGAAAAGGCGTTAACCCTCCGCGGGAAGGAGCAGGAACATACCGGTAAGCTGTTCTGTAGGCGTACCGGCAGGCAGTTCCGGGACAAAGACGGTGGATTCCGAAACGGCGGCGACGGCAGAGGAAAGGGCTTCAATACGGTCGGCGGCGGTCACGGAATAGACCCGGTCCACCAGCGGCGCGATGACGGAGAGCTTCTGTCCTGAAATCTCGTCAAAGCCCAAGGACACCACGGATTCCGGCAGCTCCACGGAAAGCGTCACGCCGAGAGGCTCCAGGACTGCCCGGAGTTCCCGCAGCAGCTGAGCAAGGTTTTCCTCAATAGGGCCATCGCCGTTGTAATCAATCTTGTGGACTTTGCCCTCGGTAGGATAGCTCAAATCGGTCACCAGAATTTCGTCAACTCCCAAGGCGGCGATTTCGGCAGCCAGTCCGCAGAGGTACTCCCGGGCGGCGGGCTTACTGGGGTCCAGCCATTGACTGTTATTGCCGTCGTAGAAGATATAGCCGCCGGTATTCCGAAGGCCCATGGCGCGGACGTTGGAATTTGCGGCACGCGCGTCATGGAGGCAGGAGAATCGGGCTGTGACCTGTAGCCCATCCGTACTGACTGCGGCGCTGATTGCCCCGGCGGTATCGGCCTTGGTCTGGACTGCGCCGGAGATTGCCCTGGCCGCGTCGAAGTAAATTTTCCCGGCGGAGTCCTTCAAAGTCACGGCAACAGCGGCGCGCTCCTGATTCTGGACGCCAGCCTGCCAAGCGGACCAGGCTTCCATAGTCAGGGGAGCGGCGTTCAGGGAGAGGGTCAGGGAACGGGAAGGCACTTCCGGTTCCGGCGCCTGCACAATCAGATCCACCTCCGGCGGGTTCTCTTCCGGCAGCGGGGCTGTACTCTCCGGTTCCCCGTTCTGCCAGGGAAGGACAATCTGAGGCCGTCCGTTTCCGTCGTAGACCACGTGCTGCTGGAAGAAGATGACCAAGCAGGCCGCGGCAATGACCAGTATCAGAAGCACGGCCAAAAAGATTTTCCCTTTTCCTCCCCGGCCCCGATAGCTGCTGTAGCCTTTTGCGCCTGCCATAGAGTTTCACCTCGCATCAAGTTTCAGAAAATTCAGCCCTCCAAGGCCATGATTTTGCCTACCCGACGGGCATGACGGCCGCCTTCGTGTTCGGTAGTCAGGAAGATTTCCACCATACGGTCAGCCAGGAAAGGACCGGTAAAGCCCGCGCCGATGGCCATTACGTTGGCGTCATTATGGCGGCGGCAGAGTTCGGCCTCATAGGCGTCGGCACAGTGGGCGCAGCGGATGCCCTTGATCTTATTGGCGGCGATGGAAATACCGATGCCAGTGGTGCAGAGGACGATCCCCATATCACAGCGGCCGTCGGCAACTGCCTGTGCAGCTGGAGCGCCGAAATCGGAGTAATCACAGCTGTCCTTGGAGTCGCAGCCGAAGTCCTCGTACTCATGGCCCAGCTTTTTCAGCGTCTCCATCACGTGCAGTTTCAGATCGTAACCGCCGTGGTCGCATCCCAACGCAATCTTCATAACTAGCATCCCCCTGTTTCTCATGAATTTGTATTTCTATTGTACCCCAGGTTTCCCAGAAAATCAATCCGTTCCCGCCAACTTTCTCCAAAACAGCCTTTCTGGAAGCAAAAATTAACATTTGAATCCCCAATAAACGCCAGGATTCAAAAAGAGCGTCTGATTTCCGAACGAATTTCTAATTTCCAAGGGCGTGCCATATAGGGCGGCGTTTCTCGAAGGTGCAGAACCGGGAAAAGCCGCACTCCTGCAAAAGCGCCTGGCGTTCCCGGACGGCGCGGCCCACGAATTCCGCACTGTGAGCGTCGGTGCCCAGGGTGATGATTGGTTCGCTGACCGTGTCCAGATAGAGCCGGAGCCACGCAGCGTCAGGAAGGGGTGTATGTCCGCGGTTGGTGTTCAGCTCGATGCCGATGCCTTTACGGTTCAGAAGGTCAAAAATCCCGGCAATCTCGTCCTGATACCGCTCCATGCTCAAATGAAAGCCTTTATTTTCATTCAGGTAGCGCAGGGGAAGGGTCAGGTGTCCCAGAACGTCAAACTTCCCCCATTCCGCCATGGCCCGCACACGATCCAGGTAGTCCTCGATACCGGCATAGGCTTCCTGTTCGGTTTGGGGATCGAAGTAGTAGAGGTCCAGTCCCTGATAACGCCGGGAGAGCATATGAACGGAACCAATGATAAAATCCAAAGGCGGCGCGTTGGCCAACAGTTTCTCGGTACTCGGAAAATCCCAGCAGGCGTCCCCCAGCTCAATGCCCAGGTGCAGCGTGATCCGGTCCCCCACGGCGTTCCGGGCTTCCTCGAACTCCCGCGTAAGGGCGTCCCAGTCGAAGAAATCCTTCACCCGGTTGGTGCCCCAATAAATCGGTTCCACGTGGTCGGTAAAGCAAAGTTCATCCAGACCGGCGGCGATGGCGGCTTCGGCCAGTTCGGTCATGGAATCCTGAGCGTCGGGGGAGACACGGGAATGCAGATGGCAGTCGGCAAGATACATTATTTTTTCTTCCTCTTCTTAAAACGGTCCATAAAGCCCTCCGGACTGTCCTCACCCATCAGCTCGGCGAATTTCCGCAGCGCTTCCTTCTGCTCACGGTTCAGATTCTTTGGCGTTTCTACCCGAACGGTCACATACTGGTCTCCCCGGCCCCGTCCGTTGATGGCGGGAATGCCCTTGCCCTTCAAACGGAAGGTGACCCCGGACTGAGTGCCCTCCGGCAGGTCGTAGCGAACGTTTCCATCAATGGTGGGAACTTCCAGCTCCGCCCCTAAAGCCGCCTGCGCGAAGGTGACAGGGAACTCGCTGAGAATGGACGTGCCCTCCCGCCGGAACAGGGGATGAGGCCGCACGCTGATGGTAATGAGCAGGTCTCCGGCAGGCCCGCCGTTTTTGCCGGCATTGCCCTGACCCCGGATAGAGATGGTCTGCCCGTTGTCAATACCGGCGGGGATGCTGGCCTGAATGGTCCTGCGCCGCCGTATGGAGCCAGAGCCGTGGCATTCGCTGCAAGGCTGACGGATAATCTTGCCCTTGCCGCCGCACTTGCTGCATGGGGACGTGGTGGCGAAGACGCCCATAGGAGTTTGCCGCCGGACCTGGACCGTACCGGTGCCGTGGCATTCGGAGCAGGTTTCGGGTGCGGACCCGGGAGCGCTGCCGCTTCCATGGCAGGTCTCGCAGGTTTCCGCCCGTTCCAAAGTCACAGCCTTCTCGCACCCGAAGGCCGCCTCTTCAAAATCAATGCTCAGGCTCAGACGCAGGCTCTCTCCTCTCTGGGGCGCGTTGGGGTTTGCTCTGCGTCCTCCCCCGAAGCCGCCGCCGAAGAAGCTGCCAAAGATATCCCCCAGGTCCCCGAAGTCGAAGCCGCCGAAGCCACCGTCGAACCCGCCGCCCGCTCCGAAATTGGGGTCCACTCCCGCATGGCCGTACTGGTCGTAGCGGGCTTTCTTCTCTTTGTCGGACAGAACGCCGTAAGCCTCGTTCACTTCCTTGAACCGTGCCGCCGCCGTCTCGTCCCCTGGGTGCAGGTCCGGATGGGTCTCCTTGGCCATCTTCCGGTATGCCTTCTTGATCTCATCCTCTGTTGCGCCCTTGGAGATGCCAAGCACCTCGTAATAGTCGCGTTTCTGTTCAGCCATAATACCCCCCTGTTTCAATTAGGAGTCATGAGTTAAGAATTAGGAATTAGGAGTTATAGGAGTTAGGAATTAGGAAAATTATTGCGCCGGGTAAATTCCTGACTCACACTGCAATGGGGCGAGGAAGAAGCTCCCCGTCCCATTGAAAGCGGTTCTTATTTATTCTGCTCGTCGTCGTCAACAACTTTGTAATCAGCGTCGTAATACTGGCCCTCCTGGGAAGCGCCGGTGTCGGGACCAGGCTGGGACCCCTGGGGATTGGCCTGCTGGTAAAGCTTTTCACTCACGGGGTAGAATGCCTGCTGGAGGGCTTCCGTGTCGGCCTTGATTGCGGCGATGTCCTGGCCCTTGAGAGATTCTTTCAGCTTGTCAATGCCTGCCTGGACCTTGGCCTTGTCGTCGGCGGGAATCTTGTCGCCCATATCGTTCAGGGTCTTTTCGCACTGGTAAACCATCTGGTCGCCCTGGTTCCGGGTTTCCACCTCTTCCTTGAGCTTCTTATCCTGGGCGGCATACTGTTCAGCTTCCTTCACGGCCTTCTCGATGTCTTCCTTGCTCATGTTGGAGGAAGACGTGATGGTGATATGCTGTTCCGTCCCAGTACCCAGGTCTTTTGCGGAGACGTTGACGATGCCGTTCTCGTCGATATCGAAGGAAACTTCAATCTGCGGAACGCCCCGGCGCGCGGGAGCAATGCCGTCCAGATGGAAGCGGCCCAGGGACTTGTTTGCGGCGGCCATTTCCCGTTCGCCCTGGAGCACGTTGACTTCCACGCTGGTCTGATTATCCGCGGCGGTGGAGAAAATCTGGCTCTTCCGGACGGGAATGGTGGTATTGCGTTCGATCAGCCGGGTGCAGACGCCGCCGTAAGTCTCGATGCCCAGGGACAGCGGGGTCACATCCAGCAGCAGCAGGTCCTTTACGTCGCCGGTCAGCACGCCAGCCTGGAGCGCCGCGCCCATAGCAACGCATTCGTCGGGGTTGATGCCCTTGAAGGGGTCGCTGCCGGTAAAGTTCTTCACGGCCTCCTGCACGGCGGGGATACGGCTGGAACCGCCCACCAGCAGGACCTTGGACAGATCAGAGGGCTTCAATCCCGCGTCGCTCATGGCCTGCCGCACCGGGCCCATGGTAGCGTCCACCAGATGGGCGGTCAGCTCGTTGAACTTGGCCCGGGAGAGGGTGACGTCCAGATGCTTGGGACCGTTGGCGTCGGCGGTGATATAGGGCAGGTTGATATTGGAGGCAGTCACGCCGGACAGCTCGATCTTGGCCTTTTCCGCGGCTTCCTTCAGACGCTGCATAGCAACCTTGTCATTGGAGAGGTCCACGCCGTCGGAGCGCAGGAACTCGCCCACCAGCCACTTCATCACGCACTCGTCGAAGTCATCGCCGCCCAAACGGTTGTTTCCCGCGGTGGCCAGGACCTGGATGAAACCGTTGTCAATATCCAGAATGGACACGTCGAAGGTGCCGCCGCCCAGATCGTAGACCATAATCTTCTGAGCCTGTTCCTTGTCCACGCCGTAGGCCAGGGCAGCGGCGGTAGGCTCGTTGACGATACGCTTCACGTCCAGGCCGGCGATCCTGCCCGCGTCCTTGGTAGCCTGCCGCTGGGAGTCGGTGAAGTAGGCGGGAACGGTGATCACAGCCTCTGTCACGGGACCGCCCAGATAGCTTTCCGCGTCGGCCTTGAGCTTCTGAAGAATCATAGCGCTGATTTCCTGAGGAGTGTACGCCTTGCTGTCAATGGTCGTCTTATGATCGGAACCCATTTCCCGCTTGATGGAAGAGATGGTCCGGTCCGGATTGGTGATGGCCTGCCGCTTGGCTACCTGGCCCACCATACGCTCGCCGGTCTTGGAGAAAGCCACGACGGAAGGAGTGGTGCGGTTGCCCTCAGCGTTGGCGATGACCACGGCCTCTCCGCCCTCCATCACGGCCACGCAGGAATTGGTAGTGCCCAAATCAATGCCAATAACTTTACCCATAGTAAAAGCCTCCATTTTATGATAAATATAGTGTTTTATTATAGAATTTACAGAAGACAGCAGATAGAGGATATTTACAGAAGAAAAACCGCGTCAGGAAATATCTTCTATCTCCCATCCTCTCGTTTACAGTTAATTCGCGACCTGCACCACGGAATGACGAATGACCCGATCCCCCAGCAGGAAGCCCGTTTGGAAGACCTGCGAGATTTCGTTTTCGCCGAAGTTCTCGTCCTCGATGTGCATCACGGCGTCGTGTCGTTCGGGGTCGAATGGCTGGCCTATGGCTTCAATTTCGATAACGCCCAGTTTTTTCAGCAGCTCTTTATACTGCGTGAAGATCATTTCCAGGCCCTTCTTATGGGGGGAATCCTCGCCGCCCTCCGTGTTGACGGCCCGCTCCAGGTTATCGTAGACCGCCAGGAATTCCCGGATGGTATCGGCCTTGGCGTCCTGATAGAGGGATTCCTTTTCTTTGACGGTCCGCTTGCGGTAGTTCTCGTACTCGGCGGTAATGCGTACCAAATGCTCCCGGTTAATCTCGGCCTGCTTAGCGGTCTGCTCCAGATGCTCCACCTGTTCCCGGGTGAAGGTGTAGGTTTCCTCCATTTCCGGCTCTTCCGGCTGAATGGTCTCGTCTTCGTTTTCCAATGGCTCTTTCTTCTCTTCGCTCATTCCTGTTCCTCCTTTGGGGGTAATTCCTTTCCAAACAGCCGCGCAAGGCCCTCTGCAAACCCAGAAAGCCTTGCAGCCACGGCCGCGTAATCCATTCTGGTAGGCCCGACCACGCCGATCAGACCCCGCATATTATCTCCGATATTATAGCTGGCAACCACCACGCTGGTATCCTTCAAGGCTTCCTCCACGTTTTCCGGCCCAATCAGGATTTCCATTTCCCTGTGCTCCGGCATCGGCAGGTCGTCTTTACTGTCGGCGAGAAAGCTCATCAAATCATGGGCCTTGTCTGCGTCCCGGAACTCAGGGAGCTTCAAAAGCTGTCTGGCCCCGGCGATCACCACTTCCCGCTGTCCAGCGTCCTCCAGAGCCTCCGCCCCGAAGCTCACCACCTGGCTCAGCAGCAGAAACGCCTGTGGACTCACCTGTTCCGCCGGCATCAAGCGCTGGTGCATCTTATTGGGGGAAATGCCGGTAAAGTGCTGATTCAGCAGATTCACCAGACCGGGAAACTGTTCCGCGCCCACTTGTAACTGCATCTGAAGCAGCTTGCTGTGAACCTTGCTGTCGCTGTTCATCATCACGGCGATACAGTTCCTGGAATCCACCGGCAGAAGGTCGAATCGTCTTGCGGTCACGCTGGTTCGTCTTGCCGCGGCTGCGTAGGCGGGGTAGCGCACCAGAGCCGAAACCGCCCGGCCAGCCTGGGAGAGCAGACGGTCCAGCTCTTCCATTTTCAATTGCAGCGCCTGATGAATCCGCTCCGTTTCCGCCATAGAAAGCCTCTGCTGTTCCATCAGCTCGTTGACATAGAGCCGGTAGCCCTTAGGAGACGGCATCCGTCCGGCGGAGGTATGGGGCTGTTCCAGGTAACCCAGCTCGGTGAGGTCGGAAAGCTCGTTCCGTATTGTCGCCGAACTCACGCTGCCGCCCATCCGTACTGCGATTGCCTTGGAGCCTACCGGTTCGGCCGTGTGGATGAAATCCTCTACCACTACTTTCAGAATCTGTCGTTTCCGCTCCGTCAGCTCCATGTCTGCACCTCCCCGAGGCTTTAGCACTCTCTCTTCCGGAGTGCTAAGGCGAGTTTACCACCCCTGCCGCCGATTGTCAATGGATGGATATAAACATTTTGTGAACAAACCGCTACGGATTTGAAAACACTGTCCATGTCGCTGAAATCCCGGCGTGTTTGGCGTCCTTTTGCGATTTTCTCATGACCGGAACGAAGAAAAGGACAGTGAACCATCAAACTGGAAGTCATCTTTTCTGTTCCCGTAAAACGCGCGGCATATTCTTCAGCCTTTTCATGATTTTCCAACGAAACTGAAACGCTTTCAGATTTGACAGCGCCTTCCCACATATTATTCTATAAGGCTTCATTTGTTTCATTTTAATGGTTGTTTTTGTGTCCTCTCCGGCGCCGGCAGGAATGATAACCATTACAATAATCCGCATAAATAAAATCAAGAAACGATTTGTGAAGCCGCTTGCGGTCAGAGTTGTCAACACGAAGGAGAAAGGGGCCAAACCTTGCATCCGGACCCCGTCTGTGGTACAATCAGACCAGGGAGAATGAATATGGAAAAGCCAACATCAAGGGATGACGAAAGGAGAAGATATGTTCAAAAAAAACGAAAAAAAAGAACCGCAGACCCAAGCGAACCCCCGTATGCGGTCCAGCATTTACGGGATGGCGGCGCTGTATCTGCTGTATCTATATTATAAAGAGATTGCGCTGTATCTGAGAGGGGAGATGGGAGGTGCAGTCCTGCCGAAATTGATATTAGCGACAATCGTGCTGCTGGGAGGCGGGGCGCTTCTGGGGGTACTGTCCTGGAAGCTGCACAAACAAGCCAAAGCGATACAGGAAGCGGAATTGAAGGAACTGGAAGAGGAAGGGAACGAAGCCGCGGACGGTGAAGATGAAGAAGACTATGACGAAGAAGACGAAGAAGATGAAGATTAACGCGTCAGGCAGAAAAGGAGACTGTTCCCACGCGGGGCAGTTTTCCATAGCGGGACAGACCAGCGCCGGAGGGACAGAACCCCCCGGCGTTGGTTTTGCTTCCATGGCGGTTTCCCTCTCCGGATGCGGCGCAAGGAGGCAAAACGCATTCCTGAAAAACGCGCTGCACCGACTAAAGAAAAACCGCACGCCCTGGTCAGACGTGCCCTCTCTTGGCTTTGCTGTAGAGGGATAGAAACGCGCCTCTCAGTAAATGCAAGAATATGGTAGCATAGGAGAGGGATTTCGTCAAGAAGAGCGGGAGAGATTTGACGAAATTCAAGAAAAACGCCCTCACATTTGTATAGTTTGCCCACTGCGAAAGAGGCCCGTACAGGGTTGGACGGCGTCCGGGATAATCTCCAGAATTTGGATAGCATTTGGGATGGAACAAAACCGGCCAGCGTTCAGGGCAAACGCAGAACAGAACAAATCCGCAGGGACGTCAAAGCATCTCTGCGGATTTGTCTGTTTCAGGAACCGCCTGGGTTCTCAGTCAGGGCCAGAAGTTCAAGCCTGCATCTTCTGGGCGAAGCGGCTGAGAATCACGGCCACCTGCGCGCGGGTAGCGTTCCCCTTAGGCGCGAGGGTGGTGGGGGAGGTACCGTTGACCAGCCCCTGCGCGTTGGCCCACTGGATGGCTTCCACGGCATAGGGGGTAATCTGGGACGCGTCGGTAAAGGGGGACAGGTCGGCTCTGGGGGAAACGTCCTGTTCCTTGAGGGTGGCGTAACGGAAAAGGAATGCTGCCATTTGTTCCCGGGTAATGGGGTTATTGGGCTTGAAGGTATTGTCGCCGTAACCGTTGACCACGCCGTTTTCCGAAGCCCAGGCCACTGCGGAGGCGTAGTAAGCGGAGGGATTCACGTCGCTGAACTTGGAGGTTCCGGCGTCAGGGGAGCCCTCCAGACGGTAGAGGATGGCCACGATCATACCCCGGGTAGTAGTCGCGTTAGGGGTGAAGGTAGTAGCTGTGGTGCCGTTCATCAAGCCGTTCTCGTAGACATAGCGCACGGCGTTGAAGCACCAGGCGTCCGAAGCGATATCGGAGAAGGGCATTTTGAAGGTATCCTCGCCCGGCGCGAAAACGGCATGGACTTCCACCTCATAGGCGGGCATCTTGAAGGTACGCTTGTTCAATCCGGCCTCAGTCAGTTCCACCTCACGGCCCCGGCTGTCGGTGACCCGGATGCTCTCCAGAACATAACCGGAATCGGGCACAGCGGTCAGAGTGACGGTAGTTCCGGTGGACGCGTTGGCAGGTTTGACGGTAACAGATCCATGCTCACAGTTGGCAACCTTGATTTTCCGGGAGATGCTGCTGCTGCCGGACCCGCCGCCGGAACCAGAACCGGAACCAGAGCCGGAGCCTCCGCCGTCAGACCCGCTGCTGGGCACGGAAAGAGGAATCTGCCCGATGCTGGCAATGGGAGTCAGGCTGCGGTCCAGGAGCTTAACCCCGGCGCTGGAGGGCAGGCGGTAGGACGCGCCGGGAATCAGAGAACCCAGCCGCAGGCCGTTTCCGGAGACCGCGCTGTCCGCCACAAGATAGACGGTAACCGAAGTCTTGCCGTTCTTGGTTTCCACAAGGCAGTCCGGGCTGTAGAAGCTGCCGGAAGCCGGGGTGAAGGAGGCATCAGGACAGCTGCCGTCCAGCTCCAAGGTGACCTGAAGCGCTGTGACGGACTGTGCGACGCCCTCCAGGGTCAGCTCCACGTTGTCTCCGCTGGTACGGTAAGTAAGCGCAGGGGAGTTGGACGCTGCCGAGACACTCAGCACGCCCAGTAAGCACAGGGTCAGAAGGAGCGATACGATTCGTTTCATGCGCCTGTACCTCCTTCCAGAACGATTTTGGGCAGATCAGTTCCGCCGGGGCTGTTGATCCAAAGGGTTTCCGCTGTTACGCGTTTGCTTGCTGCGCTGTCTGGCGTGTCTGTACGGTACAGCACTGCCTTTATCTGTGCAGGCAGGAGATTTGTTGTGGAGCAGTCGTGTTCTTCGCCTTGCAGTTCGGCTTCTTTCTGGACGTTGGGCACGAAGATGAACAGGCCGTCGCTGATATCGCTGACCGCGCCGTCTTCTGGCACTTCCGCGAACATATAAATATTGCCGTCAATAGCGCGTGGTTCTTCTGTGGTCACCTGCTCGTCTTTTTCGTTGACTGTAGTGCTGATGAAGTTTCCTTCAACCCCGATGGTGTTCCAGACAGGGTCGCCGCGGTAGGTGCCGGTTATGATCAAGGTTCCGGCTTCCAGCACATCGCCGTTGCCGCAGTCGTAAGCTTTCTCCAGCACACCGACAGAACCGGCGTCCAGGAATGCAATGTCGTCTCCGGCGTAGCTGATGAGCTGAATATCGGTGTCAGGAACATCATTCGGAATCCCTGTTACAACGACTGTTTTTGCGTCATAGGTCCAGATACGGGTGTCCTCACTGGTGACGCCGGGCTTCTGGAAGTAGGTGACGTAGCTGTTGGAATCGTCTACAGCCTGATTTCCTTCGGAGAAGTTGCCGGACCGGGCAGGGGTGGTCTTTTCTGTGGGGATTCCTTCTTCATTTGTGATATTTGCGGTGATGTTCACGCTGAATTCGCCGCTTTCAGGAGCATTCACAATTTTCAGACCGGAAACGGCTGTGGGTTCGTTCATGGTAATGGTAACAGTTTCGTTTCCTTCATCCCGGGTGATCGTGTAAGTGCTGCTGTCCAAAACCTTGTCATAGGCCACCCGAACCTCCTCAGATTTATCCGAGCAGATCTCATTACCCAGAATGTCATAAGCAGCAACTTCATAGGTGAATGTACGATGGTTTGCGGAGCCAATTACATCCTCGTAAGTAGTATCCGCAGTAAAATCGATAGACTTGAAGGTCTTTCCGCCGTCACTGCTGCGCCGGATTTCGTAGCCTTGAATTTCTCCTGTGATAGATTCAGTGATATCCAGAGTGATTTTGTTGTCATTTGCGAGCGTTGCAGTAACAGCCAGAGTTCCGGACGCGGGAGCTGTGTTGTTCAGGCGTGCCCGGCGGCTTGTATCACTGAGATACCAGACAGCGCGGGATTCTTTGGGAAGCGTGCCTATAGTTGTCTTGGTATTCTCGCTAAGAACAACGCCCCAACGGGTAAAGAATTCAGTCAAATTACGGTCTGCAACTCCGGAAGCGGTACGGGCCAGCCGGTCGCCGTAAGTAGTTTCATTGCCAAAATATGTACCGGCTTTCCAGGCTTTGAAGAAGCGGTTATAGAAATCAATGGGATTATCACCGTCGTCATAAGCCAGATGGAGCTGCCAGTAAAGGCCGAGCTGGAGGAACACATCGTTGGATTCACCGGGATAACCCTGGGCGGTCTTGGTGAAAATCTTGGGATACTTACCGCTTGCTTCCAGACGGGACGTCTTGGTAAAGCTGCCAGTATCAGCGGTCTGGAGCACCAGCGAGTAAATATTGTTGGTGATTTCGGCCTTGCCCAGCTTATCCATATTGTGGCCGATTTCGTGGGCGATTCCCCAGCCGAAGAGGGAGCCGTTATTCGAAATAGGCTGTCCGCAGACCATGCCGCCGCAGGACCCGTAGCCGATGCCGACATGACTTCCGGCGGCGTACATAAAGGCGTTGCCGAACATCTGCATACAGCGGATATTCTGGCGGTAGGTCATATCGTTTGCCTCATAGGTGTTATCGATGCCCTGAGTGGTCTTGCAGAGGTGCATCACGTCTTCCCAGGCCAGGACGTTATTATAGAGCTTTTCAATGGCTTGCGTTCTGTCTGTTCCGAGACTGCTCTGCACCGCCGCCGCAGGAATGGACAGCAGCACGGAGGGCATGGAGATTTCGGTAAGATTCAGGCAGTTTTGCTGAACGGTTCCAGTAATGGTGGGAACGTAGGCATAAAGGTCATCCAGATAAGATCCGATGCGGTCTCTGCGCGCCGTTTCATCCACACTATACCAATCAGTCAGTTCCAGCTTCGGAATCGCGATACCCCGGCGGATATGGAGGCTGATGCCTTCCGGACTGGTACCGCGGTAGGTGAGGTACAGACTGCCGCCTCTGGGTGTATTCTGGGAGCCGATCTGGGGAATCGCGATAAGGTTCCGTCCATTTTTGAGGGTCCCCGCGGTGGTCTGCCATGCGGATGCTTCGGCGAAATATTGGGTAGCGATCACAGAAATGGACTGACCCTCAGGGATTCCTTCGGCGTAGATGGTAATTTCATCCATGGCTTTCGCGGCGACGCCCAAAGGCTGGAGGTCACTG
Source organism: uncultured Oscillibacter sp. (assembly GCA_910577405.1). Classification (GTDB taxonomy): domain Bacteria; phylum Bacillota; class Clostridia; order Oscillospirales; family Oscillospiraceae; genus Oscillibacter. The sequence continues at coordinate 106,231 of CAJTMG010000004.1, read as the reverse complement.
CCGCCCTGCTTGTATTCCCCGTCCTTCTTTCCGTCGCGGCTCTGGATGCCGTTAACCATCACGCCGCTGCTCTGGCCATTGGTGAGAAGCTCCTGTGCAAGGTCCAGCTCGTCTTCCATGGCTTCAAGGTCCAGATAGTAGTTCCGTTCATCGCTGTTGAGCCGTGCGGCAAGTTCGTCGATCTTGTCCTGTGTAACGTCCGGTTTCAGGGCAGTCCGGAGGTTATTGGCAAAAAGTGCGGAAATATTGTCAGGCAGGCACTTTTCGGGGTCATACTTAAGGAACATCAGCTCAGAAAGGCTGACGGCAGTATAATCGCGCTGTTCGATGGTAATGGCAATCTGCTTCACGTTTGTAACAGGTTCCAGAGGCAGAACGGCAAAGCGGTCCACGCCCGGATTACCGCCTACGGGATTGCCCTTGTTAGAGGCTTCCGTACCGCCGCGGTTGGGGTCGGGAACCAGAAGCGTGCCCTTGCCACTGAGGTCATCGCCATCCTTCCAGACGATAGCGTTATAGAGCCGGAGGTTGTTCTTGTAACTGCCATCCATCCGGGGGACCCAGATCACGCAGGAAAGGTCCTGGGGTTCCTTGAAGGTGCAGATGACCTGCTTGCTTCTGGCCCAGTTGCCATCGCCGTAAGACTGGGAGGTCCAATGGGTAGTGAAGTCGTTGTCGGCCATAAAGGACGTCTGGAAGGGCTGATCGGCGGTATAGGAGGTACTGGAGACATTGCCAGCATCAGCCAGCCGGATGCTCTCAATGGCGGAGTAATCGATAACGCCCTCTGTAGGGATGCCCTCGGGCCGGGAGTAATCGGTAGCGACGGGGGTTCCGGTATGGATATTGGAGGGCCCGCTCTTACCGATGCTGTTGCCCGCGATGACGTAAACGGAGTACTCGACATTGTTGGTCAGGCCGGTAATGGTGGTACTGGTTGTGGTAAACTGGCTCTCCCACTGGCGGTATCCGGAATCGCTTTCGGCCTTATAGTAGACCTCATAGAAAGTAGCGTTATCGGGAACCTTCCAGGAGACCTGCAAGGCGGAATCCAGGGGGGTGACCCGGACCATATCAGGCGCCTTGGGAGTAGAAGCGGGCAGGGGAGTCTCGTAAATGGGATCGCAGGGTTTCCCGGTCCAGCTTCCGTCCACGGGGGTAACGGTAAAGCTGTAGGTCTTCAGATTTTCAAGCCCGGTGACCTCGATCTGATTGCGGTCGGTATGCAGACTGCGGGTTTCGTCTTCCACATCCCGGAGACAGTAATCAACCCGATAGCCGGACATATTGGGCAGCTGGTTCCAGGACAGGGTGACGCGGCTGTCTCCCGGCACGGCTTTCAGATTCTTCACCTGATTGTTCTGCGGCGCGGGATTTTCAGGCACGATATCTTTCAGGAACTGGATGGATTCGACGACAGTATAATCATTGGTGCCCTGAACCTTGGTGACGGTGATGGTGATTTTCTTGACCGGCACCCGGCGGCCCAGGGAGATGGTAATAACGCTGCTTCCGGGGATTGCATTCAGGGCATGAACGTTCTCCGGCGGGGTGAGGTCGAAGGGGTATTTTTCACTGGTATTGTCGTCAAAGGTAACGGTCACATCGCCGGTTACAGGAGCGTTGCCCTCCGGGGAGTGAATTTGGATTTCACCCATCTCCTGCGCTTTGATAAAGGGAATATCAAATGTCAGCGGCGCTTCTTCCGAGATCGATTCCTTTGACAAAGTAACTGTCTTACCATTGGGAATGAAGAGGTCTTCCGGCACGCTATTCGTTATGATAGGATTTGCCATGACAGCATTCAGGTCTACAGAAGGATTCAGAATATTGGTATCCAGCACCGATGCTTCTTCACCGGTGGCCTTAATATGATGACTGACATAGGCCAGGTCAACGATGTCAATCTCGCCGTCGCCGCTGAGGTCATACTTTTTCAAATCGTCGGACTTTTTGGAACCCAGCTTTGCGGCCATCAGTTCACGGTCTTTGACGTCTACCCGTCCATCGCCGTTCAGGTCGCCTAATGTAAAGGTAGCGTCGCCAGTGCCCAGAATGGCGTGTTTGGAACAATCCTCCAGCTTCACGTCCTGGGAGAAGGGAACGTAGCCTGTACCGGTAAAATGCAGGCTGTAGTTTCCCGGAGTCAGACCGGAGAAGGACACGTCCAGGTAACCGGGTTCTTCACTGCCGGTCAGCTCGCCGCCGTTTGGATTCCGCAGGATCACATTCGACGCTGGTTTTCCGGAATCCGCCTCGCTTGAAGAAGCCTCCGTCATAGACAGGTCCTTGACGATGGCAGTTTCATCCTTTTTCAGGCTGACCTTAATGTCACGGTCCTTTAAGACGGCCAGTGTCTGTGGGCAGTCCACGCGGATAGTAGCAGAGATCGTGCCCGTATTTCTAACAGGCTCCTCCGCTTTTGCAGGCAGCGGCATAGCAAGCATCGCCGCCGCCAGCAGCAGGGATAAGAAGCGTTTCATAGCTGTCCTCGCTTTCATGGTAATAGGTTTCTGCTCAGGGTTGCCATTACACAGGGCAGAAAAATCCGCATATATTATATGAAGTTACTTCCAAATTTTCAAGAGCTGTATGATTAAGGGAATAAAAAAAGCGAAAAAAGTGGTCTGCCAAGTTAAGAAATACATAGAAAGAACGCGGCTGTCCGGGAAAAGACGAGCGAGCTTGATTATGCAGACTGGCCAGGCATCGGACGCGCCGCTTGCGGAGGACCTGACCCTGGGGCGTTCTCCCTGGAAAAAAGCCGATACCCCCAATCAAGAGGGTACCGGCTCATAATATTGCTCCAGAATCGCGTACAGTTTGGCGCAAATTACTTTTCCTGTCCTCCAAAAATCCAGTGATTGCAGGACTTACAGGGTGTTTATCAATACATACCGCCCATATCGGGAGCAGCAGGCGCGGGCGCGGGAGGCTCGGGCTTATCGGCAACCAGGGACTCGGTGGTAAGAACCATAGCGGCCACAGAAGCGGCGTTCTCCAGAGCGGAACGGGTGACCTTGGCGGGGTCGATGATGCCGGAGGACACCATATCGCAGTATTCTTCCTTATAAGCGTCGAAGCCGAAGCCCTTGTCGCTGGAGCGGACCTTTTCCAGAATCACGGAGCCGTCCAGACCAGCGTTGGCGGCAATCTGACGAATAGGAGCTTCCAGAGCCTTGGCAACGATACGCACGCCGGTTTTCTCATCGCCTTCCAGGGAGTCCACCAGCTTCTCAACGGCGGGAATCACATTCACAAAGATGGTGCCGCCGCCAGCAACCACGCCTTCTTCCACAGCGGCGCGGGTAGCGTTCAGGGCGTCCTCGATCCGCAGCTTCTTTTCCTTCATCTCGGTCTCGGTAGCAGCGCCGACCTTGATGACTGCCACACCGCCGGCCAGCTTTGCAAGGCGCTCCTGGAGCTTCTCCTTGTCGTAATCGCTGGTGGTATTGGCAATCTGGGAACGGATCTGAGCAATCCGGTCCTTGATCTTCTGGGAATCGCCTGCGCCGTCCACCAAAGTAGTCGTCTCCTTGGTGACCTTGACCTGACGCGCGCGGCCCAGAACCTCCAGTCCGGCGGTCTTCAGCTCCAGACCCACTTCCTCGCTGACGACGGTGCCGCCGGTGAGGATGGCGATATCCTGAAGCATTTCCTTCCGGCGGTCGCCAAAGCCGGGAGCCTTGACACAGACCACGTTCAGGGTACCCCGGAGACGGTTGACAATCAGGGTGCTGAGGGCCTCGCCTTCCACGTCCTCGGCGATAATCAGCAGCTTCTTGCCGGACTGCACCATCTGCTCCAGAATCGGCAGGATATCAGCGATCACGGAGATCTTCTTATCGGTAATGAGGATATAAGCGTCATCCACCACGGCTTCCATCTTCTCCATATCGGTGGCCATATAGGGAGTGATATAGCCGCGGTCGAACTGCATACCCTCGACCACTTCGCTGTAAGTCTCGGCGGTTTTGGATTCCTCGATGGTGATTACGCCGTCGGCAGAGACCTTTTCCATAGCGTCGGCGATCAGGCTTCCGATTTCCTCGTCGCCGGAGGACACCGCGCCGACCCGGGCAATATCCTTGGAGCCGTCCACGGTTTTGGCCAGGGACTTGACCTCGGCAACGGCAGCCTCTACCGCCTTGGCCATGCCCTTCTTGACCACGATGGGATTCGCGCCCGCGGCCAGATTCTTCAGACCCTCCTGAATCATTGCCTGAGCCAGCAGGGTAGCGGTGGTAGTACCGTCGCCGGCCACGTCGTTGGTCTTGGTGGAGACTTCCTTCACCAGCTGCGCGCCCATGTTCTCAAAGGGATCGTCCAGTTCGATTTCCTTCGCGATGGTCACGCCGTCGTTGGTAATCAGGGGCGCGCCATACTTCTTATCCAGCACAACGTTCCGGCCCTTGGGACCCAGGGTGATCTTGACGGTATCGGCCAGAGAATTCACGCCGGCTTCCAGAGCTTTCCGGGCCTCTTCGCCGCGCTTAATCAGCTTAGACATAGTGCATCTACCTCCAATAGATATAGAAAATTATTCTTCTTCAATCACTGCGTAAATATTGCCTTGCGTCACCACATAGAAGACCTCGCCGCTGTCGAAACAGATACGTTCACAGCCATACATCCGGAACAGCACATGATCACCCGGTTTCACCACGATAGGTACGGTCTGAACCAGCGCAAGTCCGTCGTCATTGATGATATTCGCACCCATTGCAAAGCCCACCGTTTCCACCACGCCGCAGCAATAGGGGTCGGTATCCTCGCCCTCGGCATTGGAAAGGAAATTCCTCCAAGCCCCGCGGCCCTCTGTCAGGCGGACGGTGATTTTATTGTGCAGCGGCTTGAGCTTCATAGCGGCATTCCGGGAAAATTACTCGACAATGGCCAGGATATCGTTCTGCCGGACCACCACGTATTCCACGTCTTCCAGGGTGACCTTGGTACCGGCGTACTGGCTGGTAATGACCTGATCGCCGGGCTTGACGGTCATGGTGACTTCCTTGCCGTCCACGGTTCCGCCGGGGCCCACGCAGATGACTTCGGCCACAGAGGGCTTTTCCTTTGCGGAGCCGGTGAGGATGATGCCGCCCTTGGTGGTCTCTTCGGTTTCCACCATCTTGAGGATCACGCGGTCAGCCAGAGGGGTGAGTTTCATAGGGAATTCCTCCTTTGAATTATGAAAAGATTTACCTCAGAAAAAACAATCTCACTGTTAGCACTCAAACATCCGGAGTGCTAACAGTGATATCATAGTACAGTCTTCCCTGTTTGTAAAGGGGAAAGTGGCCAAAATTTATGAAGAATTTGTAAATGTTAGCAGACTCGCCCTTCGACTGCCAAAAAAATCCGGAGCATCGGGTCAGGGAGCGATATAGAAAACGGGGCCCTTGGGCGGGAAGGGCAGGCTTTTCCCTCTGGGCACAAGGAAAGCGTGGTCACGGCCGTAGAGATGGAGGCGGTCGCATTCGCAGTCGGTGATGATGAGCAGAGGCGCGTCTCTGGGGAAATTCTGGGCGTGTTCCAGAAGTTCTATGCCAGGCTGGAGGACGGTGCCGCCCCTGCCCCGAATCTGGACGCTCCCCGCGATTTCCACAGCCTCCATGTACCCCTGGTCGTAGGGCTGCGCGTCACAGAAGACCACCCGCGCCTGATGAACGTCCCGGGCGCTGCTGTAGCTTGCGATGGCTCCCAGAGCGGCGGCGAGAATGGAGCGGTCCATAGAGCCGGAGGTATCCAGCAGCACGCCGAAGGTCCGTCCCGCGGAAGCTGAGTCCTCGTAATGCCAGCTTGGGCGGGGGATTTCCGGCGTGGCGGACTGACGGCGGCTGAGACGGGCGTAGGTGCGGTGTTTCTCCAAAGGCTGGAAGCGTTCGTCGAACCAGCGGGCAAGCTTCACGTCCCATGGAATCGGCGGCTGTGACAGGGCGCGGATTTCCTCCACCAGCCCGGCAGGAAGGTAACCCCGGTCATGGGATTCGTGGTAGTCCAAGCCTCTCTGAATGGCGGAACGACACCAGGCGTCCAGATCAGTAAAGCTCTTGGAATCGAACCAATCCGGCGGGTCGAAGAGGAGATCGTGCTGTGCCATGCGTTTGTATTTCCGGAGATTGGCGGTCAGGAGATCATAGACGGCCTCCGCGGACAAGCCCTGCAATTCCGGGTCGAAGAGGGCGCTTTCCGGCATGGAACCAACGTCCATATCCCGGAGCCACTGGTTTATGACGAAATCGCAGGCGACGTTCCAGAGTTCGGGGTCCCGGTTTCCCAGGCGGGCCTCGTGTCTCAGGGCGGCGTGAAGGTACTCATGAGCCAGCACAAAACGCCATTCCATTTTTTTCAGGCCTGCGGCGGGATTGACGTAAATTTCCTGCATACGGACAGAGACGGCGGCCACGGGGATATTCATTCTCTGCACGGTCAAAGGGTCGGCCACCAGCTTGAAGCCCGCCGCCATGCCGCCCAGAAGGGGATAGCTGTCCAGGAACCAGTCCCGGGCCTGCTGGATGGGACCCTGGTACTTCCGGCTCTCCTCCGGCGTGCGGACCCCTCCGGCGTAATCCACGGCAGAGCGCAGGGCGTCCTGGAGACCGGCGGCGAAAACCTTCTGCCAGTCCTCAAGGGAGAGGTCCCATCGGGAAACCGGCTTCCAGACCATATCCGAACGCCCGCCGCTCATGGTGGAAAAACGGAAATAGGCGGGGTCCTTATGCTCTTTCAGCCAATGATACAGGGTTTCTTCATTCCGGGTATTGGATGGCACAGGCGCGGAGAGTTCCAGCGGCGGAGGACCGAAATGCAGTTCTGAGAGATACCGGGCGGCGGTGCAGTCACAGGCGGCATTCCAGAGCGGGTCGCCGTCCCGGTCCTCACGGATATGCCCCAGGGCCAGATGCAGAAGACAATGGGCCAGCACGTAAGCCCAATTCTGCGGGGAAGCGCGGCGATGGAAGTTGGCGTAAATCTGCCCTTTGGAGTTCACCCAGGCCCAGTCGTCCCGCGCCATAGGGTAACTGTCGTTGAAGAACGCGTCAGCCTTTCGCAGCAATGGACCCAGAATCGGATTTGCCCGCACAATGCCGTAACCCTCCTTGAATGCCTCTTCCGCCGGGTTATTTGTGTTCTGTTTCTTCTTCATCTGTTCCTCTTGTCCGCCAGCCGGGGCAGGTCCCGGAACAGCTCCACCACAAACCAATCCGGAAGCTCCTGACCGTCCTCCGGGCTTACGGAGGTCCGGGCGATCTCCAGACTGATTTCCGCCAGCTCAGTGATACGGTCCTTGGCCTGCATCACCAGCTGTCTGCTCTCTCCGCTGAGCTTGCCCCGTTCCATGGGAAGCTCCTTCACCAGCCGCGCCCGAAGAGACTGTGCCAGGAAGTACAGCACGTCCCGTTCCTCGGGCTTACTGGGCCAGGGCTGTTCGCCGGCGAGAATCTTGTCCAGGGCGTACTGATTCCGTATCTGCCGGATATAGGCCAGGAAAGAAGTGGCGTGCCGGGGGCAGAGGCTTCCCGCGGCCAGGACCCGGAGGCTGTCCTCGCTGATATCAGAGCCATAGCTTTGGATGGCGTCGCTGAGCATATGCCAGGAGCGGGGAGTGGAAAAGGGTTCCTCGCTTTTTGGCGGCTTGGCCCAGAGGTGGTCCGGGCGGCTGGCTATGTAGTCGTAGACGTAGGGATGGATACCGTTCCGGGCGGCCCACTCCAGCCAGAGCCGGGGACTCGCGGTCAGCTCCACGTGAAACATACGATTGACCAGCGCGGAGGACATAGGCCGTGTGATGGCGTTATCCTGGGCCCGGTTCCCCGCCCCGACGACAATGGAGCCTTCAGGGAGGCGGTACTCTCCGATACGCCGCTCATGGATCAGAGAATAGAATGCCTTCTGGACCTCGGAGGAGCAGGCGTTCAGCTCGTCCAGGAAAAGCACGTAGGGTTCCGAACGGGCAATGGCGCGGGGCGGGCAGAACTGGCTGAATCCGTCCTGAATCCAGGGCACGCCGATGATATCCTCCGGGGCCAGCTGGCTGCCAAGAAGGGACACGCAGTCCAGGCCCAGACTGTCGGCGAAGTCCTGCACAATGGCGGATTTCCCGATTCCCGGCGCGCCCCAGATGAACACGGGCCGAATCAGCCCCACATTCAGCAGAACGTCCAGAAGCTGCTTTTGATTGACAGTGACCGTAAGATTCATAAATGCAGTTTGCTCTCCTGTTTAAAATAAAATGAATGAGTGACAGCAACAGCGGCAATGATTTCACTATACGCAGAAAAAGGAGAGAAAGCAACTCTTTGGAGACGATTGTAATGAAATTGTTAGGAAGGTTTCCTGTAAAATGCCGTCAAGAAAGTTTTTCCAATGCCGCCGCTTGACCTTTTCGGAAAAAACATATAGAATGTAAGGTAAGATAGGGGGCCTTTATCCACATCAGAAGCGGGAGGAAGCGGATTCCGGCGAGCTTTCACGGTGTCGAGACAGCCGATGACAAAGAAAGCAGGACATCCCGTTTCCCCAATCATCCCAGGCGGCGGAGCGAGTACCGGAAAGAGAACGGCAGCGTCCATTTGCCGGAGCGCTGTGGAGGATACTTTTTATGGGAAATTCATGGGATTTTTTTGAGAATATCAACGAAGTCGTCTACGTGGCGGACATCGAGACCCATACGCTGGTCTACATGAACCGCAAGGCGCTGGACGTTTTCGGAATCGATCTTCTGGAGCAGGTGCAGGGCAAGTCGTGCCATCAGGTCCTGCGGAGCTGCGACACGCCCTGTTCGTTCTGCCGGAGCAACCGGAGCAAGCCGGGACATTTTGAGCAGCGGCGGTACTTCAACCAGCATCTGAACCGCTATTTTCTGCTGCGGGACACAATCCTGAAGGAGCAGGGGCGGCTGTACCGGCTGGAGATGGCGTTGGACCTCAGCGGGCAGGGTACGCAGGGGACTATGCAGACAGTGCAGAATCTGGAAGCCATTATCAATGAGGGCCTGCGGGTGGCGCTGCTGGAAAAGACCCCCGACCGTTCCCTTGAGGTGCTGCTGGCGTACTTGGGCATGGCCCTGAACGGCGAGCGGACCTATATTTTTGAGCGCAATGAATCCGGAAACGACGACAATACCTATGAATGGACGGCGGAGGGCGTGACTCCGGAAAAGGATTCCCTGCAAAACGTCCCGGCGGAGGTCTGCGCGGACTGGTATCAGAATTTCCGGGAGGGCCGGCCGATCGTTATCAATGACCCGGAGGTTATCCGGCAGAGCAACCCCTTGCTGCATGAGAAGCTGGAGCGTCAGAATATCCGGTCTCTTGTGGCCGCGCCGCTGTACGACGAGGGGGAGATCATCGGCTTTTACGGCGTGGACAATCCCCCGGAGCAGTCGCTGGATTACGCCCTGAATATGCTGCAAATCACCGCTCATTTTATCGTCTCGTCCTTACGCTGGCGGAATCTGGTCCGGGAACTGCAAAAACGGAGCTATAACGTCCTTTACGCCCTGAATGTGGATTATCTGGCCATCTATCAGGTGGATTTTGACACCGGCGTCTGCGAGGTCTACCGGGAGAGCGAACGCCTGCGGGGAGAGCCGGAGGTCTGCTTCGAGTCCGGCTATCAGGAGGCCATGGAGCGGTATATCACCCTCTGCGCCATGCCCCAGGACCAGGCCCGGCTGCGGACTATGACGAAAAAGGATTACATCCTGGCCATGCTGAAAAAGAAGCGCCGGTTTTATATTCGCTATCAGGTAAAGGAGAACCTCCAGAAGCTGAAGCATATCGAGCTGCATTTTTCCACCGCCGGGAAGAGCGCCGGAGAACACAGCGCCATCTTTGCTTTCCGGGACGTGAACGCGGTGGTGGAGCAGGAGGAGCGCTACAGGCTGGAGACCCGGCGGGACATCGAGAATATTCTGGAGGGCGCCCGAACAGGGATCTGGACCATCGAGCTGGAGGACGGCTTTCCGCCCAGAATGTACGCCGACCGGACCATGCGGATGCTTCTGGGCGCTCCGGAGGACGTGGAGCCGGAGGCGTGCTACAGGCTGTGGTTTGAGCATATTGAGAAAAATTACGTGGGGATGGTGCAGGAAGCGGTACAGGAGATGGTGCGGACAGGCCGGACGGAGGTGGTCTATCCCTGGAATCATCCCAAGTTGGGGAAGATTTACGTCCGCTGCGGAGGCGTGCCGGATAAGACCTTTGAGAAGCCTGGAGTCTGCCTGCGGGGATACCATCAGGACATTACCGAGACCATGGTCACCCGGAAGAAGCAGGATCAGGCCATTATGGAGCTCCTGGAGAAGGTGCGGCAGGCGAATTCGGCCAAGAGCGAGTTTCTGTCCCATATGTCCCATGACCTCCGGACGCCCATCCACGGCATACTGGGAATGCTGGCCATGATGGAGAAAAGCGAGGCGGATCTGGAGACCCAGCGGACCTGCCGGGAGAAAATCCGCCTGTCCACAGAGCATCTTCTCTCCCTGGTGAACAGCGTTCTGGAAATCAGCAGGCTGGACAGCGGCAGGCCTGAGGTGGTGGAAGATCCCTTCGACCTGCTGGATATCCTGAACGCCTGTATTGTGCTCATCAGTTCCAAGGCGGAGAATGTGGGCATACGAACAGCGCTGGAGGAGACCAGGATCACTCACCGGAAGCTGCTGGGGAATCCTTTGCAGATCAAGCAGATTCTGATGAATATACTGGACAACGCGGTGAAGTACAACCGGCCCCATGGCTCTGTCAGCGTCCGGGCGGAGGAGCTTTCCTACAGGGACGGCCGGGGAGAGTTCCAGTTTGTGATTCAGGATACAGGCATTGGCATCGGGGAGGAATTCCAGAGCCATATTTTCGAACCCTTTGCCCAGGAGCATCCCGACGCCCGGACGGACTACTGCGGCGCGGGGGTAGGGCTGTCCATCGCAAAGAAGCTGACGGACCAGATGGGCGGGACTATTGAAGTGGAAAGCCGTTTGCAGCATGGGAGCCTTTTCCGGGTGACTTTGCCCCTTTCCGTGGACCCGGCCCAGGAGAAGCCTCAGGAGGAAGAGCCTGGCATTTCTGGTATGCGGGTGCTTCTGGTGGAGGACAACGCGCTGAACTGTGAGATTATGCAGTTTATACTGGAGGACGCGGGCGCGGAAGTAGAGACGGCGGAGAACGGCCGGGCCGCGGTGGACGCCTTTGCCAATTCGGGGCAGGGGACAGTGGACTGCATTCTGATGGACCTGATGATGCCCGTTATGAGCGGACTGGAAGCGGCCCGGGTGATCCGCGGCATGGACCGTCCTGACGCTGGCACGGTGCCCATCATAGCGCTTTCGGCCAACGCGTTCGAGGAAGATATGGCCATGTCCAGAAGCGCCGGGATGGACGCCCACCTTCCAAAGCCCGTGGATATCGGCAAGATGTTCCGGACCATGCGGAAGCTGAGGAAAGACCGGGGCTTGCGGTAAGGCTTGCTTTCCGGAGCCGCGGCGGGTGTAATAAAGACAGGACTCCAGGTGAAACGGAGAGGATATTTTTGACGGAATGATACCATAAAAACGCAAAAAACGCCGGGACAGTGGAAATTTCCAAAGTCCCGGTTTTTTATGGCCCCTTGGCGGATTCAGAATTTACGCTTCTTGTAAAGGGGTGCTTCGCGCTGGAAGGGCTGGGGGATATAAGTAATGGAGTGGATTTTTCGACCGGAAACGCCGTACTTGGGATGGACGCCGAAGAGGTCGACATAGCAGGTCAGGTCGTCGAGTTCAGCGGCCATGGCTTCCAGGATTCGGAACGCGGCCCAGGCGTCGTCAATGGCCCGGTGACTGTTGACGGCCTGCTCTCCAAGCCCGTAAGCCTGAATCGCGTCACATAGCTTATGAGGATAATCCCGCCGGTCCCGGTAAACGGTAAGGACATCCAGGAAGCGGCAGGAGCGAAGCAGGTCTGTCATGCCGCAGGCGTCCAGGAAATGGAAGAGGAAATTCAGGTCGAATTGGGCGTTGTAAGCAGCCAGAAGCGGACGTTCAGCCCCCTCCAGCAGCTTCCGGAACTCCGCGGCGGCCTTTGGACCAGTTACGCCTTCCGAGGCAAGCTGCGCGTCAGTGATGCCCGTCAGCTCCACGATATACGGCGGCAGAGTCCTCCCCTCCGGCAGGGAGAGCAACGCGTCCATACGGCCCAGCTCGCCCTCCGGTCCTGCCGCCACAGCTCCCAGTTCAATGATCTTATCCTTTTTCGGGCTGAAGCCAGTGGTTTCCGTATCAAACACCACCAGCCGGTCAAACTGTTCCCATAGCTTCATTCAGGACCCCTCCAGACGGCTGTTTCCAGTGGCGTAATCGATGCTTATCCCAGGCTGGACATTGTAGACGAAGACGTTGAAACAAACGCTCTCCCCGGCGTCCTCCACAGACATGGCCTCCATCTGCACGCCGCGGGCCACCAGCTCGGAGCCCTCGAAAATCGGTGTTACACGATAGAGCACATGATTCCCCGTCTCGTCCACGTAGTCATCCACCTCGTTCTCGAAGGGCAGCATACCGGTAACGTTCATGTAGCGGGTGCCGGTGATCAGATTCTGCTTGTTGGCGTTCTCACCCGCAAGCTGGAACCCAATCAAATGGCAGCGGTTATAGAGGTACTTTCCGTCCACCACGTCGTACTTTGCGCTCTGCCATCCGGTAGGCTTGACGGACCCGATATTTCCCCGTTCCTCGGTAGGCATCAGCTCCTTGCAGATATTGGCGTAAGCGACCCCGCAGCGGCCCAGTTCGTCCAACTCGCTGTAAGTCTCAAAGGCTTCCGTGGTCATATCCGACTGGGAGAAATTGGGCTGATTCTCATTCAGTTCCACATAGGGCGCTCCGGAGAATGCCGGGACATCCTCCAGACTGGCGCTGGACTCCGGCTGCGACTTCCACCAGCCCAATGCCGCGCCGATGCAGACGATCACCAGCACCACAGCCTGCCGGAGGTTTATTTGCTGGGACTTCTTTCTTCTCTTGGCCATAATGACTCCTTCCGTTTTTCTACAGATTCCGACAATGGAAATGATACCATCTTTTCACAGGTTTTTCAAGTGTTCTAAAACTTTTGTTTTGAATTTTTTGAAAATTTTGTTTCCCTTGATAATCCGCGTCGGAATGGGCAAGCTGAATATCGACAAAAACCGATACAGGGAGGATGCTTATGCGTCAGCGAATACAGCGTTTTTTGATATTGATGCTGCCGGTGCTGTTTCTGACCGGAATGATGGCGATACAGGGCCGGGAGGCGGCAAGAACGGCGGCGTTTCTGGAGAAGGAAGGGAAGCTGGGTCCCATGTGGCAGGTAAACGGAAGTGCGGCGATCCCGGCCTCGGCGGACAACTGGGGCCTGTCGTTCCCCAATGAAGGGCAGTCGCCGGTAGGGAATGCGTCAGTGGAGGATCTGGCCAAATACGACGCCTATTTCCTGGGCGACACGGGAAAAAAGGTCATTTATCTGACGTTCGACTGCGGTTACGAAAACGGCTTCACGGAGCAGATCCTGGACGCCCTGAAAAAGCACAACGCGCCGGCGGCATTCTTTGTGGTAGGCAATATGATCGAAACAGCCCCGGAGATCATCAAGCGCATGGTTGACGAGGGTCATATCGTAGGCAATCACACCTGTCACCATCCGGATATGTCGGCGATTTCGGAACAGGCGGCGTTTCAGAAGGAGCTGGACAGTCTCGCGGCCCTCTACAAAGAAACCACCGGCAAAGACCTGCCGCGTTTCTACCGCCCGCCCCAAGGAAAGTACAGCGAGGACAATCTGAAGCAGGCCCAGGCTCTGGGCTACAAGACGGTTTTCTGGAGCCTTGCCTATGTGGACTGGTACACGGACAATCAGCCCACCCCAGAGCAGGCGTACGGCAAGCTGCTGCCCCGGATACACGACGGCGCTATCGTTCTCCTGCACTCCACATCCCGGACCAACGCGGAAATCCTGGACGACCTGCTGACAAAATGGGAGGACATGGGCTATACCTTTGCGTCTCTGGAGGACCTGCCCCCCTGCCAATAAAGAAAAAACGCGCGTCGGAGCAGTTAACCGGCGCGTGTTTCTTTTATGGCCTTTTTCGTGGGAATCACCGTGCTTTCTCTTGCAAACCGCGGTACTGTAGTATATACTTGATAACAAGAACGCTGCTGGAATACCGGCGGCAAAAGGAGGATTTTTATGGATTTGAAAACCGGCGCCCTGCTGGATTTGACCCGTACCCTGGCCGGGGAGTACCTGGCGGGTTTTTCTTACCCCTGGGAGGCCCTGGACGGCATCAAGGACCTGATCCTGACACTGGGACCGTCCCTGAACCCGGAGGAATACGAGGAAACAGCCCCCCAGGTCTGGGTACATAAGACGGCCCGCGTTGCTCCTGCGGCATACCTGGGCGCGCCCTGCATCATCGGCCCGGAGACGGAGGTCCGGCACTGCGCCTTTGTCCGGGGTTCCGCACTGGTAGGCGCGGGCTGCGTGGTGGGAAACTCCGTGGAGCTGAAAAACGTCATTCTCTTCGACGGCGTCCAGACACCCCATTACAACTATGTGGGCGACTCTATTCTTGGCTACAAAAGTCATATGGGAGCCGGGTCCATTACCTCCAACGTGAAGTCTGACAAGACCCTGGTCGCGGTCCGGGACGGAGAGACGCTTCTGGAAACCGGACGGAAGAAATTCGGCGCGATTCTGGGGGACTATGTGGAAGTGGGCTGCAACAGCGTCCTGAATCCCGGTTCTGTCATAGGCCGGGGCACGTCTGTCTACCCGCTGTCCTCCGTCCGGGGAGCGGTCCCGCCGGGGCATATCTTCAAGGAGCCGGGGCGTGTGGTTCCACGTACTTGACCGCCTGGGACCCTTCGCGTAGATTCTGTTTCTATGACGCGCGGACGGTATTCTCAACGCTCCTGTTTCTTCTGACGCGCGGACGGTATTCTCAACGCTCCCGTTCCTTCTGACGCGCGGACGAAACCCTCAACGCTCTTGTTCCTTCGGCGCGCAGAGAGTGAACTGACGGCCTGTGGAACGGACGACGCCCTCTTCCCGGAGCCGTTTCAGTTCCCGCATCATGGCGCTTCGGTCGGTGGCGATGTAGTCGGCCAGGGTGCTGAGGGAGAACGGCAGGGTAAAGGTGGAATCGCCGGCCCGCTGCGCAAGCTGACGGAAACAGCAGAGCAGCTTTTCCCGGATAGAGCGTCGGGAGAGCACGTCCACCCGTTCCGAGAGGGCCTGGGCCTTGCCTGCCATCAGCCTCAGCATATTCTGCACCAGGACGCTGTGCCTCAGACAGGCGTTCTGACAGCGGCTGAGGATATGGGCGTAATCAATAAACAGCACGCAGCATGGGACCCGGCAGACCACCTCCAAGCTGTCCAGCGACCCGGCAAAGGCCAGCGTTTTCCCGAAGACGCCTCCCGGACCCAGAGTCTCCAGCACCGTGGACACCCCTTCCTCGTCCAGACGGATCAGGGACGCCTCGCCCCATTCCAGCACCCCCACCGCGTCGCTGGAGAAATCGTAAATCAGCTCGTCCGTCCGGAACTGCCGCCGCACCGCATGAAAACACTCCAGCATTTCCTTGCAGTCCGTCTCACTGATATCCCGGAACAGCGGCCCTAAGCATGGCTGCGCATTCATCAGATAAGGCCCCTTTCTGTTGCATATACAACAATCTTTTCTATCATAACAGATTTTTCCACCGTTGTAAAGACCCGCTGACGGAATCCGCCTGTCTCCCTTTCGCGGAAGCCCTAGAGAGGTAAGGCATTCCGGGAAGAAAGAAAAAAACTGGGCAGATTTCACAAACTGTTCATCATTTTCCTGGGCGTCTCCTGTATATTATAGATATCCGAGATACCTGAACAAGCTAAAAAGCTCCAACTCCCATGAGGGCAAGAATTACAGGCCCGGAAAAGAGGAACACGTGAATATTGCTTTTTTGTTGCAGCCGAAGCAGCGGGTCGCTTATCTATACGGGGATAATTCCCTGCGGCAGGGCTTGGAGAAAATGCGGCACCATGGCTATACTGCCGTTCCGGTCATCGACAGAGAGGGGTGTTATCTGGGAACCATCAGCGAGGGGGATTTCCTCTGGCAGATTCTGGCAATGGATACCCTGGATATGAAGGACTTGGAGCACGTCCAGATTCAGGATGTTCTTCAGCCGGGGAGCTACCCGCCCGTGCCGATCACTGTCTCCGTGGAAGAATTGCTGAACAGCGCCATGAATCAGAATTTTATCCCCGTGGTGGACGACTACAACAGCTTCATAGGACTGGTGACCCGGCGGGAAATTATCAGCCGCCTGTCCAATCAGAAGCCCGAAACCCTGAGGAGGATTGTCTGAGCAGAAACGCCTCCCGTACGCCGAAACACTGCCGCGCTTGCGGTGGTGTTTTTTTATACGGCCCCTTTTTCGGCGGCTGAATGGGAAATAATTCACAAAAAAGACAGGATTTGCAAGTTAAAGGGCGGCATCTTGCAAAAAAATCGTTAAGAGTACAAAAATGCTCTTGAAAAATGAAGGAAATCGCGTTATCATATGCGTATGCCCAAAAGAGGGAGGTCCCCTCGGGCATTTTCCATTGGAATTTTGCGAAAATTTGTAGGAAGTGAGGATTTACAGATGAAGAAGCTCTTGTCTCTCCTGATGGCTCTGGCACTTATGGCCACCCTGACTGCTTGCGGCGGCGATGACAGCTCTGCTCCCACCGAAACCGGCGATGACAGCTCTGCTCCCACCGAAACCGGCGATTCCAGCGGTGCAGAAGCCGTGGACACCGATACCGTGGCCGTAGGCGCTGTGGTCATTGCCCGGGACGACGTGCCCGAGGATGATGTGTACACCTTTGTCAGCACCATCTTTGAGAACACCGACACCATCACAGAACAGCACGCGAAGGGCGGCGAACTGGACCTGAATTTTGCGGCGTCCATGACCTCCGTGCCCTATCACCCCGGCGCGGCAAAGTATTTCTCCGAAAAGGGGATTGAGGTTGCGGCCGTGAAGGAAGGCGCTGGCTCCGGCGAGTCCAAGGCCCTGACCTTCGGCACCGGCGGCGAGTCCGGCACGTACTATGCCTTCGGCGGCGTGCTGAGCAGCTATGTCACCAATAACTCGGACCTGTCTGTGACTGCCGTTACCTCCGGCGGTTCCAAGGCCAACATCGAGGACCTGACCGCGGGCGATACCCAGTTTGGCTTTGTGCAGTCCGACGTAATGAGCTATGCCTACAACGGTGAGCGGCTCTTTGACGCCCCTGTTGAAGGCTTCTCTGTAGTGGCCGCTCTGTATATGGAGCAGGTTCAGCTTGTTACCACCAATCCTGATATCAAGTCCGTTGCGGACCTTGCGGGCAAGACGGTTTCCGTCGGCGACCGGGGTTCGGGCGTGTTCTTCAATGCCGTTGACGTTCTGGGCGCTTACGACATCGATGTTGAAAGCGGCATCAGCCCCGTGTACCAGGACTTCGGCGACAGCGCGGAGAGCCTGAAGGACAAGAAGATCGACGCGGCTTTCATCGTGGCTGGCGCGCCCACCACTGCCATTGTCGACCTGGCCACCAGCGGCCCTGTGTATCTGGTGAGCCTGGACGATGAGCATACAAACGCACTGCTGGAGTCCTCTCCCTACTACAGCGCTTACACCATCCCTGCCGGGACGTACTAAGCGGGAGGATTTCCCAATAGAAGTTACCGGTGAGGGTCGCGCAGGCGGCCCTTGCCGTGTTGAAAGGGCGGCGATGGAAAAGGCCGCCCCTTCAATACGGCAAGGGTACGGTTTTTGTAGAATTTGAAGGATTTTATAGAAAAGGAGGCGCCGCCAATGAGTGAAGAGAAGAAAAAGAGGCTGGCTGACGAGGTGGATGTCGGCACAGCGGAGGAAATGAATGAAGTCATGCGGAAGTACGACCGGGAATCGGCTACCCGCATCTGGGAGGGAAAGCCAAAACAGGTCGTCCGGGTGGTCATGGCCCTCTTTTCCCTGTACTGCATCTGGTCCACGCTGCGCTGCACCTGGGATCTGCCCGTCCGGCTGACAGCGTTCCTGGGCCTGATCAATATTATGGGCTACCTGACCTATCCCGCTCGAAAGGACCATGTGAGACCCAACTCCATGCCCTGGTACGACGTGGTTCTGATGTGTCTGGGGGCGGGGTCGTTCTTTTATTACTGTGTGAAATTTTCGTCTTTGGTACAGGTGATAACCAGCGCGTCAAAGATCAACCCATCCAGCGACAGCGCGGTGGACGGAGCCTGGTTCTATCTGCTGATCGGTATTGTAGGCGTGCTGTGTCTTGCGGAGCTGTGCCGGCGCTGCGTGGGCCTGCCGATTCTCTGCGTTGTGGGCGTGCTGCTGGTCTACACCTTCGCCAGCGGACAGAATCTGGCCCGGGTGGTCTATACGCTGTTCTACGGCACCTCCGGCGTGATGTCGACTCCGGTGCAGGTCTGCGCGAAATTCATTGCGGTCTTTATCATTTTCGGCGCGTTTCTGGAGCGTACCGGTATTTCCAGTTTCTTTATTGATCTGGCGAACTCCGTCGCGGGCAGTTCCTCCGGCGGGCCGGCTAAAGTGGCCGTGATTTCCTCTGCCCTCTGCGGTATGGTCTCCGGCTCTTCTGTAGGCAATACCGTGACCACAGGCTCCGTGACCATCCCGATGATGAAGAAGACAGGCTATCAGGGTGAGTTTGCCGCCGCCGTGGAAGCCGCAGCGTCTACGGGAGGTCAGATTATGCCGCCGATTATGGGCGCGGCCGCGTTCCTGATGGCGCAGTATATGGATGTGTCCTATGCGACGGTGGCGATGAAAGCGATTCTGCCCGCGCTGCTGTACTTTACGGGCATTTTCCTGTCGGTGCATCTGGAGGCCAAGCGTTTGGGCCTGCAGGGGATTCCCCGTGAGCAGCTGCCGAAGTTCCGGATTCTGGCCCGGAGCATCTATCTGCTTTTGCCGCTGGTGGCGCTGGTCTGGCTGGTGTCCACCAATACCCGGACCCTCCAGTTCTCGGCGTCCATTGCGATTGTGCTGGCGGTTTTGGTGAGCCTGCCCGGGATTTTCTGGGACTGCCATCTGCTCCACGGGAAAAACGCGGCCAGGCAGGGCGTGAAGAACGTGGGCTCCATGATCCTGAATTCCCTGGAAGCCGGCGGGCGGGGCTGCATTACCGTAGCCGTGGCCTGCGCTATGGCGGGTATGGTAGCGGGCTGCATCACCGTTACGGGTCTTGCTTCCAAGCTGGTGAGCGCGGTGGTGAATATCAGCAGTTTGATTCCCATTCCGGCGCTGTCCCTGTTTATCGCCCTCTTCCTGACAATGATTTGCTGCATCGTTCTGGGTATGGGCGTGCCGACAACGGCCAATTACTGCATTATGGCTTCTACCTGCGCGCCGATTCTGATTCAGCTTGGCATCGGCAAGGTTCCGGCACACTTCTTTGTATTCTATTTTGGCATTGTTGCGGATATCACGCCTCCGGTGGCATTGGCGGCGTACGCAGGCAGCGCTATCGCAAAGTCCAACCCCATGAAGACCGGCGTCAACGCGACAAAGCTGGCCATTGCGGCATTTATCGTGCCCTATATCTTTGCCTTCAACCCGGCCATGCTGTTGGTAGAAACCTCGGTCCTCCAGGTGGCGCAGATTGTCGTGACTTCTCTGGCAGGACTGTTCGGCATCGCCGTCGCGCTCAACGGCACCCTCTTCCGGCCTGTTCCGGCCATTATGCGGCTGGCGCTGGTGGTAGGCGGCCTGGCCATGATGTTCCCAGACCCTGCCAGCGATGTGGTGGGACTGGTTCTGGTTCTGGGCGTTGTGCTCCTCCAGTACAGCAAATCCAAACGCGCCTGATTTTGAGACGGGCCGCTCCAGTAAACGGGGCGGTCCTTTTTTGGGACTGGATGGCTAAAATGCGCTTGAAGATTTTTGTCGGAATCAACAAAGTTTTTGCTTTCGGACAGGAAAGAATTGTTGGTCCTTCTGATACAGCGGGACTTTCCGCCGGGATAGAAAAAAACTGAAACTTTCCCAGTGTCTGTATCGTCTAAAATAATGTAGAGGTATTGGCAAATTGTTACCGTTTTGTTGTTGTTTTCTGAGATGAACTGTTCTAGTATAAGCAGTACAGTTTGCAAAATCCAGCCGATCGAAGGAGAAATCATATGGCAGACGTAAAGGATCAGGAGAAGACTTTGACGGTCCCAGAAGCGGATACAGAGCCGAAGACTGCACCGGCGCCTTTCGGTGGAGGAACGGAAGAACCGCCGAAGAAGCGGAAGAAGCTTTCCCGGAAAGCCAGACGGCGTATTATCCGACTGATCATTCTGCTGGCGCTTCTGGGCGGAGGCGCTTACGGAGTGAAGCACTTCATGGGCGGCGAAAACGAAATGCAGTCGGAAGCCATCACTGACACGGTAGGCTACGGCTCCATCACCTCCACGGTGGAGGGCAGCGGCATAACGAAGGCCAAAAACAGCGAGTCCTTCTCAGCTCCCATCGCGGGGACCATCACGCAGGTGCTGGTCAGTGAAGGCGATCAGGTAACGGCAGGCACGCCGCTGTTCGTGATTGACTCGGAGGACGCCCGCACCGCCGTGGACAAGGCCCGGAAGGAAGTGGAGAGCGCCCAGAAGAGCGTGCAGAATTACGAAAAGCAGATTGCGGACCTGCGGAAGAAGCTGGAAGGGCTGAATCTGAAGGCGGGCTATTCAGGAAAGCTGCTGGAAGCCGTGACGCTGAACCCCGGCGATACCATCAGCGCTGGGGACAAGGTTGCCGTGCTGGCGGACGACACCCGGCTCCGGCTGACACAGTATTACAGCTACGCATACGAAGGCGCGCTTTACGTGGGACAGACCGTAGATGTGTCTATCCCGTCCCTGATGAGTTCCATTCCCGGCACGGTGGAGGCCGTCCATATGGTCAGCCGGATTACCCCCGAGGGAACCAAGCTCTATTCCGCTGATATCCTTGTGGACAACCAGGGGGCCTTGAGCGCGGAAATGGCGGCGTCGGCGACAGTGACCGCAAACGGCGAGACGGTCTATCCCTATGAGCCGGGGAAGCTGGAGTATTACCGCACTGGCGATCTGAAAGCGGAAATCAGCGGCAAAGTCATTTCCAGCGATTTGGTAGATTACTTGCAGGTCACTGAGGGACAAGTTCTGGTTCGTATTGACGGCGAGGACAGCGAGTCGGAAATCACCGAACTCCAGCAGGAAATGCTTTCGGCGCAGGAATCGCTGGCCCAGACTCAGGAGACATTGGAAACCGCCCAAAAGAATCTGGCCGCGTGCAGTCCGTCGGCGACGATTGACGGCACCGTCATCGGCCTGACCGCCAAGCCCGGCGACGAGGTGGTGGCCAGTACCGCAATCCTCACCATCGCCGACACAAGCCAACTGATTGTCAACGCTACAGTGGACGAGCGGAACGTGAGCTATGTGAAGGCCGGAATGCCGGTGGACCTGAATCAGTGGGATGAAGCCATGGGCATGGGTACGGTGGATACTGTCAGCCTGTCCAGCACGGTGAACAACGGCGTGGCAACCTATCCTATGACCATTGCCCTGGACAATACCGAGGGGACGTTCCAGGTGAACAGCTACGTTGATTATAATATCACCGCCAGCCAGAATGACAACTGCCTGCTGCTGCCTCTTCAGAGCGTGCGCACGGTGTCCACGGAGGAGGGCGACAGTCTGCAAGTGGTCTACGTCCAAAGCGACACGGAGCCGGAGAACATGGTGGAGGGCGTAATTGCCGACGAGGAGATTCCCGAAGGCTATTACCCCATAGAAGTGGAAATCGGCATTTCTGATAACTATAATGTGGAGATCCGCTCCGGCGTGGAAGAGGGCATGGTCGTCTTTACGCAGATGCAGATGTCCAATTCCTGGGGTTAAGGCTATGGCGAAGTTAGTTGAACTGCGGAACGTCTACAAAATCTACAGCGAGGGCCTGGAAAGCGAGGTCCGGGCCCTGGACGGCGTATCTCTGACCATACATAAGGGTGAGTTCGTGGCCATTGTGGGGCAGTCCGGCTCGGGCAAATCCACCATGATGAACGTCCTGGGCTGTCTGGATATCCCTACCCGCGGGGACTACTATCTGGAGGGTACCGATGTGCGGGACCTTTCGGACAAGGAACTCAGCCGCATCCGGAATCGGGAAATCGGCTTTATCTTCCAGCAGTACAATCTGATTCAGACCCTGACGGTGCTGGAGAATGTAGAGCTTCCGCTGATTTACCAGGGCGTGAATTTCGACGACCGCCGTGACATGGCCCTGGAAGCCCTGGACCGGGTAGGGCTTTCGGCGAGAATCAAGCATAAGCCCACGGAAATGTCCGGCGGCCAGCAGCAGCGCGTCGCCATCGCCCGGGCCATCGCCACAAAACCGCCGATTATTATGGCCGATGAACCTACCGGCGCGCTGGATTCCCGGACCGGGCACGAAGTGCTGGAATTCTTGCAGCAGCTCAACCGGGAGGGAACCACCGTCATTCTGATTACCCACGACAACGGGATTGCGGCCACGGCACGTCGCTGCGTAAGGCTGACCGACGGCAGGATCGTAGAGGACAAAGTGCAGGAGGTGGACTGGTATTGAATATCCGGCAGGCATTCAAAATGGCTTGGAAGTCCATCTGGGGCAAGAAGGGCCGGGCGGTCCTGACCATGCTGGGCATTATTATCGGCATCGCGTCCGTGATGACCATCGTCTCCGCCATCTCCGGTTACGCGGACAAGATGATGGAGCAGTTTGAGGCGATGGGAACTAACCGCATCACCGTCGAGGTCTACAGCTTTGTATGGAGCGTGGACGAGAACGGCAACGAGATCAGCATGGGCAAGGACTATTTCCCCGATATCTACAACTATTGCAATGGCATGAAAGATCTGGTGGCAGGCGTGACGCCGGAAAGCCGGTTCAACGCGACGATGATCTACGGAACCAAAAACAGCGAAAATATGGAACGGGAATATGATGACAATTGGAACCTCATCAGCGGCCCGCCGGATTTCTATTACGGCAGCGACCAGTACAGCATCTGCAACAACTTGATTCTCGCCAAAGGCCGGGACCTGGCGGCGCTGGATGTGAAGAATTATAATCAGGTAGTGGTTCTGGGCAGTCAGGCGGCGAAGACCTTTTTTGGTTCCGCCAATCCGGTGGGGAAGACCGTCAAGCTCAACGGCCTGAAATTCGAGGTCGTGGGCGTGTACGCGTCCCGGCTCAGCGAGGGGAGTTCCAGCAGTATTGACAATTTCGTTCTGACGCCCTATACCGTGAAGCGGGTTCTGGGCGGCGACCAGGGAACCAGTTTTACCGTTGTGACCAAGAGGACGGAGGATATGGAGGAGGTCATTTCCCGTCTGAACGGCTTCCTCAAGGGCCTGGTTGATCAGAATACGAATCAGTTCTGGGTCCAGGCGGCAAATCAGGGTATGGACTACATGAACGAAACCTTGGGTATGATCGGCGGCGTTCTGGCGGGCGTTGCGGCCATTTCTCTGATGGTGGGCGGCATCGGAATCATGAACATCATGCTGGTGACGGTGACGGAGCGTACCCGGGAAATCGGCATCCGTCGGGCCATCGGCGCACAGCGGAGCAGCATCGTTACCCAATTCCTGATAGAAGCGGCCATGCTCTGCGGAATCGGCGGCGTGATCGGGATTCTGCTGGGTACCGGCGGCTGTCTGCTGCTGGGAGGACTGCTTTTCAAAATGACCATCTATCCTTCGGTGACGGTGACAGCGGGGGCGTTCGGGCTTTCGGTGATGCTGGGGATTATCTTCGGCTGTTACCCTGCGGTCAAGGCGTCGAACCTCCAGCCTGTGGAAGCATTGCGGGCTGAATGAAAAGCTTCGCGGAACGTTGTTAAAAGTTTTTGCTTTTCTTTGGAGTGATGGCAAGCATATACAATAGGAGGAAGCGTATGATAAAGAGACTATTCGCGCTGTTGCTTGCGGCGGCGCTGATGCTGGCCCTGCCAGTAACGGCGGCGGAGCCAGTGACGCGGTTTTCGGACATTTCAGGAAGCGGCACGGAAGCCATGACAGTGGAATCCCTGCGGCTGATGGGCGTGATGGACGGGTATGCAAACGGCACCTTCCGGCCCAATGGAGAGCTGACCCGGGCGCAGTTCTGCAAAATGGCCATCGGCGTGCTGAATGCGGAAAGTCAGTTGGGGCTTTACCGCACGGTGACGGTGTTCCCGGACGTAAAGCCATCCTATTGGGCGGCGGCTTACATCAATATGTCAGCAAAGGGTCTGAACATTATTTCCGGCTACCCGGACGGCAAGTTCTACCCGGACCGCATTGTGACGCTTGGGCAGGCGTGTACCATACTCCTGCGGGTGCTGGGCTACAAGGACGGGAACGTGGGCGGCGTGTGGCCGGACAGCTATCTTGGCGCCGCGGCCCGTGCGGGACTTCTGGAGGGCATCGATCCCGTGGACGGCCCCCTGACTCGCAGGACCGCCGCCACCCTCTTCCTGAATCTCCTGCGGGCGGATACCTTTGTTTCGGACGAGAATGGTTCCGGCGGCAGTTCTGGAGGCAGCTTCCTGTCGTCCCTGGGGCTGAAGCTGGAAGAGGGCGTGGTATTGGTGTCCTCCAGCGCCACAGGGCCTGACGGCAAGGATACAGCCCTACAGCTTGCTGACGGACGGGTGTTTCAGCTTGCCAACGACAAAGTATCCAGCGGCGTTTTCAACGGTTATAAGGGCACGCTGGTGATGAAAAACGACAAGGTCCTGACGTTCCTGCCGGACGAAAAGGGTGTCAGCCGGGTGATCACCATCTCCAGCGCCACAACGCGTCTGATTACGGATATATCCGGTGTGAAGTACCCCGTTGCGGAGGATACAAAGGCGTACTACGAGGGCAAGGAAAAGGACTGGAGCGAGGTCTGCACCTGGCTGAATCCCGGCGCGTCTCTGACCCTCTACCTGGGTACGGCAGGCAATGTGGAATATATTTTCGTCGGCGGCGGCAATACTGCGTCCGAGGCCGTGATTGTCTACGAGAAGGGTTCCGACAAGGGCTTCAGCGCGCTGGTGGGCAATCAGGGCGGCTATCAGATTTACAAGAACGGCTCCCTTGCAAAGCCCAGCGAACTGCGGCCCTACGATGTGGCTACCTACTCCCATGCCACCAATACCATCCGGGTCTGCGACAACCGGCTTTCCGGCTACTACGAGAGCTGCACGCCCAGTCCCGACGAGCCGAAGGAAATTGTTCTGATGGGCCATAAGTTCCCCGTGCTGACCACCGCCCAGGAGACTCTTTCCCGCTTCAAGCCCGGCGACATGATCACGCTTCTCTTGACGGAAGACAATCAGGTAGCGGGCGCGGTCAAGGATGGCACCGCCGGCGCTGCGCCCAATCCCATCGGCGTGGTAAAGGAAGCATCCGCCAGCAGCGCAAAGGTCGAATTGCTCTGCGGCATCACCATCGAGGGCCGGACGGACCTTGGCAGCGCTGACCTTATGCAGCTCAAGAACCAGCTTGTTCGGGTCAGTTCCAGCTATCGGGGGAATATCGGGCTGGTACGGCTGGGCGGCGGCGTCTCCGGGTCCCTGGACGTACAGGCCCGGCGGCTGGGCAATACCAATCTTGCCAGCGGCGTCAAGCTCTACCGCCTGGGCAGCGACGGGCTCCAGCTCATTTCCTTTGACGACCTGGGAGCCGGTCCCATCTCCAACAGCGAGATCAGCTACGCTCATACCAACTGGGCCAATCAGATTGATATCATTGTCCTGGGCGGCGACAGCAGGTCCAATGTCTTCTATGGCCGGACCTCCGTCACCATGCAGGGAGATGGCGACAATATTACCTATATGATGGAGCTGTACAATCCCCAGGGCCGCACTCAGGCGTTCCGTCTGCCGGCATCCTACGCACCCGGCGCGTCCTACGCCATGCTCGCGCCCTCCGACGACGGCAGCGGCTTCCCGGTGGCCGGACGTGGCCTGTGCGTCATAAAGGACCTTGAGAAGCTCTCCGACGTGCCCAATACGGCCTGGAGCGGAAGAGGCGCTGTGACAGTCGGCGGACGCACTTACACCATAGCCGCCAACGTCATGTGCTATAACCGCGACATCATCGGCTGGATTACCCTGGACCAGGCTCATGCGTATTCCAAGACCTGTCAGATGTTTGTCAGTGAAGACGGCGTGGTGCGGGCCATTGAAGTCGGCGGGAGAAACTAAGTCAAAAGATCCAACCGCCTGAACAAAAAAGTCCTGTAGGAGAACCAACCCCTACAGGACTTTTTCTTGTGCGTCAAAGGAAATGTCGTTATTTCATAGTAACAACAGTAACGCCGGTTTCACCCTCGCCGTAGACGCCCAGACGGAAGGACTTCACTGCCTTGTTCCTCCGGAGGATATCGTGGACGGTTTTCCGGAGCGCCCCGGTGCCCTTGCCGTGAATGATGGTGACCGTTTCCAGCTTCCCCATCACGGCGGCAGACAGGAAGGTCTCCACAACGCTTTCGGCCTCCAGGGTTTCCAGGCCCCGGATGTCCAGTTCACGGCTGGCGGCGGCGCGGAGGGTCCGGTTCCCGCTGCTTCGTACCGGCTGTGCAGGCTTCCTGGCGGCCCGCTCGTCATCCTCAATCAGCCGGACTTCATCAGCCTTGGCCTTCATTTTCAGGATGCCCGCTTTGAGCTGCAAGGTCCCGTCCTTCCCCACGGAAACCACCTCCGCAGGCTGACGCACGCCGGGGAATTCCACCAGATCCCCTTTCCGGATCGGACGGCTGGGCTTGGGGATAGGAGCAGGGCGGTCCTTTTCCGTCCGCAGACGCTCCTCCGCCTGGTTCAGACCGGTACGGATCGCGGCCTGGGCGTCGTTGATATTCTGGGCAGTATCAGCCTGGGCCTGCAAGCGCCGCAGTTCCGCAAGCTCGCTGAATGTCCGGTCCGCCGCGGCCTTGGCGTCACGGAGAATCCGTTTGGCCTCCGCTTCCCCACGGCTCCGGGCGTTCTCCTTCGCGCGTTCCATCTGTTCACGGAATTCGCGGGCTTTCCGGGCATCCTCCTCCCGCTGCTGGAATAGGCGTTCGGATTCCGTGTCCCGTTTCTCCAGAGCCTGCCGCTTTGCCTCCAATTGGGTCAGCACGTCCTCAAACCGGATACTGTCCCCGCTCATCTGCACCTGTGCGGCTTCGATCACGTCCTCCGGCAGGCCCAGGCGGCGGGAGATAGCAAAGGCGTTGGACTTCCCGGGGATGCCGATCAGAAGCCGGTAGGTAGGGCTGAGGGTCTCCACATTGAACTCGCAGGAGGCATTTTCAACTCCCGCAGTGGTCATGGCAAAGGTTTTCAGCTCGGCGTAATGTGTAGTGGCGGCAATCTTAGCCCCGGTCCGGCGGACATACTGAATCACCGCAATGGCCAGCGCCGCGCCCTCTACCGGGTCCGTACCGGCGCCCAGCTCGTCGAAAAGCACCAGACTGTTTCCCGCCGCTTCCTTCAGAATGCCTACGATATTGGTCATATGGGCGGAAAACGTGGACAAACTCTGTTCAATGCTCTGCTCGTCTCCGATATCTGCCAGAACCGACTCGAACACAGAAACAGCGCTCCGGTCAGCGGCGGGGATATGGAGGCCGCATTGGGTCATTAAGGTCAGCAGTCCCAGGGTTTTCAGGCAAACGGTCTTGCCGCCGGTATTGGGCCCGGTAATCACCAGCGTGTCAAAAGCCTCCCCCAAGTCCACGTCAATGGGCACAGCTTTTTTAGGGTCCAGCAGGGGATGCCGGGCCTTCCGCAGGTGGATGGACCCGTTCCGCCGGAGTTCTGGCCGCACGCCGTCCATACGGTAGCTGAGCTGTCCCCGGGCGAAAATCAGGTCCAGATGCACCAGCGTGTCATAGTCGCACTGAATGTCCTTCCGGTGGGCGGCGGCGTCGGCGGAGAGCTCGGCTAAGATGCGGTCAATCTCCTTTTGCTCCTTGGCTTCCAGTTCTACATACTCGTTATTTGCCTGCACCACGCCCATAGGCTCCACGAAGATGGTCGCGCCGGAGGAAGAAATATCATGGACCAGACCCGGCAGATTTCCTTTCTGTTCGGCCTTCACGGGGACCACGAAACGGCCGTCCCGCTGGGTGATAATGGTTTCCTGCAAGACCTTGGCATAGCTGGGGGACGAGATAATCTTCTGCAAAATCTGCCTGCTTTTCGCCTGAGCCGCCCGCATATGCCGACGGATATCCGCCAGTTCCGGGGACGCGGCGTCGGCGATGGTATCCTCATCCGGAATGCAGCGCTTGATTTTTTCTTCCAGGAAGCGGTTCCCATGAAGCGACAGAAACAGGTGGTCAATGGCAGTTTTCTCAATGGCTTCATTTTCCGTATTAAAGTATTCTTTTCCGCGCCGGGCCGCCGTCAGAAGGTCCGCGATGCGAAGAAGCTCCCGTGTATTCAAGGCCCCGCCCCGGTCCGCACGGTCCAGCGATTCTCCCACGGGCTTCACACCGGAGAAGGACGGCGCGCCATGGAGTCCAATCATGGTCCGGGCGGCGTCGGTCTGGTCCAGCAGGCGCAGAACTTCTTCCGTCTCCGTTTCAGGCCGTATCCGGAGGGCTCTTTCCCTGGCTTCCGCGCACACCGCCTGTTCCGAAAGCAGCTGCAATACCCGGGGCAGTTCCAGGGTTCGGATGGATTTGTCAAATAATTCACTCATGTCGTTCTCCTATGGGTCACGGGCAGATATAGTCGTTTTCTTCCTCCAGCAGCCAGGGGAGCCGGAATTCCACCTCCATCTGCACGCAGGGTCTTGGGAAGTCTTCCGGCAGCAGGGCGCAGTCCGGGCGGAAGGCGATGGAGAATTCCGGCGTGATTTCCACCAGCGTCATGGGACCGGCAGGCGCGTCCCCGGCAAGCGTCCCGCAGAGGTGATACCAGCCGCCTCCGGAAACGCTCTCCGCCGTGCCCGTATAGTACATCGTTTCGGCAGGCTTTTCCGGGTCCAGTCCCAGGGCGGCGAAGAGTTCCGTTACCGCAGGCGGCAGGGTTTTCACGGCGCGCACAAAATTACGGCATCCGGAGCAGTCACAGGTCACCCAGGGCAGGGGATGCGCGGCGTAATAGGCCCGGGTCTGCGCAGTGTCCGCCCGCAGATGGTAGAGGCCAAAGGTAAATTCCGTCATAGAGTCTCCTGACAGTATAAAGCACAAAATACCATACAAACTGTATACGAAATTTATGGATGCAACAGGCTTTCGTAAAAATGCAGGGTCTTAAAATCCCGTTCCAGCTGGGTGAACAGGAACAATGACACAGCCATGCTCAGGCGCTGGAGGGCGTCGGGGGAAAGGCGGAAGGAGTAAAGGCGTTTGGGATTGCCGTAGACGATATGCCGCAGGGCCGCCAGGGAATCCGGGCAAAGGGGCCTGATGACGCCGCCATGGGCACAGCGTTTGCAGCGAAGGGTCCCCAGGGCGGCGTTCAGCACAGGCTCCTCGGGATTCACCGCCCCGCAGCCCTCACAGGCGTTCACAAGCGGTTCGTAGCCCGCAAGACACAGCAGCTTCAACTCGAAGGCCGGCTTTACCAGTTCCGCCGGCTTTTTCAGGACGGACAGCGCGTACAGGCCGTTGAGAAGATGGCTCAGCAGTTCCGGCGCGGGTTCCTCCGGCATGGTAACATATTCCGTCAGCTCCGCCATATAGAACCCCAGGGACAGCGCCAGCAGATCCGTCCGCAAACCCTCGAACAGCTCCAGAGACGAACCTTCGCTGGCATAGAACCACTCTTTTCTTTGACTCAGGGTCCATTCTCCGTAGGCCAGCGGCTGTGCGACGGCGGAATAGCGGCTGTTCTTCCGGCGGGCGCCGCGAGCGATCACAGGAATTTTCCCCAGCTCATTGGTCAGCAGCGTCAGGATTTTGTCCGTCTCTTTTGTCTCCGTCTCCCGCAGCACGATTCCGTGGACTACCATCGTTTCCGTCAAGACCAGACCTCCCTGCTATGTACGGGGAGAAATATTCCCCCCTTATTATGACTGGCTGTTATCGTCCTCTTCCGCATCCTCTTCCGCCGAACGATAGAGCATATACGCCAGCGGTTCTCCGGTCATGCAGAAGATGTCCCAAAGCACACCCATAGACGTCCTCCTTCTTGCGGATGCCTACAGTTTGCGAAGAAGGTCGAAAATTCATACCCGGAAAAAAGAGGCCGTTCATTCGTCCCGGTAACCCAGACTGCGGACGTAGTTCACATTATCCCGCCAATTTTCCTTGATCTTCACCCAGGTTTCCAGATAAATCTGCGCGCCCATAAATTTTTCCATATCCTGCCGGGCGAGGGTACTGATTTTTTTCAGCATCGCGCCGTGTTTGCCGATAATAATCCCCTTATGGCTGGCTTTTTCGCAATAAATCACAGCGCCTACGTCGATCACGCCGGAATCCCGTTCGGAGAATTTCTCAATTTCCACCGCCGTGCCATGAGGAATTTCCTTATCCAGGCAGAGCAGCAGTTTTTCCCGGAGAAGCTCCCCCACCACCTGACGCTCCGGCTGGTCGGAGGTCTGGCCGTCAGGGAAGAGCTGGGGACCCTCTTCGGCGAATTTCCCCAGTTCGGCGACCAAATCGTCCAGCCCGCTGCCGGTATGGGCGGAGATGGGAATGATTGCGCGGAATCCGTCCCAGGCCTCGTTGTACGCCGCGATTACCGGAAGCAGCGCCGCCGGCTCCACGGTATCGATCTTGTTGATGGCCAGAATGCAGGGGATCTTCTCATCCCGGATACGGCCAATCAAATCCTTTTCCGGGCCTCCCACATGGGCGATTGGTTCCACCAGCAGCAGGGCGCAGTCCACATCGCTGAGGCTGGCGGCAATGACCTTGACCATATAGTCCCCCAGCGCGGATTTCGGACGGTGCAGCCCCGGCGTGTCCATAAGGATGAATTGGGTGCCGTCCCGGTTCAGCACGCCGTAGATACGGTTCCGGGTGGTCTGGGCCTTGTTGGAGACGATGGCGATTTTCTCCCCCACCAGCGCGTTGGTCAGGCTGGATTTTCCCACGTTAGGCCGTCCGCAGACAGTAATCATAGCAGTTTTTGTAATGCTCATTCAGGTAATCCTCAACTTTCTGTCAAGCAATTTTAATAAATAGTTTCTCAAAGGACTTTTTTCAGATATTGTCCCGTGTAAGACCTCTCACAAGCGGCGACCTCCTCCGGCGTGCCCGTACAGACCACCGTGCCGCCGCCGTCGCCGCCCTCGGGACCCAGATCGATCAGCCAGTCCGCCGATTTGATCACGTCCAGGTTATGCTCAATGACAACCACCGTATTTCCGCTGTCCACAAGACGCTGCAAGACCTCCAGCAGTTTCCGCACGTCGTCGGTATGCAGTCCGGTGGTAGGCTCGTCCAGGATATAGATGGTCTTTCCGGTGGCCTGCTTGGAGAGTTCCGTAGCCAGTTTGACCCGCTGCGCCTCGCCGCCGGAGAGTTCCGTGGACGGCTGGCCCAGCTTGACGTAACCCAGGCCCACATCCTGCAAGGTCTGCAAACGGTTCCGGATTTTCGGCAGAGGCGAGAAGAATTCCAGTGCCTCATCCACGGTCATGCCCAAGATATCGGAGATATTCTTCCCCTTGTAATGGACCTCCAAGGTTTCCCGGTTATAGCGCCGGCCCTTGCAGACCTCGCAGGGGACGAAGATATCCGGCAGGAAGTGCATTTCGATTTTCAGCACGCCGTCGCCGGAGCAGGCTTCACAGCGGCCTCCGCGCACGTTGAAGGAGAAGCGTCCCGGACCGTAACCCCGGCTCTTGGCTTCCTGTGTGGACGCGAACAGGTCCCGGATATCATTGAACAGATTGGTATAGGTAGCGGGATTGGACCGGGGCGTGCGTCCGATGGGGCTTTGGTCGATGTTCACAACCTTGTCCAGATATTCCAGCCCGTTGATCCGGGTACACTTGCCGGGATGGACCTTCATACGCATCAGATCGGCCCCCAGGCGTTTGAAAAGGACCTCGTTCACCAGGGAAGACTTTCCGCTTCCGGACACCCCGGTGACGGCGGTAAAGGTCCCCAAGGGAAAGTCCACGTTGATTTTCTGAAGATTGTTTTCCGCCGCGCCCACAACCCGGAGAAATTTTCCATTCCCTTTCCTGCGCTCTTTGGGGATGGCGATTTTCTTCTTGCCGGACAGATACTGTCCCGTCAGGGAATTGGGATTGGCCATGACCTCCTCCGGCGTGCCTGCTGCAACGACTTCCCCTCCATGGATGCCCGCGCCGGGACCGATGTCAATCAGGTAATCCGCCTCCCGCATGGTGTCCTCGTCGTGTTCCACCACCAGAAGCGTGTTCCCAAGCCCCTGCAAATTCCGCAGGGTAGCCAGCAGCTTGTCATTGTCCCGCTGGTGCAGGCCGATGGAAGGTTCGTCCAGAATATACAGCACGCCCATCAGACTGGACCCGATCTGCGTGGCAAGCCGAATCCGCTGGCTCTCTCCGCCGGAAAGGGTCCCAGCGGCGCGGCTCAGGGTAAGGTAACCCAGGCCCACGGATTGCAGGAACCCCAGCCGGGTGCGGATTTCCTTCAGGATACGGTCGGCGATGAGATGCTGCTGGTCTGTCAGTTCCAGGGCCTCCACCCACGCCAGTTCGTCTGCTACGGAAAGCCGGGTCAGGGCGTCAATGTCCATCTCGCCTACAGTCACAGCCAGGGATTCCTTTTTCAGCCGGCGGCCCTTGCAGGCGGGGCAGGGACATTCAGCCATCAGTTCCTCCAGCTCCCGTTTGCTGGAATCGCTTTGGGTCTCCTGATACCGCCGCTCGACGTTGTTGCAGATGCCCTCGAACGGCTGATAGAGGACGCCTTTCCCACGGGGCTGGTCATAATGGAGTTCCAGTTTTTCGCCCTTGGTGCCGTAGAGAATGACCTCCCGGACCTCGGCGCTCAGATCCTCCCAGGGCTGGTCCAGGCCGAAGTGATACTTTTCCGCAAGAGCGTCGAAGTACATCCGTGACACGCCGTCAGCCCGGATATTCCCCCAGCCCGAAGCCTGTATTGCTCCTTCCAGAATGGATTTTTTCGGGTCCGGGACCACCAGGGAAACGTCCGCCTTCAATTGACTGCCCAGGCCCGTGCAGGTAGGACAGGCGCCGAAGGGATTGTTGAAGGAGAACATTCGGGGCGTCAGTTCTTCAATGGAGATACCGCAGTCCTCGCAGGCGTAATTCTGGGAGAAGGACAGGTCCCGCTCCTCCCGGGGCAGGTTGATGATCACCAGTCCGCCGGAGAGATTGGAGGCGGTTTCCACGCTGTCTGTCAGGCGCTGCTGGATGTCCGGGCGGATAATCAGGCGGTCGATGATGACTTCAATGCTGTGTTTTTTATTCTTCTCCAGCTTAATTTCCTCGTCCAGCTCATAGAGGTTTCCGTCGGCCCGGACGCGGACGTAACCGGAACGCCGCGCGTCTTCAAACACCTTGGTATGTTCGCCCTTTTTGCCGCGGATTACGGGAGCCATGACCTGAATCCGGGAACCCTCCGGCAGAGAAAGCACCTGGTCGATAATCTGGTCTATGGTTTGCTGACGGATCACTTTGCCGCATTTGGGACAGTGAGGGGTGCCCGCCCTGGCCCAAAGGAGCCGGAGGTAGTCGTAGATTTCGGTAACGGTGCCCACGGTAGAACGGGGATTTTTGCTGGTGGTCTTCTGGTCGATGGAAATTGCGGGAGACAGGCCCTCAATGTAATCCACGTCAGGCTTTTCCATCTGCCCAAGGAACATCCGGGCATAGGAACTGAGGCTTTCCACATAGCGCCGCTGACCCTCCGCGTAGATGGTGTCGAAGGCCAGGGACGACTTTCCGGAACCGGAGAGGCCCGTCATTACCACCAGCTTGTCACGGGGGATGGTTACGTCAATATTTTTCAGATTATTTGCTCTTGCGCCTTTTACGATAATTTTGTCCTGCATTTGCGGCCATACTCCTTTGCGCTTCATTTTTACTGTGCCCATACAGAATAACAGAACAAATTTTTTATGTCAAGACCCATTTGGATTAAGATGTTAAGATAGGGGATAAAAGATGAAAGACATTGAGATAAAGGCGACAGAAGATGAAAAGGTGACAGAGAAGAGCTGGTCAGTCATTCTCTCCCTCTTCCTGCACCTGGAAATCCTGCGCGGCGGAAGCGGTATCTCGTCTAAGCATATGTTCCATGACGCGGATGTCCGTATCAATATCCAGCGCGTCAGCCTGATAGAGCTCGTCCAACTGATGCTCGAAGCCCTCCACGATAGAATCCATGGTGGTTTCGATACGCTGCTTGGCCTGCCGGAGGTTCTCTCCTTCCACGCCGGCGGATTCAAAGGACGCGTAAGAATTCAGGAGCTTCTGTGTTGTAGGCAGGTAGTAATTCAGGAAGGTATCGATCCGGGCGGCCTTTTTAGGGTCTTCCTCCACGGCCCGGAAGATTTTCGCGGTAATTTCCTCCAAACGGTCGATTTTGGATGAAAGGACAGGGTCCGCGATACGGTCGTTGGCCCGGCGGATGCTGCGGAGGATACCGGAATAACCTTCATCGGTCTCTTTCGGCGGTTCGGAGGCGTCCTGGGTCTGATTCTGCTTCCGGACCTGTTCCCCTGCGGAGCTGCTGCGGAAAAGATAGCCCAGTTCCACATTCAGGTAAGCCTTTCCGCCGAAATAGCCCTTATCGATCATTTTTTGCAGGTCTTTCTCCACCCGCCGTTCCGAAAAACCCAGCGTCCGGGACAGCTCTTCAATGGGCATGGCTTCCCGGTCGCCCATGACAAGAAGATATTTGCTGTAGCGTTTCAGCTGCCGGTCCATGGACAGACCGCTGAACAGCATCGCCCAGCCGCCGACGGTCAATGCCGCGAACCGAAGCAGTACCGGAAGCCAGAACCGGAATTCCTCGGACTCCCAAAACAGCGCGTCCGCACCGGTGTTGACCATACGAAGGATGCCGAAAACGGAGAGAAACACGCCGCAGAGTTTCAGAAGAAAGGCGTTGGAGCGTTTGAGTTTTGGAGGTTTTGTCATTTGCTTGACCGCTCTGGCAGTACGCTTTTGAGAAGCCCGCGTCTGCTTAGCGGACTGCTTCCACTGTGACTGCTGTCTTGCGGTCTGACGAACGGGAGCAACCGGTTGCCGGGCTGTCCGCTGAGCTGAATCTGCTGGCTGCCGGGCCGTCCGCTGAGCTGAATCCGCTGACTGCTGTGCCGCCCGGCGTACGGAATCTGCTGACTGCTGTGCCGCCCGGCGTACGGAATCTGCTGACTGCTGTGCCGCCCGGTGAACAGAATCCGCTGACTGCTGTGCCGCCCGGTGAACGAATTCCGTCTGTTGTCCAACGTGGGGTCTGCCTTGCTGTGCGGTCTGTTGTCCCATGCGGCTGGCTTGGGAAGTCCGGGTCTGGCCCAGGGGCGGAGGCGCGGCCTGTTTGGAATTGCTGCCGAAGAGTTTGGAAAAGAGCGCCAGCAGTCCGACAGGCCAGACGGTGGCTAAAAGAATCAGGATGAGAATCCAGCCCCAATCGCCGGAACCGGAATTATTTTGCTTCGTCATGACTGTCCCTCTCTTTCAGCTTCCGCTTATGCCCCTGCTCGTCCATAATGTAGGTGTTATCAAGCTGACCTTTCAGATTTCCAAGAACGGCGTCGATATAAGCCCGGCGTAAGACAGCCTGTTCTGCGGCTTCCTCCGGCGTCAGACCCTCCGGCGTTTTGGACTTCCGCGCCAGCTCGTTGATACGGTTAATCTGTTCCTGCGTCATGTGTACTCACCTCCCGTTCAAATACAAGGTCCACCTGCGTAATCCAGCCGTCCGCCTGCTCCGCCGGGACGTAACCGCAAAAACGCCAGCCCTGTTTTCCACGGCGCTGGACGGCCTCCGATGTTCCAGGGATTTGCCTGCGAAGAATCCCTTTGCTGCCGCGGCCTGCTCAAATTTGTATTCCAATTCCAACATCGCCTATGCCTCCTGATTTTGATGGCTCTCCCATAGGACTCACTGAATCTTTTTCTTTTTCCTTTTCCTTTTCCTCTTCTTTAATTTACAGGAAAGCCGGGTATAAAGATTGCTGGCGGTCCCTTTTTGTTATGGTGCAATATTCACTGACAGTCTGGCGCGGGGCGCAGGCATTGAATAGTGGCATCTGCCGTGCATTCAATTCCTTCAACGCATATGGCTGTTCAATGTATCAGGCGTTTTGAGTGCGCGGAGGAGCAGTGATGCGAGCCGCTTCGCTCCCGCATTTCCTCGAAGGCGCCCCTGCTTCTACGGTACTCACTGTGATTTCAGACGTATTTCATCAGTGTGATTGCGGTACGGCCTTTTTTGGTCAGCCTTCCGATTTCGGTCAGCTTGAATTTGCCGTAACCTCTTGCGGAAATTACATCACCCTCTTGCAGCAGCCGGTCAGGTTTGGCACACTCCCGCCAGTTCAATTGGACCCTGCCGGCCGCGATCAAATCCGCCGCCTTGCCCCGGGCCATCCGGAATCCTGAGGCTGTTACTGCATCCAGCCGCAGGGAAGACACGGTATCCCGGATTTCCTCCCGTTTAGTGGCTGGGATATGGAGGCAGTCCGGCGGGATGCTGGAGACGTTCAGCTTTGCGCGTCCAGCGGAGGTCCAGCTTTGAAGCAGGAATGACTCCACGCTTTCCAGCACCAGAAGGTCCGCGCTGTCAGGCCCGACTAAAATATCCCCGATTTTCTCCCGGACAATGCCGATTCCCATCAAACTGCCCAAAAAATCCCGATGTCCCGGCGCGTCCGCAGCCCTGAACGCCGCCC
Organism: uncultured Oscillibacter sp.; assembly: GCA_910577405.1. Lineage (GTDB taxonomy): Bacteria > Bacillota > Clostridia > Oscillospirales > Oscillospiraceae > Oscillibacter. The sequence continues at coordinate 69,396 of CAJTMG010000004.1, read as the reverse complement.
GCAAAACCCGAATCGGACTGTCAGTCAACGCGTCTTCCGGCTCCAGCCAATCGGGAAGGAAGAGAAACAACTGCCGTTCCGCGCCCTCGTAACCGCCGGTAAGGACATAAGAAGATGACGGCACCTCCGCCAGCCGCAGCAAGTCCAATGCCTGAATCTGCTGCTGAGGGGAAAGGAAATCGGTAGCGGCAGGAACGTTTCGATGCAAAGCCTGTGCCGCGCGGTCTAGGATCTTGGCCAGCACAAGCCGGTCCTCTCCCAAAGCCCCCACGCGGTCCAGAAGCTGTCCCTTATCCATGGCGCAGCTCCTGTGTCCGGACCAAGGCGGCATAGGAGCCATTTCGGGACATCAATTCCTCATGGGAACCCAGTTCCACGACCCGACCCTCTTCAATGACGGCAATCCTGTCAGCGTTCCGTACGGTAGACAGGCGATGGGCGATGATAATGGTTGTCCGTCCCTGGGCCAGTTTGTCAAAAGCGGCCTGCAATCGGGCTTCTGTCACGCTGTCCAGGGCTGACGTAGCCTCGTCGAGAATCAGCACCGGCGGGTCCTTCAGGAAAATCCGGGCGATAGAAATCCGCTGTTTCTGCCCGCCGGACAAGAGAACGCCCCGTTCGCCTACATAGGTATTGAACCCGTCCGGCATTGCGATGATATCGTCATAGATTTCAGCCATCCGCGCGGCCCGGGCGACGTCCTCTTCCGAAGCGTCGGGACGGCCATAGCGGATATTTTCCAGAATGCTTGCCGCGAACAGAAAGACATCCTGCTGAACCACGCCTACGTTCTGATGCAAAGAAACCTGTGTGACTGCCCGCACATCCTGTCCGTCCAGCCGTATCGAACCATCCGAAACCTCATAAAACCGCGGGATCAGCTGACAAAGGGTAGACTTTCCGCCGCCGGACGGCCCCACGATAGCAAGCGTTTCTCCCGGCCGGATATGAAGGTCCACGTCATGCAGAACCGCCAAATCTCCCTGATAGGCAAAACTCACATGATCCACGTCAATGCGGCCCTTCACATCAGACAGAGGCCTGGCGTTGGGAGCGTCCTTCAAGGCAGGTTCTTCCCGCATCAAGGCCAGGAAGCGCCCAAAACCAGCAGTACCGTTGGCGAACAGCTCGGCGAACTGGGAAAGCTTCCGGATAGGATTGACAAAGGCAGTGATATACAAGCTGAACGTAATCAAATCCACAGTATCCATCCGGCCCTCCATGATAAGCCATCCGCCGGCGGCAATCACAACGGCAGAGAGCAGGCTGAGGAAGAACTCCATGGAAGCGTTAAAGCGTCCCATAGCCCGATGAAAAGCCCGTTTGGAGGTCTTGAAGCTGTCATTGGAGCTGTCGAATTTCCGCAGTTCAGCGTCCTCGTTGGCGAAGGCTTTGGCGGTACGGATACCCGAAAGCCCGGACTCGATATCAGAATTGATCACCGCCGTTCTCTGCTTCAACGCCGCGGACGCTTTGCTCATAGAATTCCGGCACTGCCAGACCACCCCGATAAACACAGGCATAATGACCAGAATCACCAGCGCCAGCCGCCATTGAATCCGGAACATAACCGCAAGAGCGCCAACGATGGTCACGCCGGAGATAAACACGTCCTCCGGGCCATGGTGGGCGAGCTCGGTGATATCGAAGAGGTCAGCGGTCAAACGGCTCATCAGCTGTCCGGTACGGTTCCTGTCGTAGTAGTCGAAGCTCAGCTCCTGCATATGCCGGAAGAGGTCGTGACGGATATCAGCCTCCACCAGGATGCCGAAGGTATGCCCCCAATAGCTGATAACGTAATGGAGCAGGGCCCGGAGAACGAACGCGATCACGACAACGGTCATAACGGCAAAAAAAGCCCGGTATGCGCTCTGAGGCAAAAGCTCATACATACACCAGCGGGAGACGTAGGGAAAGGCCAGATCGATCAAGGAGATAAGCAAAGCGCAGAAGAGGTCAGCGAAGAAGAGTTTCCGATGGGGGATGAAATAAGAAAAGAAGATACGCGCAGCGGATTTCTGCTGAAAGTCCCTGGTTGTCATAAAGAACCCTCCTTATCAAAAAACAGACTGCAATACCTCTGCCATCATACCACGATTTTCCCCATGAAGCAATGTACAAACAATGAAATATCCCCGAACGCAGGCGCGCCCGGGGACAGAAAGTTTATTTCACGCGGACAATGCAGGACCGGGAATTTCCATCCCAAGAGACGGTCACGGTAGTCTGACCCACGCTGACACCGGTAACGCTGCCGCTGCCGGAAACAGTGGCGATGCTGCTGTTTCCTACGGCCCAGGTAAGGCTGGAAGTCACGCCGCTGAGCTTCAGGGAGAAACTCTCGCCGACTTTCAGGGTCATATCCTCCCGGTTCAGGGAAACCGCGCCGCCGGACCCGGAGGAACCAGAAGATCCAGAAGACCCGGAGGAACCAGAAGACCCGGAGGAACCGGAGGAAGGAGAACCGCCGCCCTTGACCCGGACGATACTGACGGCCTTTTTGCTTCCGTCGCTGACCAGGATGTTGACGGTACCGTTGGCCACAGGGGTTACGTTGCCGTTGCTGTCCACGGTGGCAATGGCGGGATTTTCGCTGACCCAGGTGTAAGTTCCGGAACCGCCGGAGACCCGCAGACGGTAGACGCCCTCGCTGACCTGCCGGGTGAAATCGGGATTGCTGACAGTCAGGCCGCCGGGAAGCTGGGACAGGGACGTGTAGCTGGTGCCGCCCCCAGCAGTGCCGGAGCCGGAGCCAGAACCAGAACCGCCTGCATCCGGATTACCAGCCCCGCCGGAAGCGCCCTCGTCAGGATTTTCAGGCATTTGACCGTTATTCTCGTCCTCGCCGGGTTCCGCAGCGCTTCCGTCACCGGCGGGCGGGGTATCGCTGATGCCGGGCGTAGGCTCTTGAGGCGTGACTTGAGTGGTATCCGGCGTATCGTCCCCACGGGAGAAGCGTTCGGAGAGCTTATCGCCGTACAGGAGCCAGACCAGGACGCAGGCCATCAGGACAATCAGGACGATCAGGGTAGGGGTCATCAGGTTCATCTGTCCCCGGCCTCCCCGATGCCCGCCCCGGCTGGGGAATTCCTCCTCATCCTCCCAGAGCTTGTCCTCCTCGCAGAAAGGGCAGTTTTTATATGTATCCGAGTATCTCTCCCCACAGTCGGGGCAGCGTTTCATAGCCATAGAATTGTGCCTCCAAAAAGAATCGTGATTCGTGCCTTTTCATCATACTGATTTTTTCAGCCGCCGTCAAGGGAGAAACCGTCGAAATTTTGTTAATTTTCTCGCTTGTTCTTGCTTTTTCGGCGATTTGCTATATAATGGTAGGGACAGGCGCGGAATTTTCAGGGGAAAGAGAGGGATTCAGCAAGATGGGGGCGATTCTGATTGGCATAGCCGGGGGGACAGGTTCCGGCAAAACGACCCTGACCCGGCATCTGAAGGACCATTTTGGCCAGGAGGTCACGGTGATCGGACACGACAACTACTACAAGCGGCAGGAAGGGAAGACCTACGAGGAACGGGCGAAGCAGAACTACGACCATCCGGACGCGTTTGACACAGGGCTTCTGGTGGAACACTTGAGGGAGCTGAAAGCCGGGCGTTCTATCCGCTGCCCGGTGTACTCCTACGTGGACCACAACCGGACGGACGAGACGCTGGAGATTTTCCCCACAAAGGTCCTGATTGTCGAAGGCATTCTGATTTTCCAGGACCCGGAGCTGCGGGAGATGTTCGACATCAAGATTTTCGTGGAGACGGACGCGGATGTGCGGATTCTGCGGCGCTGTCTGCGGGATGTGGAAGAGCGCGGCCGGACACTGCGTTCTGTCGTCATCCAGTATCTGACCACGGTAAAGCCCATGCACGAGCAGTATGTGGAGCCGTCCCGGAAATACGCGGATATCGTAGTGCTGGAAGGCGGGCATAATCTTGTGGCGCAGGAAATGATTATGCAGCGCATCCAAAGCCACCTGGACGGGGAATAAAGGAGGAACCTGTAAATAAAGAATGCCGACGGAATTGCACCGCCGGCGTTTTTTTATCCCTCTGCGTCAATGTATCGTTCTTCCGTGGCCTGCTGCGCCGCCCGGAGGATTTCCTTTGCTTGACCGGCGTTCTGTTCGTCCAAGGCGTTCAGGGCATCGGTTACGGCGTTGAAAATTATCGTGTAGAGCTTCTGATAGTCTGCCATGGTTCGTTTCTCCTTCTTTATTCTTATTTAAGGTTATCCCTGTATATGGTATATACTAAAATCTACATAATGTCAATATAATATACTAAAATATTACAAATGGTGTATAGATATATATTTAATAGGAAGAATGCTGAAATAGAATAACTGTGATAATATAAGACAGAAGGAGGGAGAGCTATGGGTGAGGAAAGAAGTATCGTCAGTTATCATATCGGCGAATATGGGCGTATAGTCCTGAAACTTGTGGAGCTTATGGATAGCCGTAATATTACCCGCAATCGTCTCTCTGTCCTGACAGGCGTTAAATATCCAACGGTTGACCACTATTACAAAGCAAAGAGCATAGAACGGCTGGACCTGGATTTTCTCGCCAAGGTCTGCTATGTTCTGGACTGCCGCGTAGAGGATATCCTGGAATACGAGAAACCGGAAGAAATTCTGAATGACCTGCAAAATACGTTAGAAGATTAACAAAGGGAGGCCCGGCGGCGTTGCTTTTCTTGTAAGCCGTCGAAAAAAATATACGAAAAAAATGAAATCCCCTATTGCAATTTCGTCGGACCTGTCGTATACTGACAGCAGAACAACCGAATACTTTGTCTTCAGGGCGGGGTGCAATTCCCCACTGGCGGTATAGTCCGCGACCGGGAGCCGTATGGTTTCCGCTGACCCGGTGGAACTCCGGGACCAACAGTGACAGTCTGGATGGAAGAAGATAAATGCGGTAAGGCCGTGTTTTTTGGCGTGCGCTCTTTTGCCGCTTGTTACCTTGGAGAAGTCAAAGGATTCCAGGGTGTTCAAGTTTGACAAAGGAGTGTGTTTTATTATGTCTTACAACAGCCAGACCGAAACCGGCAGCGCCCTCGTTGCCCAGGATGTCCAGATTCTCGACCAATCCGGGGAGGTCATCCGCAGCGGCCGCCGGGTGGACACAAAGAAGCTGACCGCCCTTGCCATGCTCACCGCCCTGACGTACCTTGCCATGCTCCTGAGCAACCTCCTGCCGAAGGTCGCGGGATTCCTCCAGATGGAAATCAAGGGCACGGTGGTGGCAATCGGCGGCTTTCTGTTTGGTCCTCTGTCCGCCGCGCTGATTTCCGTGGCGGTGGCCGTGATCGAGATGTTCACCGTCGGCGAGACCGGACCCATCGGCTGCATTATGAATTGTCTTGCAGCCTGTTCGTTTGCGTGCCCCGCGGCGCTGATTTACAAGAAAAGGCATACCCTGAAAGGCGCGGTTCTGGGCTTGAGCGTAAGCATTGTGACCCTGACGGCAGTGATGCTTCTCTGGAACTACCTGATTACCCCGATTTATAAGCACATGGACAGGGCCGTGGTTGCCGCCATGCTTCCGACGGTCTTCCTGCCCTTCAACGTCTTCAAAGGCGGTCTGAACATGGCCCTGACGCTGCTTCTGTACAAACCTGTAGTCACCGCCCTCCGGAAAGCCCGGCTTGTACCGGAATCCCAGAGCACGGAAAGCACGGGGGCGAAAATGGGCTTCCTTCTGTTCTCGCTGGCGCTTCTGGCAACCTTTACGGTACTGACGCTGGTACTGGCGGGCAAAATCTGAACCATCCAGCAGCAAAAACGGAGAAATCGGCCGGTAGAGCAGTCTGCCGGTCGTTTTTTGCGCAAAGGGGAGACGACCATAAAAAAGCAAGCCCCCCGGAAACCCAGGGGACCTGCGGAAAAGGCATTGCAGGGAGTTGCGCGCTATGGACGGCCTTACTCTTCCTCGTCGGTGACAATGAGGCCGTAACCGCCGCTCTTTCTGCGGTAGACGATGGACAGGCTGTCATCCTCACTGCTGCGGAAGACGAAGAAGCTGTGGTCCAGGAGGTTCATCTGGAGAATTGCTTCCTCGGTGCTCATAGGCTTGACAGAGAAGCGCTTGGTACGGACCACAGGGAACTCCTTCTCCTCGGCGACCTCGAAATCACCGGCAGGCGCGGCGGCAGGGAAGCCCTCGCTGCGGAGCCTCTTGGCGAGACGGGTCTTATTTTTGAGAATCTGGCGCTCGATATAGCCCACCGCCGCGTCAACAGCGCCCCGCATATCGCCGTCGGGGGCCTGGGTCTGAGCGCGGAGCATGGTGCCGCCGCCGCGAATGGTGATTTCCACAGTGCAGAGGTGGTCCTTCTCCACGGTGAAGGTGACGTAAGCGGTGGTGTCCTCCTCCCGGAAGTAGCGTTCCAGCTTGGAGATTTTCTTTTCGGCGTAGCTCTTGATGGAATCGTTCAGGGAGACTTTCTTACAGGTATAGCTGTATTTCATCGAGATCGCTCCTTTCGTGTACAGCCGGGGAAAACGAATCCCCTTTTGTATAATATAACACATATTTTTGGGTTTGGAAAGAGGAAATTTCGTCAATCTGAAAAAATTTCCCAAAGAGGCCGGAAACGGGGGCAAAATTCGGCAAAAGCAGTGGTAAAACGTCAAAACTTCCCATTTACAAAGTGTTGGAAATATGTTACTTTGATATAGGAAGCTTTCCAATATCCCACCCGCTTGGGCCGTACGGTGTAATAGCTGTACGGCTCCTTTTTATACGCCGGCTGCTGTTGGGAGAAGGGGGAGGTTGAAAGAGCGCGAAGTAAATTTCCCCGCATGACAGCAAGGCCTCTTAT
>CAJTMG010000004.1:0-62463 GCA_910577405.1 uncultured Oscillibacter sp. | reverse complement strand
AGTAAATTTCCCCGCATGACAGCAAGGCCTCTTATTAAACTCCGGCGTTATGTTGAGAGAAGGGGAGGTTGAAAGAGCGCGAAGTAAATTTCCCCGCATGACAGCAAGGCCTCTTATTAAACTCCGGCGTTATGTTGGGAAAAGGGGAGGTTAAAAGAGCATGAAAGAAACAAATTCCCCCGGAATAGCCGAAGGGCGATCTTCCGAGGGAATCCTGTTATTACTGGACAGCGGAAACGAGGGGAACTCCGCCGGTTCAGGTCAACGCCGTCTTTTACCGCCGCCCCGTTTACCATCGATACTGCGGTTCAGGTCGGCCATTTTACCCTCCGAGGAGGAAAGGAACTGCTTCAGCTTGTCCTCAAAAGCCTGGTCACCGGAAGGCGGCAGGGCAGTCTGGGGGATTTTGCTGCTGCGGCCTTTGGGCGCGGGTGCAGGCCGGGGACCGCCCGTCCGTCCGGCAGCGGGTTTGGGACCGGAAAAGCTTCCTCCGGGCCGTGGACCGCCGCTTCTGCCTGGGCTGCCAGACTGACGTTGTTCCGGCGCCGCTTTTTTGATAGAGAGATTGATTCTTCCATTTTCGGCGGAGAGGACCAGGACCTTGACGGCCTGCCCCGCCTGGAGAAAATCATGCACGTCTTCTACGAAGGTATTGGCGATTTCCGAGATATGTACCAATCCGGAACTGCCTCCCTCCAGCGCGACGAATGCGCCAAACTTGGTGATCGTAGTAACTTTGCCTTCCAGAATGCTCCCAACCTGAGGCTCCATACGGTTTCTTGTTTCTCCTTCCGATGATTTGTGCCGCATCCGGCAGCAGCGCGGGGACCTTGAGGCGGCGGGGCGACGAATGAATCAGCCGCCCACCTCAAAGACATACTCGCCGGGGAGGACCCAGCCTAGCTCCCGCCGGGCAATCTCCTGCATTTTCTCCGGGGTACAGCCCTCCGCGATATCGGCAGAAAGCGCGTCGTTCTCCTGCTTCTGGCTTTCCACCTCAGCGGCGACCCGTTCCTGTTCGATTTCTGCGGCCCGGATCTGGTCCTGTAACGCCACCAGACGCCAGGTGACCGCGGCCAGGAGCATGAGAATCAGCAGTTTTGTAAGCAGTCCTGTGCGGACCCGCCGTTTTTCGGGCTGTCTGACCCTGATTTGGGGGACTGGCTGGACCTTTTTTTTGCGCCTTGCCAATTCGCTTCGCTCCTTTCCGGGGCTGTCTGCACCCGTTCTCTCTCATTGTATAACATCTGCGCCAAAAATAAAAGACATTTTTTCCAAAACGGCGAATTTTTTTGCAGACCCTGCGTCCGGCGGCCAGGGGCAGGGCAAGAAGGCGGGCCAAAAACGCCAAGGTATCGGCCCAGAAGGACCAAAGCGGGCGTAAAAACTGTGAAAAGGCGCAGAAAAAGAGGACCAGCCCGCCAAAAAAGCCCAAGAGCATAAAGCCCCGGATTTGCCCCTGTGTCCGGCGGAGAAGAAAGAGGAAGCACCCGCTGCCCACCAAAAGGCAGTACAGGGCGTCCAGGAGGCCGGTGACCCTGGGGGCGCGGATACGGAAGGGCCTCAGGAGATCGTACAGAAGGCCCGCCGTCAGGCCCAGCAGGATGGACTGTCCGAAGACCCAAAGCTGCGCCCCTGCCTGCACGCCCATCCTAACCGAACAGGCGGCCGAAGAAACCGCCCTTCCCCGAACTTTGATCCTCATAAGTCAGCGCGTCAATCTGCCCGTCCACATGAAGCTCGCCGCCGTCCAGGGACAGTTTCCCGATATGCAGGTCCTCCCCGGTAATCACCAGCGTGCCCGCCGAGGTGGACATCACAATGCTGTTCTCATCGAAGCGCTCCACGTCCTCTACACCCGAAACCGTCAGGCGTTCCCGGCCTTCCAGCTCCAGACGGTGGGGCGCGCTCTGGCTAAAGTCATTCATGGCTGTTCCCTCCCTGTCCAAAGAATATGGTCCAGGGGCCGGCTTTATGACTCTTCCCGTATTTCTTTGTACAAGAGTCCCGCCTCGCTCTGCCGCACGTTGTCCTGTACGCTCACCACTTCCACCGTGACCTCCCGGGGACCCAGCTTCAGACTGATCCGGTCCCCTTCCTTTACCTCGTACGACGCCCGGGCCGCCTTCCCGTTTACGCTCACAAGGCCCTTGTCGCAGGCTTCATTCGCTATCGTCCGCCGCTTGATTAACCGCGAGACCTTCAGATATTTATCCAGGCGCAAGAAAACATCTCCCTTCAATAAAACCCCTGATTATATGCGCTCTTATTTTTCAAAACCGACAAAATCACAGTTTGCTGCATTTCAGAATTGGATTTTTCAAAGCGCTCTTAACATTTCAATTCTATATTGAATTCTCCAGATTCTGATTTGCCCCGCAGCTCCAGAAAGAAGGAAGACTGCCGGCATACAAAGCACCGGCAGTCAGTGAAAAAAGGCAGGATTATTTGCCCACGATATCCTTGAGGACCTTGCCGGCCTTGAAGACGGGCACAGTGGTAGCAGGAATCTCGATCGGCTCCTTGGTTTTGGGATTCCGACCGGTACGAGCGGCGCGGGGCTTGACCTCAAAGGAACCGAAGCCCACCAGCTGGACCTTGTCGCCGTCCTTGAGCGCGTCGGTGATGGCGTCAAAGGTAGCTGTAATCACGGTTTCGGCTTCCTTCTTGGAAACCTCTGCCATTTCGGAAACTTTGTTGATAAGTTCTGCCTTGTTCATTTGTCTTTCCTCCTGAAACTATTTAATCTTTTGTTTTCTTTCTCTAAATGACTCTAGGGTTGTTCCTCCTTTGAAGAGCGCCAAAGGGAGACCAGCTCCGCCTCGGTGTACTCCGCAAAGGGCTTGTCCGCCAGGCCCTCAACCCTGCGGAACCGCCGGCTGTACTTGTCGCAGGCCAGGTGCAGGGCCTCCTCCGGGTCCACCCCGACCATCTGGGCAAGCTTCGCGGCGGCAAAGAGGAGGTCGCCCAGCTCTTCCCGGACGCCATGCGGACCCTCTGCGTCCTCGCCGGACTCCAGGGCCTGCCGCAGTTCCCCCAGTTCCTCCTCCAGCTTTTCCAGCGCGCCCAGAGGACTGGACCAGTCAAAGCCTGCCTTGGCCGACTTCCCGGCAGTCTTTTCCGCGCGCCAGAGGGCCGGAAGGGTATGGGGCACAGCTTCGATGGCGTCCGCCGTGGACTGCTGGCCCTTCTCCTTCCGTTTCAGGATTTCCCAGTTGGCCAGGACCTCCTCGCTCCCGTCCACCTGTACCGTCCCGAACACGTGGGGATGCCGGTACACCAGCTTCTTTGTCACGCCGTCCACCACATCCTCCATGGCAAACCGGCCCCGTTCCGCCTCTATTTGGGCATGGAAGGCCACCTGCATCAAAACGTCCCCCAACTCCTCGCACATCCCCGGTGCATCATCGCGGTCCAGGGTGTCCAAAGCCTCGCAGGTTTCCTCCAGAAAGTTCCGCCGGATAGACTGGTGGGTCTGTTCCGCGTCCCACGGACAGCCTCCCGGGGCGCGCAGAAGACGCATCACCTCCAGGAAGTCTTCCCAGCCGTAGCGGGACTTACACTGAAAATCTACCACAAATTCCCCTCCTTTGCAAGGAATTTCGTCAAAAAAATTCACAAATTTACAGCTTTTTTCACTGAAATTATCTCAAATGCAGCATGGCCGCCAACTTCTGTCCATGTGGGACGTCCCGCAGGTCCTCCGCCCGAAGAATCCGCAGGGCGATTACCAGGATGGCGTAAACGATTACCCCGGCTAAGATTCCCGCTAAAACCGCCGCCGCGTTCGCCATGTAAGCGGAGTGACCGGAAAGCAGCCGGTGCGCGAAGCCGTAGGCCGCCCAAGCCCCGCCGCCCATCAGCACGGATGCGACGACTGGTTTTACAAAGAGTTGTAAATACCGCGGCTTCTCCGGAGAGTATTTCCAGACGAAGAACAGATTCAGCCCCACAATCACCAAGTAGCAGCAGAGGGTAGAAATAGGCGCGCCGTGGATGTTGATCTCAGGATTCCCCACCAGAATATAATTCATCACAATTTTGGTCACGCCGCCGGCCACCACGGTAAAAATCGGCAGCTTTTCCTTTCCGTAGGTCTGCAAAATCGCGTTGGTCAGAATCATCAGGCAGATGAACACCAGCGCCACGCCTAAAATCTGGAGGTGCGGACCGGCGGCCAGGGCGTCCTCCTGCCGTTTGGGGAGCATCAGGCGCATAATGGGCGTGGACAGCGCCGACAGACCCACGCCCGCCGGAATTGCCAGCACCGCAATCAGCCGGAACGCCGACGAGATAATCCGGTTGGCCCTGGCATGGTCCTTCTGAGCCAGCGCCGCCGCCGCGAAGGGAATCAGGCTCATGGTCACGGGGTACACAAAGGACGCGACCATATTGGGCATATCCATTGCCATACGGTACTGACCGTTCAGCAGGGCTGCGGATTCCTCCGAGAGCAGCAGCGCCCCCTGGAGCCGGCCCATGACGATTTTCGTGTCAATCAGGTTGATGATCCCCAGCGCCGAGTTCCCCAGCGTGATGGGAATCCCGATGGCCAATACCTGCCCGATAATGGCCCCGCCGCTGGACGCCCGGTCGGTGGAATGCTCCCGGTTCCGGTGGGTCAGCATATAGCACACCAGGAAGCATACGGACAGTATCGTGCCAGCCGTGACGCCGAAAATCGCCCCCGCCGCCACGTTTGCCATGCCGCTCTCTTCCGAACCTTGAATCAGGCCCAGAAGATACCATGCCAGAGGAAGGCCGATTCCCACCTTGCACAGGGCCTCCAGAACCTGGGAAACGGCCGTGGGCGTCATGTTCCCCTGGCCCTGGGTGTAGCCCCGCATACAGGCCAGCAGGCACACGCAGAACACCGCAGGAGCCAGCGCTCGGATCGCCTGGGACGCCATGGGGTTTTCTTCGAAGGCGGCAAGCTGTTCCGCGCCGAAGAACATCAGCATGGACCCCGCAAGGCCGATGGCAAAGAAGAGCCAGATAGCGGTCCGGAAGATTTTCCGTTTTTCATTCTCCCGACCCTGGGCGTGGGCCTGACTGGTGAGCTTGGAGATAGCCAGAGGCAGACCGGCGGTGGCAAAGATATTCAGGAAATTGTAAATCAGGTAAGCGGTGTCAAAATACGTCTTTCCCACGCTGCCCAGAATATTGTTCAGCGGGATCTTGTACACCGCGCCAATCAGCTTGACGATGACCACGGCGGAGGCCAATACAGCGGCGCCGCCTATAAAGGACTGCTTTTTTTTACTTGACATGAAGAGCTTACCTCGAATTTTCAAAAAAATGCGGGGAAATTTCCCTCTCTTCCAATCTATGGCCGGGAAGTTTCCGTTATGCGTTTTTCCGGCTGGCAAAAGATCCTCCCAGCGCCGGTCTCTTTCCCGCCTTACAGTTTGGCAAGACAGCCCTTTACCAGAGCGGTAAACCGGGGCGCGGCGGATTCTGCGGCGGCTATGACCTCGTCGCTGCTCAGGGGCTGGGGAAGGACGCCTGCTGCCATATTGGAGCACAGCGTGAAGCCCAGCACCTGCATTCCGCAATGGGCCGCGGTGATGGCCTCCGGCACTGTGGACATCCCCACGGCGTCCGCCCCCAGAATCCGCGCCGCACGGACCTCCGCGGGTGTTTCGTACTGAGGCCCGGGGAAGAACATATACACGCCCTCCCGCAGGGTCTGACCCAGTTCAGCGGCGGTCTTCCGGGCGGCCTCCTGAAGCGGTTTTGTGTACACGCTGCTCATATCCGGGAAGCGGTCGCCGAACTCGTCCAGATTCTGCCCGCAGAGAGGACTGACGCCAAAGAGCTTGATATGGTCCGTAATCATCATAATGTCCCCCGCGGCAAAACCGGTGTTCACAGCTCCGGCGGCATTGGTCACCAGCATGGTATCCGCACCCAGAAGCCGCAGCAGCCGCACGGGATAGCCAGCGTCGGCAAAGGACCAGCCCTCGTAGGTATGAAGCCGCCCCTGCATCACGGCCACGTCCTGTCCCGCAAGGCGTCCGAACACAAACTGACCCTTATGGCCCGGCGCGGTGGAGTGCTTCAGATGGGGCACCTGGCTGTAGGGCACCGCGATGGGGTCCTGCACCTCGTCACCCAGCGCGCCCAGACCAGAGCCTAAAATCAGCAGGACCTTCGGCGTGAAGCTCCCCAGACGCTCCCGCAGGACCTTTGCGCTCTCCTGATACTGTCCAAAAGTATAAGTTTCCATTACAGTTTCCCTCCACAGTCACGGCAGAATTGATCTCCATCCTCGCCCTCGTTTCCGCAGACGGGACACACGGGCGCTTCCGGACCGCAGCCCAATTCTTCCCGCAGGGCCGCGATTTCTTCCAGAAGACCGTCAATTTCCCGCAGCTTCTCCATAAGAACCTCCGAATCCGTCAGCGCGCCCGTATGGGTGGCGTAGACCATCCGGCCAACGTGAGCCAGCGCCGCGTCACGATCGCCCTCCAGACCTGCCAGACGGGAACGCTGCTTCGCCGTGGACAGCAGCTCTTCCGTCTTCCTGCTTACCCCGTAAGCCGCGTCTGCCGCAATCGCTCCCGCCTGCACAGCCGTTTTCTGTAACGTGTCCAGCAGCTCATATACTTTTTCATTCATCTTGTCTACCTCCGTATTTTTTAGAGTCCTTATATCTTTTCTGCCCCTTTGACAGGAAATAAACTTTTGTAAGCCGCACAAATGAAAGAATCCCTTATTTTTCGCTGCATCTATATATCTTTTCTGCCCGTTTAACAAAAAAACAGACCTATGCAAGCCGCAAACCCGCGCAAAAATTCAATCAGTGTGGCTGTGGGTGTTTCCGCCGATGAACGCACGGGCCAGGGAATCGGGAGCGATGAAGCGTTCGTCCAAAGAATCAATTTTTTCGTAGGCCCTCAGAATGTCCTTCACCACCTGATGCTTGCCCTTGGGAAGCTGTTCCAGCAGAGGGACCACGAAGGGCTTCAGGGCGCTGGCGCTGAAGGGCAGAGAGGAATCAAACATCAGATCGGCGTTTTTCTTGTAAGGGGAGATATAGAGCAGCTCCCTTTGGCGGGCCTTTTCCCACATCCTCAGCGTGAACCGGACCCAGGCGCCCAGGTGGAAATCATGGGCGATCCGGCGGCACAGACGAATCCAGGCCCGGTCAAAGAGAAGGTTCTCGCCGTCAAAAATATCACTGCGGGCGGCGATATAGAGCTTGAAAGCTTTGGAATTCTTCCCGGCAATAATATCATTCAGCGCGTGGACGCCCTCAAAAATCACAATCTCGTCCTTCCCCAGGCGCATGGGCCGGGTCAGGGTATCAGAGCGCGTCTGCCAGGCAAACTCAAACTCGGGGATCTGAATCAGCTCGCCCCGGTCCAGCATGGCGAAATGACGGTTCAGCAGGTCTGCGTCCAGGCTGAAGGGCGACAAATAGTCCACATCTCCGTGCTGGTCCCGGGGGACGGTTTCAGAGTCGGAGGGAATCAGATAGTCCCACATGGACACTGTATGGGACGTGATTCCCAGCGTTTTTAGCGCATCCCTCACTTTCAGCGTGACAGCAGTCTTACCGGAACCGGACGGGCCTGACAGAAGGACGATATGCGATTCCCCATGATGAGCGGCAATCTTTCCGGCAGCGTTCCGCACCTTCTCCATATAGGCGGCGTCGCAGTCACGGGCAAAGCCTGCCGGGTTCCTGCGGATGGCCTCGTTGATTTCTGTTACGGAATACGGCATAACAATTCCTCACAATTCTTGATAGAACGCTGCAAACGCCGCCTGATTTGCCAGCAGCTTCTCCGGACGCTGACTGTACTCCAGGGGATATTTCGGATTGAAGACCCGCTGAATCCGCCGCCTGTCGGGAGCCACCATCTTAGTAGAGCCGCCCGCGCCGAAAGAGAGTATGGAACAAAGCTCGGACATAATATAGATGTTGTACAGACAGGCCCCGTCAGGAATGCTCCAGCCCACATTCTCAAAGCTGCCGGACATATATTTCTGACGGTAGAGATAATAAGGAGCGTAGCCATGATCTCGGAGCGCAGGGGAGGCATGGTCCAGCATTTCCGCCACGGCGTCCGGACCAGGGATAGGAACGCCCTCCAGCAGGATACGGCTCCCCTTTTTCAGCGCCAGGGTATGCACGGTCAGGTTTTCCGTCCCGAACTCCAGACAGCGGGCCAAGGACCTCCGGAAGCCCTCCGGCGTGTCGGCAGGCAGGCCCACAATCAAGTCCATGTTTATATGCCGGAAGCCCGCCCGCGCCGTCAGCTCCATGGCCTGCTCAATCTCGCCGGGACTGTGCCGCCGTCCGATGGCCTGCAAAACTTCCGCCTCCATGGTCTGGGGATTCACCGACACCCGGTCCACGCCGTGGGCTTTCAGAACCGCCAGCTTTTCCGCCGTGATGGTGTCCGGCCGTCCCGCTTCCACAGTTAATTCGCGGCAGGCGTCCAGAGCGGGACCGAAAGATGCTTCATAAACCGATAAAATCCTATCCATCTGTGCTGCCGTCAGGGTTGTCGGAGTGCCCCCGCCCATATACGCCGCACGGACCTGCAGACCCAGTTCCCGGACCATCCTTCCCCCGGCGGCAATCTCTTCAGCCAAAGCGTCCACATAAGGCTCCACCAGCGCGAAACTCCTCTCCACCGACTGGCTGACAAAGGAACAGTACGCGCAGCGGGTGGGGCAGAAGGGAATGCCGATATACACCGCGATATCCTTCGGCCCCAGGTCCCCCGCCGCCTGAAATGCCGCCGTGCCCGTCTCCACAGCCAGGGCAGCCCGGGGAGGCGTGACATAGTAACGGGATTCCAGCAGCGCCCGTGCCTCTTCCGGCGTGCCGCCTTCGGACAGCGCTTCCGTCACCAGCTTGTCAGGCCGGACTCCCGTCAGCATTCCCCAGGGCGGTTGATTTCCGGTCAGCTCCCGGTACGCCAGAAAAAAGCAGGACCCGATGATATGCCTCCGCTGGCCCTCCCGCTGGAACGCCGTGCCTGTAAGGACCTGCCGCGCCTGCCGGGAAACGGTCCTGCCATTCCAGGAAAGCCGCAGGTCCACCTGATAGCCGTCATTGTCCTCCAGGCAGTCGAACACGGCCCAGCTCTCGTCCTCCGGCTGGACAGGGCCGTAAACCGGAAGCTCGCCAGGGAACAGATTCAGAAGGCTCTGCTCTATGGTATATCGTTCCTCGCAGCCGTGTACCTCCAACTTCATGGCGCCTCCCGCAGGGCCTGACGGAGGTAGGGATTCTGTTTCCGCTCCTTCTCGAGGGTTGTAGCCCCCATATGACCCGGATAGACCTCCGCGTCGCCGTTCATCAGGCCGAAGAACCGCAGGGAGGACATCATTTTCCCCACATTGCCGCCGGGGAAGTCCGTACGCCCGCAGGAGCCTTGAAAGAGAGTGTCTCCGCAGAAAATCGGGCCGCTGCTGATCCGGAAGCTCACAGAACCTTCCGAATGGCCGGGGGTGTGCATGGGATGAATTACCAACTCGCCCAGAGGAAGCTGCTTTGCCTCCGCCGTGGGTACGTCCCGGTCATTGAACGCCTGAAGATAGTGGAATTCTTTGACAGGACAGTTGGGGTCCTCCAGCATACCCTCCAGAGGAAAGAGCATGGGCAGGCGGGTGTCGTACACGTCCTTTTTATGCACCCAGATTTCCGCTTCCGGCAGCGCCGCGGCAAGTTCGGGAAGGCCGTCCACATGGTCGTAATGCCCGTGAGTCAGGAGAATATACTGGACTTTCAGCCCATGGGAGTTCACATAAGAGAGAATCCGGTCCGCATCTCCGCCGGGGTCGATTACCGCGCAGAGCTTCTGTTCCCGTTCCTCCACAATATAGCAGTTCGTCCCCAGCTGGCCCACGTCCAGGCAGGTAATCCCCAGCAGCTTTTTGCGTTTGTTCGCGGGCAGTGTGCTGGATTTATCCTCGGACGCCTTTAAATCCAGCGGCTTCCCGTCAAAGACCGTCTGGAAATAGGACAGGGCCTCCTCCAGACCGCAGTGCAGGGATACAAGGGCGGGGCCGTCAGAAGAAGACCAGCCGCATTCCAAAAGGTACTTATCCATGCAAGGGCCACCCAGTTCCACGGCGCACTGCATGAACCAGTATTCATCCCCCTGTGTTTGCTGCAAAATCACAAAGCTGTCCGGGTCCTTCTCCAGACCGCTCAAAGCCCGTGAAACCGCCTCCCAGTCAAGTCCGGACTGCTTCGGCCTCCCGTCCACATCCAGAGTCCAGGGCCAGTCTTTGGAGGGCTGTTTTATAGGAATCTGTTCCATTGATGCTTCTCCTTCCTGTATTCAGTCGTTTTCCGCAATCCAGTCAATCAGCGTCCGGATATGTGCTGTCATGGTGTCCAGCAGCGGCAGAGGTCTGGGACGGCCTTCGTACAGCCCAGGATGGCGGCGTCGGCTCCTTTGTCCTTCCATTGCCGGAGAATCTGGTCCATAGCCGCCTGCGTTTCCGGTTTGACCACGCCCAGTTCCAGCTCTTCGGAAATCTTTCGGTCCACCCAGGTCTGTTCCGCCGGGTCAGGAATCAGAATTTCCATAGAAATCCAGTACTCGGAACACATCCACGCTCTCAATGGTCAAAGGTGGAAAGGCTCCCGTCCGTTCCCGCGCGCCATAGACGATTCCACGATAATATGGCACGGTGGATTCCGGACCGGTACCGCCTACAAGACCGAGTTTTCTCATAAAGACCGCTCCGTATCAAAAAGAATGGTCACCGGGCCGTGATTCACAGACGCCACGTCCATCTTGGCACCGAACTCCCCGTGCGCTACGGTAAAGCCCTGTTCCCGGCAGCGGGCCATAAATCTCTCGTACAGCGGGACAGCCAAATCCGGTTTCGCCGCCTTGGAGAACCCCGGACGGCGGGAAGAGGTGTCCGCGTACAGGGTGAACTGGGAGATCACCAGCAGGCTCCCTCCCACCTGAGACAGATTCAGATTCATTTTCTCGTTCTCGTCCTCGAATATCCGGAGATTGCAGATTTTATCCGCCAGCTTCACAGCGGTTTCCTCCGTGTCCTCCGGCCCGACGCCCAGAAGCACCAGATAACCGTCTCCAATCTGTCCACGGACCGCCCCTTCGATGGTCACCGACGCCTCTTTTACCCGTGTCACAACAGCGCGCATGGGCATTACCTCCTTATTGGCAATTTTCTATGCAGTTTTGCAGTTCCTGCGCTACAAATACAGCCTTATTGACAGAACCGTGTAGTAAATGAACAGCAAAAGCCCGATCACGGCCACGACCCCGCATAAAACCCGCAGTATCTTCCATTTTTCCAGGAATTTTACCTTTGAGAAGACCCCCATGCCGCCGAACAGCATCAGCGCGCCGACAAAATTCGACCGTCCCTCCAATATCCGGGATGCACGGATCAGCTCCACGGACTGCTCGTAAGCAAACAATTTCATCTCGAAGCCCACAACCATAAACAGCCCCACCAGCCCGCAGATGAAGCCCGTCAGCCGTAGTTTCCAGTCCTCACGCCAATACACGAAAATCATGCCGCAGCCAGACAACAGCAGAATGACGCCCAATCCGGTAAAAAGGCGTAAGAGCAACAGTGTAACAGCAGACATAAGCACACTTCCTTTTCAAATCAGCCCGCGGGACGGGTGACTTTCAGAATACCGGAAATCTGATGCAGCTTGTTCATAATGGCCTGCATCTGTTCGCCGTCCCGTACCCGGATTTCCATACGGATAATGGCAAAGCCGTCCTCTGTGCTCCGGGACTGAATGCCGGAAACAAAGGTCTGCGTAGTTGAAAGAGCGGCGGAGATATCCAGAAGAAGATTCAGCCGGTCCTTGCAGACGACTTCGATGGTGGTGGGGTAACTCTCGTTGGTATCCGAGCCCCAGGTGACCTTGAGCCAGCGGCCCTCCTGACTGGCGCGGCGTTCCGGGGAGGCGTTGGGGCAGTCGGCCCGGTGGACGGATACGCCGTAGCCCCGGGTGATAAAGCCCACGATGGCGTCCCCAGGCACCGGCGTGCAGCAGCGGGAGAACTTCACCAGGCAGTTGTCCAGGCCCTCCACAATGATGCCCTGCTCGCTCTTGACGGGCCTTGGAATCGGAATGGACTCCTCCGCCGCCTTGATGGAAGCCGCCTCCGCCTGCTGCTGACGGGCCAGTTTCAGAAGCTCGCTTCGTATACGGCTGACGGCTTTCTGTGCGGTAAATCCTCCGTACCCGATGGCGGCATACATATCGTCAAGGCTTCCGTAGCTTACCTTTTTCAGCAGCATCGCCAGATTTTCCGCGCTGGTCACATCCTTCATGGACAGCCCCGCGTGTTTCAGCTCCTGTTCAAAGGACGCCCGGCCATTGGCGATATTCTCTTCCCGCCGCTCCTTCTTGAACCACTGCCGGATTTTGCTCCGGGCCTCGCTGCTCTTGGCGATGCTCATCCAGTCCCGGCTTGGCCCCTTGGCGGAATTGGAGGTCATGATTTCCACAATGTCGCCATTTTTCAGCTTGTGATCGAATGTGACAATGCGGTTATTTACCTTCGCGCCTACCATCCGGTTTCCCACGGCGGAGTGTATCGCATAGGCAAAATCGATGGGCGTGGCTCCGGCGGGAAGATTCTGCACATCGCCGTTAGGGGTGAACACAAAGACCTCGTCGGCAAACATATCCACTTTCAGGGAATGAATATAGTCCTCCGCGTCGGCGCCCTCCTGATTCTCCAGAAGCCGCCGGACCCATTCGTAACGACCCTCGCTGCCGGCGCCCTGTCCGTTCTGCTTATACTTCCAATGAGCCGCCACGCCGTATTCCGCGATCTCGTGCATCTCTTTCGTCCGTATCTGCACCTCAAAGGGCACGCCGTCAGTCCCCATCACCGTGGTATGCAGAGACTGGTACCCGTTGGGCTTCGCGGTGCCGATATAGTCCTTGAACCGGCCCAGAATCGGCTTGTACAGGTCGTGAATCACACCCAGGACGTTATAGCAGTCCCCCACGTTGTCCACCAGCACCCGGAAGGCGAACAGGTCAAAGATTTCCTCCAGGGATTTATTCTGCGCGAACATCTTCCGGTAAATGGAATAGGGGTGCTTGATACGCCCATAGACCACATGGGAAATGGAAAGCTCGTTCAATCGCTGGGCAATCTGGGCCTGAATCCGCTGCAAAAACGCCTCGTGCTCCTGACTGCGGTCGTTCAGCTTGGTGACGATTTCCTCATAGCCCACCGGGTCCAGATACTTCAGGGACAGGTCCTCCAGCTCCCATTTCATCCGCTGCATTCCCAGACGGTGGGAAATGGGCGCGTAGATTTCCATGGTCTCCAGAGACTTCTGCTTCTGCTTGGCAGGGGATTGGTACTCCATGGTGCGCATATTATGAAGCCGGTCAGCAATTTTAATGAGAATCACCCGGATATCCTTACTCATAGCGATGAGCATTTTCCGGAGGTTCTCCATCTGCTCGTCTTCCTTGGTGGCGTACTGAATCCGGGTCAATTTGCTGACGCCCTCCACCAGATCGGCGATGGTTGGGGAGAACAGATGGGCCACGTCGTCATGACTTGCGGGGGTGTCCTCGATCACGTCATGCAGCAGGGCGGCCTCAATGGACTCAGAATCCAGTTTCAATTCCTCGGCCACGATCTGCGCCACGGCCAGGGGATGGATGATATATGGCTCTCCGCTCTTTCGCTTCTGTCCGTCGTGACACTGGTCGGCATACTCGAAAGCGGCGCGGATACGGGCAAAATCACCGGCGGGGTTATACTCCCGGACGGTTTTTTCCAACTGTTCGTATTGCTCCTGCACGGTCATGCTGCTTCACCTCGTTTCCGGATGTTCCAAACGTATCAGATAAGGGCAGGCGTTCAAATCGGCCTTCTTCTGAATGGGCAGCAGGCAGAGGGTCATCTGGTCCCCCTCCCGCCGCAGGTCAATCAGGCCCCGTTCACGGAAGACCTCCAGGGCCAGGGCGCTGCGGAGGAAGCCCTCACAGCCGCCGGTCTTTCCAGCCAGGAACCGCAGATAGGGCAGACGGTCCTCCTTGGCCTTGCCGTGCCGCAGACGCCGTTCCAGGGCCACCCAGCAGGCCGCGTACTGGCTCCGGGACGCTTTCAGACGCATGGCCTCCTGTGCTGTCAGGGGCGCGCCCGCTATCAGACGATCCAGCAGGGACAGGGAATCCGCCTCGCTCCGGCTGGGGGTCAGGGAGGGCCGGATGTCCACCAACTGTAATTGCAGCGTCGTGCAGCCCCGGAAGGTGTTCGCCTGCAAATAGAATGCCGCGTCTACCCGACAGCCGGGAGTGATGCCGCATTCTTCTTCTGTCACGGAGAAAAAGATGGCGTCAAAATGACTGACCCCCTTGCTGAGACGGAGCTTCAGATGCTTCCCCTGTCCCACAGGCTGGATGGTCTCCGCGGTAGCGCCCAGAAGAGCGAAGACCGGCCGGGCGTTCCCAGCGCCGTAGGGTTCCAGCTCGCTGAGGGATTCCGCCTGCTCCAGGGTCAGCTCTGCGGGCGTGCCGATGGCCGCGTCAATGTCCAGACTGCTTACCGGCGGCTCTCCCCCGTTGGCGGCACGGACACAGCGGTTCATGCGCGTCCGGAAAGCGTCGATGTTCTCCTCGGGGATGGTAAAGCCCGCCGCCAGCTCGTGCCCGCCGAAGCCGTCCAGCAGGTCCGCGCAGGATTCCAGAGCCGCAAACAGATTGAATCCCCCATAGGACCGGCAGGAACCCCGCCCGGTGCCGTCCTTCAGATGAATCATAAAGCTGGGGCAGGAATACTTCTCGCTCAGTCTGGACGCGACGATGCCCACCACGCCCTGATGCCACCGCTCACTGGACAGCACCAGCGCGTTCCGTTCGTCGGCGCTCATTTGCTCGATCTGATCTATGGCGTCCGCGCAGATCTCCTGTTCTACCGCCTGCCGCTCCCGATTCAGTTCGCAGAGTTCCCGGGCAAGGGCAGCCGCCTGAACAGGGTCGCTGGTTTCCAGCAGGTCCGCAGCCAGATCCGCCGCGCCCATCCGTCCCGCCGCGTTGATCCGGGGGGAGAGGACAAAGCCGATCTGCACCGACGTAATGGGTTTGCCCAAAAGCCCCGCCTCCTGCAAAAGGGCGTGGACTCCCACAAAATCCGTATGGGGCAGGGCTTCCAGTCCGCAGGAGACGATAGCCCGGTTTTCGCCCTCCATCCGCATCACGTCCGCTACGGTGCCAATAGCCGCCAGGGTGCAGTAACGGGCGAACAGGGCGTCCTCCCGGCTCTCACCCCCAAGGGCCAGCACCAGTTTCAAGGCCACCCCGCAGCCTGCCAGGTACTTGAACGGATACGGGCAGTCGTGCCGGTGAGGGTCTACCACCGCGATGGCATTCGGAAGCTCGCCCTTGCATTCGTGATGGTCTGTGATTACCACGTCCATGCCCAGCGCGTTGGCGAATTCCACTTCCTCGTTTCCGGTAATGCCGCAGTCCACGGTAATCATCAGCGTGGCACCCTGATCCCATAGCCCCTGAATGGCCGGTTTGGAAAGCCCGTAGCCGTCTTCAATCCGCCGGGGGATATACCGCAGGCAGTGGACGCCGCAGCTTTTCAGGTAGTCCATCAGCAGCACTGTGGAGGTAATGCCGTCCACGTCGTAGTCCCCGAAGACCGCCACCGTTTCGCCGCTGACTATGGCCTCCTGTATTCGCGCCGCCGCCTTGTCCATGTCACGCATCAAAAGCGGTGAAAGGGTCAGCCTCCGTTCACGGTCCAGAGCTTCAGCGGCGTCCTCCGGCCTGCGGACCCCACGGGCTGACAGCACCAGCGACAATAAATAAGGATACCCGGACTCCCGCAGACCTTGCACATCCTCTTCCGCTGGAGACGCAATGTTCCATTTTTGATATTTCAACCAAGCGTCACTCCCCTCAATCAGACAGAAAACTTCAAGATAACTTATTTAGTATAGCAGATATCCTCCGCCCCGTAAAGTAAAATTCGCGCCTTTTCTCCAGGCCGCTCCGTTTTCTGGAAAATCAAAGGCAGCGCCTTCTCCCGACGCCGCCTTCGTTATATGATTCAGTTTCGTTTCCTGTTCCTTTGGGTCAGCCGCAGAATACATGAAAATCAGCTTCTTGATCTCTCTTTCTTTTGAACCCGGTTCCTTGAAGGATCTTTGCCAGTCATTGCGGGCAAGTCGAACGCCATAGTCTGCCGCCCCGCTTGGGTTCTCATCTGTCTCGCCGTCTATTACAAATTTTATCATAATTATACGGCGCCGGCGTTTGTTTGTCAAGATTCCGGATTGGGTTCCCAGGACACGGAAAGGGGGTAAATACTGGGGTTTTCTTCCATAGATTTGACGAACGGCAAAAAATCTGCTAAAATATTACACAGCTTCCTTTTCTTCTGGAAGCGGCGGAATGGAATTGCTGTTACTTCAATATACATTAAGGAGAGTTGAACGATGAAAGGCTTATTAAGGCGAATGCTGTGCTGCGTAACCCTGGCGGCGCTGCTGACGGCCGGCGTGCCCGTGTCGGCAGCGGACTACTACAGCGACGTGCCGGAGAATTTCTGGGCGGGTGAGGACATACAGCGGTGCGTGCAGGAGGGCTGGTTCTTTCTGGAGCCCGACGGGAGCTTCGGCGTAGGGAAGGAGCTGAGCCGTTCGGAATTTGTGGTCATCCTGTGCCGGTTCTTTGACTGGAAGCCCGCTTCTGCGCCCAGGATGGTTTACGAGGACGTGGCTACCAACGAATGGTACGCGGGGGCGGTTGAAACGGCGTACAGACAAGGCTTGATAACGGCCCAAAGCAGCGCGTTCCGGCCGGAGGACCCTGTGACCCGGAGCGAAGCCGCCGCCATGCTCATCCGCGCGCTGGGCTACGGAAGCATTGCGGGCCTGGTGCAGGACTTGCCCCTGCCGTTTGAGGACGTGGGGACCAACGCGGGTTATATCACCATGGCCTACGGTCTGGGCCTGATGGACGGTTCCAGCGTGAACACGTTTTCTCCCAACGACGGCGTGACCCGGGAACAGATGGCGTCCATTCTGATGCGCCTCTACGGAAAACTGAATGATACAAGGGTCTCCAAGGCCGGGGTTGCCTCCAGCGCGAAGGGCTTGGGGGACCTGACGGGCTTTGAGGCGGTAGGAATTCCGGCCTGTCATCTGGTGTACAATGGTTTGCCGCAGATTTCGTCGGACATGACGCCGGACGAAGTGGAGGCCATACAGAACGCGGTACGGGACGCCGGGGCAAAGCCTTTGCTCTACGTCACCGGAGGCCCTTACCAGCTCCGGGAGGCCAACGGCGGGGATATGGCGGCGGTGCTTCTGGAGGCGGTCTCGGCAGGAAACTATGAGGGCCTGTTCCTGGATATCTCGGGCCTGACTACCACCACCCAAAGGAACGAACTGAACGCCGTTGCGGAAGCGCTCCGTGAAGGACTGGGCCGGAAGCTGCTCTATCTGGTCGTGGAAGCGCCGGCATGGCAGGGGGCGATTTCCGGGTATGATTACGCCGTCCTGGGCCAGTACGCGGACCGGATTGTGCTCCGGGTGGACTACCCTGCCGGAGAAGCGGGCGGCATTCCCACAGCGCCTTTGGAACCCATTGAGGAAATCTATTATGCCCTGAACCGGCTCCGGGGACTGGTGGACGCAGAACAGATGACCATTCTCCTGACCTCCACCGGAAGCCTCTGGAACAACGGTGAACGACATGGCGCGGTCTCCGGCGCTGAAATCACGAGGTTTCTGGAGGATGCCGGCGCGCTGGCCCACTACTCCAGCCGTTATGCCTGCGCGTATCTGGAACAGGCCCAGAATGAGAACTCCACCATCGTCTGGTTCCTGAACGGCCAGTCCATTGAGGAACGGGTCCGGCTGGCCAAGCTCTTCGGCGCTGGATGCCTCTGCCTTACCGAGCTGACTGACGTGCTTCCAGAGGTGCTGGAGGGAATGAGGAATTAGGAGTGAAGCGCCTGTCTGAAATCTGCTGGCAAGAGCGGGGAAAGGGATCTGGTTCAGTATCCGCGCATCCATACGGAACAAAAACGGCTGGACTCCCTGAGCGGCGTCATTCAGGACAAATCCGGCAGATTTTCGAGAAATAAATCAAAAAGCAATCCGGGAACTGCAAGCGCGGCTCCCGGATTTGCTTTGTACAAAAGAGGCAGAGATCAGAGGGATGATTTTTTGACAGACTCAGGAATCCAGAGGCAGTCAGAGCGTATATTGCCGCAGAGATGTAAACGTGACGCTGTTATTCTCTGCAAACAAATAGATTGGTTTATCTGTAACGCCGTACAGCCGGACCGTAAGCGCGGCTTCACCGTCCAGATAGAAAATGCCGACAGAGCCGTCCTGGATATAGGTGAAGGAGTGCTTCTGATTGGGATGCAGCGCCGCCTGGGTCTCTGTAATCTGCGCCGCGCCTTTGTTGAAGGACAGCCGGAGCTTGTTTGCTGCCGGGTCCATGGAAATGAGCTTGTATTGCTCCTCTTTGCCATTGAAGTCAAAGGCGAGGCCAAAGGCGCCGGTTCCCGTATAAGTAAACGCTCCCTTCAGCATAAAGCGCTCACTGCTGGTAAACGCCTTTTCAAAGCTGTAGCTGGACCCCGCTTTCAGAGTAACCTCCGGCATATCAAGGGCCTTCTGTGCCTCAAACGCGGATACCACGCTTTCTACAGGCACGAGGGTCAGGCTGCCGTCCTCTTTCTGCTGGAGCTTCTGAACCGCAATATTGCCCGCCCAGCCGGAGACCTCCTGCGTGGACGAGGCCGAATTGGAACGCCTGGCCCAGCCCACCATGTAGCTGTTTTCTCCGTCCTCCACGTGCTTTGCCGCATAGAACAGCTTTCCTTCCAGCCGGGCAGCGTTGGAGTAGGGGCCGAAGCGGGAATTCGCCGTGGCGTACCAGAGCGTGTCCTCCTGCCCGGAGTAAGTCAGATACCATTTGTCCCCAATCTGGAACGTGTCGCTGCACTCCAAATTCCAGAACGCGCCGGTGGGGTCGGTGAAAATGATTCCATCGTATTTTATGCTCTGCAAGTCTTTGCCCAGGGTGTATTTCAGGATTCTCGCTTTACCGTCCTGAGAGGCTGTGATTGTGAGGGAAATGGTTTTGGATGCCGGGTCATAATAAGCCTGAGGATCACGGAAATCATTTTTCTGTCCCAGTTCAGCGGGCGGCGTGATTTCCCATCCGGCTATTTTTTCAAAGGACGTGGGACTGCTGCCCTTCGCCACCATGATCTTTTCCCGGTACTCCTGGGAACCCGAGCCATTGAAGCCGGTGTAGAAGAAATAGTACGTGCCGTCCACCTTAACCACCGAACCCGTGCCGATCCAGTTGTCCTGCACATCCTCCCGGGAGGCGGAGAGCACCGGACTGTCATGCTCCGTATAATGGACGAAATCCTTCGTCTCAGCCACGTAAACAGAGTGATTATAGGAATCCCCGCCGTCCTTCAGATAATAGATGTAGTACACACCGTTGTCATAGAACGGCATTGTATCGCCTACATAAGGCTGAGTCTCGCCGTCCGTCTCGGGCAGGAAAAAGAGATCATAAGCGTGGGCTTTCTCTTGAGCCTCCGGCGTGGGCGGCGACGTGATGGCTGCTGCGTTGTTCGCCGCGTCGTAATCCACCTGGAAGCCAAGCAGCTCATTGAGGTCCCGGAGCCGGAAGAAATTGTTCCTTCCGATGTTGTAGGCTTTCAAGTTGACCTCTCTGCCGTTGACCGTCACGTTGGCGGAGCTTCGCACACAGCTTGCGGCCTGGTTTTCGCCTGCCGTCAGCTCGCCGCCCACCGGGGTATAAGGCTTTCCTGTGGTCAGGGATATGGTGCTGTTTTTCTTGTTGTAGCGAACGACAAACTGACCGTCCGTGTCATTCAGCAGCAGAGCCAGGTCCCGGAGCTTTATGTAATTATTGCCGTTGATATTGTAGGTATCCGCTGAAACCGCTTTGCCGTTGACTGTAACAGTCTGTTTGCCGCGGACGATATGCAGCGTTTCCGGCGGGGAAGTCACTGTGATTCCGGAGATTTCCGCCTGTGCGCCGCCTGACTTTTGATTTTCCCCGGTGTCAAACTGCCAGAGAAGGTCGTAGAGCCCCCCCTTGTCCAGACGGTCTTTGGTTGTGAAGGAATACGCCGTTTCCTTGGATGTCAGCTGGAATGGCGCGGAGATGACCGCGGTTCCGCCGTCCGCTGTCCTGAGCGTAACGGCGCCGGTCAGGTCACGGTCCGCCCGCGCTGTGAACGTGACGGTGTACAGATCGCCCGCCCGGAGGTCCGCGCCTGCCATTGTGATTGTGGCTTCACCGCTTTCCGGCATTTTATAGGACAGCTTTTCCCGAGCGACCTCCAGCTTCCCCGGCCCGCCGGACAGACTGACAACCGTATCAGGCGCTGGAATTCCGCTGTCCGCGCCAAAATTAAGCTCCTGCACAGAAACATTGCTGACGGTGATGTCATTTGCCGCTGCGCTGCCCACGGAGAATTGGAGGACCAGTTCCCCCGCGTCGGTCATGGCGGCGGGAACAGAAATCTGCTTCTCAACCGTCGTTTTGCGTCCCGCTGCGATGGTCTGGTTATAGAGGGCGTCAAAGCCTTTTTCCGTCTCCTCGTTGTTGAAGCAGACCTCATAGTTCTGGGCCTTTGCCGCCAGCAGGTCTGCCCGGACGAGGTAGGTCTTGCCCGCCGAGAGCACCGCGCCTGTGTTGACCAGCAGCTTGACCTTCCAGACCTCCGCGCCGGTTTCAGGAACTTTTGTGACGTGAAGCGCGGCCGCGTTGCCGGTGGCTTCCAGAGAGGCGGTGCAGTCCGGATTTGTCCAGAGGCTGACCGTGCGGCCTGCTGTATAGGAAAAGTCCTTTGGCATCGCGTCGATATACGAGAAGGGCACTTCCTCCACCTTTACGCCGCTGACGGTAACCGTGTTGGCCGCGTTGGTCTTGCCGAGGTTGAACTGGAGCATCAGCTGATTCACATCGGTCTTGCCCGCCGGAACGGAAACGATCTTCTCCACCGTCTGCGTTTCGCCGCCTGTGAGATGGAGACCGCCCAAGGAGTCATAGCCCATTTCAATGCCGCCGTTGTTATAGCAGATCTCATAGTCCTGGGGCGATTTCGCGCTGACGTTGGCTGTGACCCTGTAGTATTTGCCTGCCTGAAGCGCCGCGCCGGTGTCAAGAAACAGCTTGATCTTCCAAGGCTCCGCGCCATTTTCGGGAGCAGACGTGATATTTGCCGTAATCGCGCTGTCGGTCCCGGTGAATGCCGCGCTGTAATCCTCATGGACCCAATAGCTGACGGCGCTGGGGGCTTTGTACTCCACTTCGGCAGGCAGAGCGCTTTTTCGGGCGTGGGTGTAAGTGACGCGCTCTACCTGGAGGTTCCGCACGGAGACTGTATTCGGGTCCCGCACTTTGCCCAGCATGATCTGAAGCCTCAGCACGCCGTCTTTCGATGCGGTGAAAATATGCTCTATGGCAGTTTCCTTGTTGCGCGGGACGTGCAGGCCGTAGACGGAGCCATAACCGCTTTCTTCCTCGTCGCCCTCGTCGGGAATGCGGTTATAGTTGACCTCAAAGTCCATATCGTCAAAGGCCCAGGTGTCGAAACGGACGCGGTAGGTCTCGCCTTCTTCCGCGTAAACGCCTGTATCGACAAACAGCTTTACTTTCCAGAACTCCATCATATCAGGCACAGGAGTATCTTTGATCTGCACAGAGGGGGCGCCCCCGTTGAAAGCGAGTCTGGCGTCGTACTCAGAGCTGACCGACAGGCCGACCTCTTCTACCTTGACGCCGCTGACAGTGAAGGTGTTTTCCGTCCCCTCGAAATTGCCCAGTTCCAGCTGCAAGACCAGCTCGCCCGAGCCCATATTCCCAGGGACAGGCCTTGTGGTGATGGTCTTTGTTTCACCTTCGCCGATGGTCAGCGCCCACGTCCCCCGGATGTCTTCGCTGTCCGGAACACCTTGTGAAATCACGCAGAACTCATTGACCGCATTCTCTGCCGTGATATCAAATTGAGCGCGGTAGTTCTTGTTTGGATTGTAGACGATGCCCGTGCGGATAAACAGCTTTGCTTTCCAGCCTGTTGCGTCCGTGGAGGGCTTCGTGACCTTCAGCACCGCGCTGTCAGGATTTCTTGTCAGGTCCGCCGTGTAGCCCTCAATGCCTTCCGATGAAACGGAGCCGAAAGCTGTGATAAGCTCTTCCGAACCAGGGACCGGGGCGTACCCAATCTCCCGCACCTGGATGTCGCTGATTGTAACGTTCGTGCCCTCCGCCGCGCGGCCCAGGTCGATGCGCAGGCGCAGGGTGCTGTCTGTGTCGGCGGTCACGGTATGGGTGACTGTGAGAGGCGCTGAATCTGCGGTCAGGCCGTACTCTCCGCCAAAACCCTTTTCGCCTGCGCCCCAGTCCTCATTCTTGTTATAGCAGACCTCAAAGGGAGTGCTGTTGTCTGCCGTGACCTTGAAACTGACCTGATAGCTCTTTCCGGCGGAGAGACGGGCGACCTCTCCGGTAAACATACCGCGTTTCCATGCCTCTCCCGCGTCGCCGCCGGTGCAGGTCATGGTGGCGGAGCGCCCATCGCCGGTAATGGAGCCCGTATAGCTGCCCTCCGCTCTGACATCGAAAGAGCCGGTATTTGGCTCGGGATCAGGGCCGGGGCCAGGGTCCGGGTTATCTTCCCCGGGATAGGTCACTTCGGCAAGGTTGTCACCGACGGGACGTTCTTCGAGTTTATGTACCTGAATGCTGCTGACTGTGACCTCCGTATTTTCTTTCGCAAGCCCCAGGTCAATGCGCAGCCGCAGCTTGCCGTTTTCTGCCGGGGTTATGGTATGTGTGACTGTACTCAATTCTGTGGAGGCAGTCAAGTCAAACTCTTTGCCGAAAGCCCCTTCGCCGCTGTTCCAGTCTTCGTCCTTGTTATAGCAGACCTCGAAAGGAGTCTCTTCCGTCGCCGTGATATCGAAACTGGCCTGATAACTGGTTCCGGCGGAAAGCTCACAGATATCGCCGGTAAATATTCCATGCTGCCACGCTGCCGGGTTGGGTTCCGGAGCAGCGCAGGTCAGGGTGGCGGAGTTGCTGTCACTGACAATCGTGCCTTTACTGTCCCTGGCAGTGAACTTGCTGTAATCTACCGGAGATGCGAGGTTATCTCCAGCAGGCGTTCCCTCAAGCTTATGTACCTGAATGTTGCTGACAGTGACTTTCGTTCCTGTATCCGCGCCTGCGAATTCAAGGAACATGAACAGCTTTCCGCCTTTTCCGTCCGCAGCAGCAGCAATTTGCGTAACTGTACTTTTTGCGGAAGACACGGTCAGATCACGTTTTTCTCCAAAGCCTTTTTCATTGCCATCACCAAAGTGCGCGTCTCGGTTATAGCAAACATTGTAGGCAAATTCCTGTCCATCTGTCTGAATATCGAAACTGACCTGATAATTTTTTCCTGCTTCCAAATTGCAGAGGCTGTCGATAAACAGTCCCTTTTCCCATTTGTTGGTTACATCTTCGCAGGTCATGGTAGCAGAACTGCCATCGCCGGTAATGCTGCCGTGACCATCCCTGACGCTGAAGGAACTGCCATTGCTGTACTGCACGGAAACGGCTCTTTCCGCGGTAAGATTCATTCTGTTGGCAAGGCTCTGGCCAGACCGTGCCTTTTTGACGCGGAAGGTCTCAGAGGAATCTGCGGAAGACGGGGAGGAATCAGGATAGTTTACGTCCGCGATATCCGTCTCACTGGGCTGTCCGGAAACCACCTTCTCAATTTTGAAGCCGCTTACTGTAACTGCATTATACTTTCCGCCTGTCTTCCCGGCCTGGAGGGAGATCAAAAGCCCGCCGTCCGCCTCCGGAGTGAAGATGTATTCGATGGCCGTCAGCGTATTGGCCGCAAGCGAAAGGCCCTTGCGCGCGCCGTAAGCCTGATTGTTGTCCACGCCGTTCAACGCGGTGCCATACAGAACCTCGTATTCTGAATAGGGATACTCCGCCTGAATATTGAAGCTGACACGGTAAGCCGCGCCTGCTGTCAGTTCTGTGCCTGTATCAATATTAAGCCGGGCGTCCCATAGATTTTCGCCGCCATAGATCTCCAGAGCCGCGCCGTCACCTGAGACGATCAGCTCACCTGCTTTATCGCCGCTTTTTGTAACGGCCGCTTTGCTTTCCCAGTTGATTTCCGGATGGGCGTCCGCCGCGCTTGTTACCCGTGTGACTGGTTCGATTGCTGCAATGTTGGTGTTCTGCTCGTTAAAGGCAAAATCCTCCGACAGAACACTCGTGTAGCTTGGCCGCGCCTCTTCAATACGGACGTTGCTGACGGTGACGGCGTCCCCGGTTTTCAGCTTGCCCAGAGAGAACTGGAGAATCAGCTCGCCGGGGTCCGTCTTATCCTTGGGAATGCGGATCATGTAGTCAAGGGTTTGATTTTGCCCCGTCAGCCGCTGGGAATATTCCGCGCCAAAGCCCTTTTCGGTGTCGTCCTCGTTGTAGCAAAGCTCAAAGCTCTCCTTCGCCGTGGAGCTGACGTTGGCGGTGAGGTGATATGTTTTGCCTGCCGCAGGCTTGAAACCCGTAGCCACAAACAGCTTGATTTTCCAGATTTCCGCGTCCTTCAGCGGTCCCTTGGTCACTTTCAGCGTGGCGGATGTTTCATCGCAGGTCACGCTTGCCGCTCTGTCGGTGTGAGTCCAGCAGCGGATAAACCCCGGCGCGTTATAGTTCAGCTCGTCCACAAGTATTGCGTTCCTGCCGCTCACATTCCCGGGAGCCTCCTCCACCGCGAGATTGGAGAGACGGAACGTATTGCCCCCGGTCTTTCCCAGCAGCAGGCACAGAACCAGCTCGCCGTTTGCCGTCCCGGGCGTGACCTGATACTGAACCTTGTCCGTTCCGCCCGCATTGACGCTGCGTCCGTCCAGCGTGCCATAGGCGGATTCCCTGGCCCCGCCGTCAAAGCGGACCGCGTATTCCGGCTGCGCCTGCTCCGCCCATAGGGAAAAGCCCACCCGGTAGGCCGTGCCGGGCTTGAGGGTCACGCCGGTATGAACATACAGCCTTGCGTTCTGGGGAGCGCGGCTGCTTTCACTGTCCGGCGCGGCGGTGATCTTCATGGTCACACTGTCCTCTGACCGGTCCAGCGAAACCGTGTAGCCCTCTTCGTGCTGTTCATACGCGATGCTTGCCGTCTGCGCCAGCGGGTCATAGGCAAGCTCCCGGTCCGTGGTGACTGTTGTGGCCGTCTGTGCTGCCGCAGCGCTGGGAAAGCCGCCGCCAAACAGGGACAGCAGCATAGAAACCAGCAGTGTGGCGGCGGCCAGTCTTTTTCGTGTCTTCATGGGTTTTCCTCCCTACATGATTGTAAAGCCATGGGTCAAACGTTACAGCAGCGTTTCGATTTCCTCTCTGGACGGCATTACCCGCAGAGCCCCTTTCCGGGTGGTGATGAGGGCGGCGGCGGAATTGGCAAAGGCGAGCATTTCCCGCAGATTTTCCTCTGTCAATCCCGACAGGCCGTGATCAAGAATGTAGTTCAGCACGCAGGCACAGAAGGTGTCCCCTGCGCCGGTGGTTTCAATGGTGCCATCCAGTCTGTGGGCGGGGACGAACACGCGCCTGCCCTCATAATAAGCATAACTGCCCTCCGCCCCGGCAGTGACGTTCAGCAGGCGGATGTTGGGATGAGCTTTCCACAGGATGGCCGCTCCCTGGTCGAAATCCGCCGTTCCGGTCATAAACTCCAGCTCGTTGTCAGCGATTTTGAGGACGTCGCACTTGGAAAGACCATATTCGATCTGGGCATATGCGTTTTCCATGGAATCCCAGAGCGGGGGACGAAGGTTAGGGTCAAAGGAGATAACGGCCCCGCTCTCTTTCGCGCAGTCAATGGCCCTGTATGTAGCGTTCCGCACGTCTTCATGGGTCATGGACAGGGTTCCGAAATGGAAGATCCGGCTGTGAGCAATCACGTCCAGAGGCAGTTCATTTTCCGTGAGGCACATATCCGCGCCGGGGTTCCGGTAGAAGGAGAAATCCCGGTCGCCGTCCGGAAATGTCTTGACAAAGGCCAGCGTGGTGCGGACGTTTTTGTCAAACAGCAGGTAATCCATACAGATGCCCGTTTCCGCCGCCGCGTCCCGCAGTACGTGTCCGAAGAGATCGTCTCCCACCTTGCCGACAAACGCGCAGGAACGGTCCAGCTTTGTCAGCATAGCCAGCACGTTGCAGGGCGCGCCGCCGGGATTGGCCTCAAAAAGCGTGTTGCCCTGGCCGCTGAGACCATTTTCCGTAAAATCGATGAGCAGCTCGCCCAGGGATATTGCGTCAAATTGCTGTTCTCTCATGCCTCGTTCTCCTCTTTGTCAAAACACAGCTCATATTTTTCCACATCCATCATTACCGTGCCTCCGGCCTCAAAGCTGATGACGTCGGCCTCCTGACGGGTATAGATTACAGCGCTGGCAGCCTGCTCGCCGTCATTGACGAACACCTCCAGGCTGAACCGGTCCAGAATGATCCGAATCTTGATCTCCCCGCCCCTGGGACGCACAAAGAAACTCCTGGTATGTACGATGTCATGGGGCAGGCCGCTGCGGGTCCGGTCCAGCTTCACCGTTCCTTGGTCCGGGCGGTAGCGTATGATGGTCTCATGCTCCCCGTCCTTGGCTGCCCGGATGCGGAACCAGCGGTAGGATTCGTTTCCAATAGGATGGACCGTGACCGTCATATCCAGCACCCGGCCCTGAATGCCCGGAAGATTGATTTCTCCGCATACAGGAATATTGTGGTGCGCGACGAATTGGCCCCGGTAGTTCTCCAGCTCCCGCACCGGATTCTGATACAGCCGTCCGTTCCTTATGGATAACTCTCTGGGCAAGGTCATCTGGCCAAACCAGCGGCAGTGATTCGGTTTTCCGCTGATTGTGGCCCAGTTCTGCATCCAGGCGATCATAACCCGACGTCCGTCCGCGGTCAGGAGGGTTTGAGGCGCGTAGAAGTCCAGACCGTAATCAATGGCCTGAGCGCTCTGACGGACAAAGCCAGCCCCGTCCGGGTCGTAGTCCCCGATGAGGCACAGCGTTCCATTTCCGGCGTGGAACTCAAGCCCTACTGGCTGCATCTCCTGAGGGCTGGTAAACAGGACCTGCCGGCCGTCCAGAGGGAAGAAGTCCGGACACTCCCACATCTTTCCATACTGATTGTGGCAGGCGTCCAGTGTGCGGACAAATTCTCCCCGGAAATCCTCCACGCCCTTATAAAGCAGAATCGCGCCGCTGCCGTCAGTCGTGCGGTTGCCGATGACAGCATAAAAATTGTCTCCTTCCTGCCAAACCTTTGGGTCCCGGAAATCAATGGCGCTGCCGCCCTCCGGCAAGTCCTTCGCGTCCAGAATCGGGTTGCCGCTGAATTTTTCATAATCTGTGCCATCGCCCACAGCCACGCACTGGGTTTGAATCTCCTGAATAAAGCCATCCGGATTACGGCTGCGCCGCACACCGGTATACATAAGCATCTGCCGCCCGTCCGGGAGCTCCACCGCGCCGCCGGAAAAGCATCCTGCCGCGTCATACTCCTGGTCCGGAGCCAAGGCCGCGGGAAGCCGCTCCCAACGGATCAGGTCCTTGCTCTTCAGATGGCCCCAGTGCATGAGACCCCACTCGCTGGAATAGGGATAATATTGGTAGAAGAGATGATACTCTCCCTTATAGACAGAGAACCCATTGGGATCGTTCATCCAGCCGATGGTAGGGGTAACGTGAAAGGCCGGGCGTTCACTGTCAGGGATGTGCGGGCCGTACTGGGACTCAAAATCCCTGGCCTTTTGTAATACTTCACTGATCATTATGAATTCCTCCTGAACTGTTGATTGAGATCGCATTTATGAAACCGTTTTAGAATGGGACGGTTTTTAGTCTTTCGTTGTCTTCTGAGCATCCTCCGGCCTCATGTGCAGAAGGAATATCTTTTCCAGCGTGAAACTGTTCAGCAAGCAGACAGCGGCGGGGGCGATTGCAATCCATCCCGGCCCGGTCAGGACCAGCAGCATCCCGGCAAGCAGGGGCAAAAATACCCCCAATGCCCGAAGCGGATGAAAGGCCATCAGCGCGAAACTGGCCCGCAGCACATCCTTGACCCTGCCGTTGAACCGGGCGGCATAGGCGAACAGGTACGTTGTCCAGGTGACGGCGGAGCAGCACAGCAGCAGCGCCGCCCAGTACAGCCGTCCCAGGGGATGACCGCCCAGGGCCATTGTCCGCAGTACAAAGGCGTCCGTCCCCAGCACGGCCAGCACACACGCGGCGGCCAGCCATACCAAAGTGGAGCGCTTGAAATTCTCCCGGAATGCGCCGAGGAAGGTGTTCAGCAGATGCCCTTCCCCGCGGCGCAGATAGCGGTGTACGGCTGTATACAGTGCTGTGGACGAGGCCCCAATAGTAATGATGGGAAGGGAAAACAGCAGCCACAAAACGCTGAGACAGATGCAGTCAAAAATTTTTATGACGCCGCTCATGACCGGACCGTCGATATCAAACACGCTGCGCATATCCGCCGCCTCCTGTCAGTCTGTGTATTGCCGAAGGGATGTAAATTGAACCGTGTTGTTTTCCGCAAAGAGCTTGATGGGTTTCCCGCTGACGCCGTAGAGCCGCACTGTAAGGGCCGCTTCGCCGTCAATATAGAAAACGCCCACAGACCCCTCCTGGATATAAGCAAATGCGTATTCCCGGCCGGCCTCCAATTGAACGGCGCTCTCTGCAATCAAGGTGCGGCCCTGATTGAACAAGAGCTGGAGCAGCCCGGCCTCCGGGTCAATGGAGATGGTCTTGTACTTGTCTTCCTTGCCGTTGAAGTCAAAGCAGAGACCGAAGGAGCCGGTTCCCGAACAGGTGAAATTTCCGGTTACAGCAAAGCGTTCATAGCAGGTAAAGGCGTCGGTATAGCTGTAGGCGGAACCGGCTTCAATGGTCGTATTGCCGCTTCCAAGAGGCAGTTCCCGGCGCGCGGAGAATTTTTCCAGAATGGGGTCCGCCGGGGCCAGGACCAGGGAGCCGTTCTCTTTCTGGACCAGCTTCTGCACCATCAGATTCC
Source organism: uncultured Oscillibacter sp. (assembly GCA_910577405.1). Classification (GTDB taxonomy): domain Bacteria; phylum Bacillota; class Clostridia; order Oscillospirales; family Oscillospiraceae; genus Oscillibacter. The sequence goes on along the minus strand of CAJTMG010000004.1, from coordinate 33,350 downwards.
CGCCCCAGGCCGCCACATCCTGGGTGGAGGAGGGGGATTCCGACCGCCGCGCCCAGCCAATCATGAAGGCGTTCTCTCCGTCCTCAATATGCTTGGCGGCGTAGAAGAGCTTACCCTCCAGCCGGGCCGGTTCCGTATAGGGGCCGAATTGACTGTCCGATACGGCGTACCAGAGCGTGTCGTCCTGACCGGAGTAGGTGATGTACCACTTGTCCCCCAGCCGGAAGGTGTCGCTGCACTCCAGGTTCCAGAAATCCCCGGTAGGGTCCGTGAAGATGATACCATCATAGGTCACGGCTTGCAGGCCGGCGCTGAGGGTGAATTTCAAGATCCGCGCCGTGCCGCCCTGGGAAGCCGTCACCGTCAGGGAAATGGTATCCGTGTCCGGGTCATAGTACGCCTGTGGGTCCCGGAAGTCGTTCTTTTGCCCCAGCTCGGCAGGAGGCGTGATGGACCAGTCCGGCTTCTTGACGAAAGAGGTAAGGCTGTCGCTTTCCGCCACCATGATCTTTTCTTTGTACTCCATGTCTGCCGCGCCGGTGTGACCAGTATAGAAGAACAGATATTTTCCATTCACTTTGACCACCGACCCGGTGCCAATCCAACTGTCCTGTCCGCCGCTGCGGGAAGATTCCAGCACGGGGCCATCCTGCTCGGTATAGTGTACGAAATCGCTGGTTGTGGTCAGATAGACGGAGTGGTTATAGGAATCCCCGCCCTCTTTCAGGTAGTAAATATAATACACGCCGTCCTCATAATAAGGCATGGGGTCCCCCACATAGGGCTGATTTACTCCGTCCACAGCCGGGAGGAAAAAAGACTGATACTCATAAGCCGATTCCTGGCTGCCGGGCGTTTTCAGCGCGGAAAAATCCTTGTCATTGCCGGGATACTGAAACGGCTCCCCATCATCCGTCTCCTGAGCGGCGTCAAGGGGCGTGTCGGACTGCCCGCTCTGTCCGCAGGCGGAGAGCAGTATGCCCGCCAGAAGAACCAGCACAATCAATGCCGCGTATTTTTGTATTTTCATAGCCGCCTCCCATTGTGCCCACAGGGAGGATGTGTCTGGCATCCCCCCTGTGAATCATTGTTTTGCGTCTGACCCGCTTTACATCACAGGCATCTGATAGATGGTCACGTTGGAAAGCTCAATGGTGACCTCACCCAACTGGGCGGTCTGCTCCGAGCCAAACTGGAACAGCATCTCAAAGTCCATATCTGTGATAAAGGTATCTGTAGTGGTAAAGCTGAAGGTCTGTTCCTGGGTGGTGATGTCCAGGGTCTCCGAAATCCGAGGGTCCCAGCCGCCAAGGGTATTCAGGAAGAAACCACAGGACACATTCTTGTCTGCCTTGACGGTAATCTCCACAGTGTAGTAGCTGTCCCCCTCCAGGGTCAGGGGATTGCCGTTGTAGCCGCAGATGAGTTTGTTGTGCCAGTCGGTGACGCCGCCCTGGTCGATGCGGTAGAAGAATTTGCCGTTCTCGGTCCAGATTGTGCCCACGCCCTCAGCTCCCTCGTCGGTGCCGTTGAAGGTCTCCCAGGGCTGGTCAGGATTTTCAGCGTTGGCGGTGGTCCGGCCGAAGGGAGTAAAGGCGTCGATGGTCTTCACCGTTTTCAGGTCGCCGGACACCGTGCCGAACTGCACATCGCTGATCTGAATCTGATTGCTGGTCACGCCGTCCGAAGGCGCGCCGATCTGGAGGCGGATGACGGGGTCTGCCACCGCCTGCTCCGCTGTGAACGTGGACGTGACGGTTACTGTCTCCCCGGCTCCGGCGGCAAAGCTGTTGAAGTTCACCCGGTTGGCGTCGGCCTGGGACGCGCTTTCCACCAGGCATTCACCGCTCTGGGCATTCTGGGCCTTGAGGGAAAAGCTGTAATAGTATTTCTCCCCCGCTTCAATGCTGACGCCCGGCAGTCCAATATCGGTCTTGATGCTCCACACGCCGCCGTCCGTGGGATAGCCGCTGATTTCCACCGTGCCGCCGTTGGCCTGAGCGGACGCCCCGTCTCCAGCGGTCACAGTCAGCTCCGGCCCGCCAGTGTAGACGGGAGTTTTGGTCTCCTTGCCGGAAATCTCAAAAATCTCGATCTTGTCAATGGTGATGATATTGCCGGCGGGACTTTGGCCCAGGTTGAGGACCACGTCCGTGCTGCCCGTTCCGGTGGAGGTGAAGTCCAGCTCCAGGGGGGCGATTCCGGTCCCGATGGTTACTTCCGCGTTCTGCCCGCCGGCCTGGATGGTAGCGCTGGTTTCCTGTGTGGCCTTGGCATAGGCGGCGATCCGGTATTCCGCGGCTTTCAGCGGCAGTCCGGACTTGACCAGCTGAATGTCTGCATCATTGCCGCCAGGGGTCTTGATATCGAATACGTAAGCTCCCTGTTTCAGTTCTCCGGAAGCGTCCGCGCCGCCGGAGATCTGAGCGGTCCAGCCGTGATCGTCCACCGTCTGGGGCGCGCTGAAATCAAACTGTTTGTATACCGCCGCGTCGCCAGTCTGCCGGGTCACGGTGAGGGTGGCGTAGCTCTCGGCAGTCAGCCCGCCCTTGTCAGTGACAGTATAGACCAGCTCGTATTCTCCCGCCTGTTCAATGACGGCCTTGCCTCCGGTGAAGTCGATGGACGGGGTGGCGTCTATTACCAGTTTGGCTGTAAGATCCCCCTCTTGGGCGTCTTCCACGGACACGCCGCTCAGGGCATCGAACTCCGTTCCCGCCTGTACCGTCTGGTCCTGGACTCCCTTGATCTCCGGCGGAGTGTTTTCACCGCCGCAGGCCGTCAGGGAGAAGGTCAGCAGCAGGGCCAGCGCCGCCGCTGCAAGTCTGCGTTTCATAATGGCGCCTCCTTTCAGCTCATGGACGCCAGCCGGTCATAGGCGTCCTGATAGACCTGCTGGATACTGGGGAGATTTACCTTTCCGCTCAGGTCGCTTTGGAAGGCGTCCCAATCGGCATCAGACACGCCGCCCTTCATCAGCCAGTTGATCAGGTTGGTGCGCACATAGTCATTGAAGTTGACCTCATAGTTGCTCAGGGTGTTCAGTTCCTCCATGGTGAACTGAAGGTTGCCGCAGGACTGAATCCCAGCAGAGACGTAAGGTTCGGCCACCAGCTTCAGCCGGTCCGCCCGGAGCTGGGCGCGGGGTTCCATGTTCACCACATTCTCCCAGGCGTAGTCGGAAAGATAGATGATGCCAAAGGGAGCGTTCTGGAGGCGGAGTTCATCGGATGTAATCCCCTCGGGCAGTTCCTTCTGTACCAGTTTGCCGTTGGCGTCCAGTTCCTCCTCGTAAACGATGCCAATGGGACCATAGTTGACCTGCGCGGAGATCAGGGGATCATAGTAGCGGTCCAGATAGGCCAGGAGGACCTCCACATTGGCGCAGTTGCTGAACACGACCACCTCGCCGGTGCTGATCTCGGGGTTATTGCTGACACAGATGGTCTGCTCGCCGTCAGGCCCGGTCAGGGGAGCGCAGGCGATATAGTTCTCCGGATTGGAGACAACGGTTTCGCTCTCCCACCAGTAGAAAGCGCCGTAGGTTTCCGCGCCCTTGCCATTGGCCAGGAAGTTATCCTGGGACTGCTCGAAGGACACCTTATCAATAAGGCCCTTGGTAACCCAGTCGGCAATAAAATTGGTGGCTTCCTTGAAACGGGGGTCTGTCACGGTGTAGGTGACCTTGCCGTCCACAATCACCCGGTGCTCCAGGTTGTCGTTGAGACCGAACATACCGTACAGGTCGCACTGGTTGCCCTGCCAGTTGTTGTAGACGAAGTTCAGGGGCCGCTCATCCCCAGCGTCTCCATTGCCGTTCATATCGTTGTCCTTGAAATAGTTCAGCAGGGACTCCATCTGGGCGGCGGTGAGGCTGAGCCCATCCTGAAGATCGGCGGCAGAAATACCGCTGACAGCGCCCGCGTCGATGGCCTGCTGCGCCCAGGCCTTGTTCAGAAACAGGATGTTGGGGTACTGGAGCAGACCCATTTCCTCCACCCGGGGCAGGGAGTAGATTTTGCCGTCCTCCACATTGGTGAGCTGGTTCTTGATGTCGGGGCGGTCTTCCAGGATCTTGGCCAGGTTGGGCATATACTCCAAATAGTCGCTGATGGGCACCAGCATTTTCCGCTTGGCGTACTTGATGATCTCGCCCGCGCCCATACCCGCGTGATAGATGGCGTCCGGACGGTCGTCAGCGTTGCCGAAGATCAGGTTTTTCTGCTGCTCATAGACGGACTCGGACACATTCTCCCAATTCACGGTGACGTTGGTGTCCGCGAACAGGTCCTGCATAATCTTCATGTCGTTGTAGTCCAGGGCGGAGGCGTTTTTGGACGAATAGATGGTGAAGGAAATCTCGCTGGCGCCTTTGTCATTGAGGATCGGGGCGGAAGGGTCAGTCCACTGGAAGCCATACTCAGATTTCAGGGCTTCCACATCAGAGCCGGTTTTTTCCTCCGTTTTGCCGCCGCAGGCAGTCAGAGACAGCAGGATCATGGCTGTCAGAAGAGCCGAAAGCATTCTTTTCATATTAATTTATCCTCCATTCTAATTTGGTGAGCGTTTCGTTACTTCCCCGGTCAGAATTCCAGGTTCCTTCCGTCCTGGCCAAAGACGTGGCAGACATTGCCGCTGAAGGTCAGGTTCAGGGCGTCGCCGTGATGGAAGGAGTCGATGCGCTGGCCATTGGCGTCCATGGTGGGAACGATTACCACAATGTCCTTGCCGTCAGCGTTGGCGTGGAAGTGGACCTCGCTGCCCATCAGTTCCGATACTTCCACGGTGGCGGTGAGGGTGTTGCCCGCCTGCTTGGAGAGGACCATATGGCTGGGACGAACGCCAAGGGTGATTTCCTGGGAAGCAGCCTTATGAGCGGCCAGGTTCTTCTGCTTTTCCTCGGAGAGCGCGACCTTGCAGCCGCCTACAGAAACAGCGTATCTGCCGTCTTCCGCCAGGAGCTTTGCGCTGAAAAAATTCATCTGGGGCATTCCGATAAACCCGGCTACAAAGAGGTTGGCGGGATGGTCAAAAACTTCCTGGGGCGTGCCGATCTGCTGGATGAAGCCGTCCTTCATAATAACAATCCGGTCGCCCAAGGTCATGGCCTCGGTCTGGTCGTGGGTGACATAGATAAAGGTCGTGTTGATTTTCTGCCGCAGCTTGATGATCTCCGCCCGCATCTGATTCCGGAGCTTGGCGTCCAGGTTGGAGAGGGGTTCGTCCATCAGCAGCACCTTGGGTTCCCGGACGATGGCCCGGCCAATGGCAACCCGCTGCCGCTGTCCGCCGGAAAGGGCCTTCGGCTTGCGGTCCAGATACTGGGTGATGTCCAGAATGGCGGCGGCTTCCTTCACCCGGCGGTCAATCTCGTCTTTGGGCATTTTGTGGAGCTTCAGGGGGAAGGCCATATTTTCGTAAACGGTCATGTGGGGATAGAGGGCGTAGCTCTGGAAGACCATGGCGATATCACGGTTTTTCGGTTCCACGTCGTTGACCAGATTGCCGTCAATGTACAGTTCCCCGGCGCTGATTTCCTCCAGACCGGCAACCATCCGCAGGGTGGTGGACTTGCCGCAGCCGGAGGGTCCCACCAGCACGATAAATTCTTTGTCCGCAATCTCCAGGTTGAAGGACTGGACGGCAATGACGCCCTGATCGGTAATTTGCAGATTGCTTTTCTTCTCAGGTTCGCCCGTCTTCTTTTTGGGCTTTTTCTGACCGCCGCTGTGGGGATAGATCTTCTGGATATTTTTCAGGCTCAAAGTTGCCATCGTAGAAACCTCCTCATTTTATAACAGCCTCCCGGCGCCTCGGGTCTTTCAGATTCCGGACCCGGGAGTCTGTGTTCATTTGGGTCACTCTTTCAGGGAGCCGATCATAACGCCCTGAGCGAAATACTTCTGAACGAAGGGGTACAGGCACAGTACCGGCAGGCTGGACACGATGACGGACACATACTTGAGCTGATTCGCCAGCCGGAACTGCTCCAGAATGGTCTCGCCGCTGCCGCCCACCGTGCTCTCGGAGGCGATCAGGATTTCCTTCAGCACCAGCTGTAGGGGATAGAGGGTTTCGTCCTGGAGGAAGATCATAGCGTTGAAGTAGCTGTTCCACTGGCCCACCGCGTAGTAAAGGGCCATGACCGCCATGATTGCCTTGGACAGGGGCAGCACTACGGAGGTGAAGACCCGGAACTGACCCGCGCCGTCGATTTTTGCCGCCTCAATCAGCCCGTCGGGGATGCTGGTTTCAAAGAAGGTCTTGGTCATGAACAGGTTCCACACCGAGAGAATAGACGGGAGGATCACCGCCCACATGGTGTTCACCAGTTTCAGGCTGCTCATGACATTGTAGAAGGGAATCAGACCGCCGCCGAAGAACATGGGAATGATAAAGAAGATCATCCAGAATTTTTTGCCGGGCAGTGTCTTCCGGCTCAGGGCCCAGCCCGCGGGCACCGTTACCAGCAGGGAGAGGATCACCGTCAGAGCCGTGTAAATGATGGTGTTCAGATAGCCCCGCCAGATGTCTGCCCGCTCCAGAATTTTCTGGAAGCCATCGAAGTTGATATCCACCGGGTAGAGCACCACTTTGCCTGCCAGGACGGCCTCCGGGCTGGAGATGGAGGCAATGATGACGAAGTACAGGGGATAGAGGACGATCAGGGCCACCAGACCCAGCAGAGCGCCGTTGACAATGCGGAACACCAGGTCGCCGCTGATGGTTTTCTGCCCCGCCATTTTTGAGACCTTTTGCATCGATCACACCTCCTTTTTACCACAGCGAGTTCTCGGAGAACTTCTTGGACGTCGTGTTGGCGATAATGAGCAGAACCACGTTGATAATGGAGTTGAACAAACCGATGGCAGTGGCATATGCCTGGTCTGGAACACCGGTCAGGCCCTTCTTATAGACGTATGTGGCAATCAGTTCGCTCACCGGGAGGTTGCCGTCGGTCTGCATCAGCAATGCCTTTTCATAGCCCACGCCCATCAGCCCGCCGATGGACATGATGAGCATGACGCTGATCATGGGCATGATGGCCGGGATATCAATATGGAGCACCCTCTGGAACCGGGAAGCGCCGTCCAGAATGGCTGCTTCATGCTGTCCGGGGTCCACGTTGGCCAGAGCCGCGATATAGATGATGGCGCTCCAGCCGAAGTCCTGCCAGTTGCTTGAGAGGATGTAGAGGGGGCGGAAGGCGGAGCTTTCCAGGAAGTAAGAGAAGCGTTCGCCGCCTATGTTTGCGAAGACGTTGTTCACCAGCCCGTAGCGGCCGAAGAAGAGCTGGAGCATACCGACCAGGACCACCAGGGAGATGAAGTGGGGCGCGGTGAAAATTGTCTGAAGGAACTTTTTGGTCCGCTCGCCTGCCAGGGCGTTGAGCATCAGGGAGATGATGATGGGCAGCGGGAAGCCGATCACAAAGCCCAGGATGCACAGCAGGAAGGTGTTTTTCATCAGCGGCCAGAATTGGACATCGGTGAAAAAGCGGGTGAAGTTGTGGAAGCCCACCCAGATAGTGGTATCCGAGAAGATTTTGTCGCCCGGCATAAAGTCCTGAAAGGCGATCAGCACGCCGTAAATGGGCAGATAGTTGAACAGGAACACCACCGCGACCGCAGGCAGCAGCATAATCAGAAACGGATAGTTTTCCTTAAAATGCTTCCATTGTTTGCTGCCCAGTGACAGGAGCGCGCCGGGAGGTGCTGCTGGTACAGCGGCTTTTTGTTTTTGCTTCATTTGACCCACCTCGTACTTTCTGAAAATTATTTTGATCCCACATAGGAGACAAAATGCGTCGTGAGCAAAATGTAAATCTGTGTGTTTATTTGTGAACTAATTGTAAATACAATATAGCGCGATTTTAACATTTTGTCAATAGCTCGCCGAATATATTTTGAAAATTGGTATAATTAACAGTGTGTTGATATTTGATTTGTATGTCTTTTACAAAAATCCATTATCAGGATTTACATTTTGCACACCTTGATTTCCCAAAAATTTTGTGTTATGATGGTCTTATCAATTCAAAATGTGAAAGAGGAATTGGAAATGGCCCATAAACGAGTCACAATGCAGGATATTGCCGACGTCTGCGGCTTGTCCCGGAATACAGTATCCAAAATATTCAACGGTAAGGGCGCGGTGCCGGAAGCCACCCGGCGCATGGTGATACAAAAGGCCCGGGAACTGGGCTACCACCAATTTCCCGACAATCTCTTCGACAACAGCGAATCCGTCGCGCAGGCACCCCAAATCCAGAATATCGCCCTGCTGACCAACAAAATGCCCACGGACTACCATTTCGGCACTTTTCTTCTCCCGGTGTTTACTGAGCAGCTGAGCCGGGCAGGTTACACGCTCACGCTGCACGAGATTTCCGAAGGGGAACTGCGTCAATGCCGCCTTCCGGCCCATATGGTTCTGGAACAAACGGCGGGCGTCCTGGGGCTGGAGCTTTTTGACAAGCCCTATCTGGATATGCTCTGCGGCCTGCGCGTTCCCACCATCTTTATTGACGCCTATGCCGGCGCTGCCATGTTCCCTTTGGACTGCGATCTGATTTCCATGGAAAACCGCTCCAGCATGGCAGAGATGACTGCTTATGTCATTGGCGCGGGGGCAAAAAAGCTGGGCTTTGTAGGGGACCCAAAGCACTGCAACAGCTTTTGGGAGCGCTGGACAAGTTTCTGCTTTGCGCTGGACCGGGCAGGGATCGCTTTGGAGAAAGAACTCTGTATTCTGGCGGATGACTTCGCGCCCTATGACAATGCACAGTGGCTGGCGGAGCAGATTCGTGCTATGTCGGCCGTGCCTGACGCCTTTGTCTGCGCCAATGATTTTCTTGCGCTGAATATGCTCTCGGCCCTGAAGCAGATGGGGCTTTCCGTCCCCGGCGACGTGATGCTGACCGGCTTTGACGGCGTGCCTCAATCTGCCGTCATAGAGCCCTCTCTGACCACGGCGCAGATACCGAATACCGAAATTGGCCGTATGGCTGCGGAGGTGCTCCTGGATCGGATCGCCCATCCGGACCGCCCTTTCCGCACAATATATATCAGGACTTCAACGATATGGCGCGGTTCTACATCAAGATAACAGACCGAATTTCACGCATAAAAATCACCATTTGGATAGAAGAAGCCTGTCGCTCCAGAACAGAAAAAGACCCTCAGAGAACCGAAAAACGGTAATCTGAGGACCTTTTCTATTGTTTTTTGGGGGAGAATGGCAGGAGGGCTGCGGAATTTTGCCCCAAACGATACAAAACGGGGAAAATCAAGCCGCATCTTTTCAAATGAACTTCTTCAATCCCGTCCTTTTATCAGGAGCGCTTCAGATTTTCTTCCAGACCGCGCCGCCCTTCACATCGGTGACCTCGACACCCTGGGCTTTCAGCTCATCCCGGATACGGTCGGCCTCGGCAAAATTCTTCGCTTTCTTCGCCTCGTACCGCTGGAGGACCAAGGCATCGACTGCCGGGTCGCCCTCGCCGGTGATGGTGTACTCTCCGCTGCCGGTCTGGGTCGCCTGGGCGGATTTCTCCCGGATTGCCGCCGCTTTTTCCAGAAGGCTGAGGGAAAGGACTTTGTCAAACTCCCCGATTATTGCCAGCCGGGTCGCGTCGTTCGTTTTGGCCTTGAGCGCGTCGAACACAGCCGTGACAGCCATGGAGGTATTCAAATCGTTCCCCACCTGCTGGACGAACTTCGCCCGGTACTCGTCAAATACCGCCTGGTCCGTTTCGCCTTCGGGGTTCAGGGCGGCGATGCGATTCAGCAGCTTGGTATAGGCGGCGGCGGCGTTGTCCAGATTCTCCCAGCTGAACACCAGGGCCTTGCGGTAATGGCTCTGGAGGCAGAACCAGCGGTAGGCAAGGGGATCGCAGCCTTTTTCCTCCAGCAGGGAGACGGTCAGGAATTCGCCCTTGGATTTGGACATTTTGCCGTCATTGGTATTCAGGTGATGGACATGGAACCAGTGAGGGCACCAGGGATGGCCCAGGAAGCTCTCGGACTGCGCGATTTCGTTGGTATGATGGGGAAACGCGTTGTCCACGCCGCCGCAATGGAGGTCCAGATATTCGCCGTTGTACTTCATGGAGATACCGGAGCACTCGATATGCCAGCCGGGGTATCCGACGCCCCAGGGGGAATCCCATTTCAGGGCCTGGTCCTCGAACTTGCTCTTGGTGAACCAGAGGACGAAATCATTCTTGTTCCGTTTGTTGGTGTCTTCCTCCACGCCCTCCCGAACGCCTATGGCCAGATCATCCTCTTTGTGGTCGTTGAAGACATAGTAGCGGTCCAATTTGGAGGTGTCGAAATAGACGTTGCCTCCCGCAAGGTACGCGTAGCCTTTCTCTTCCAGCGTCTGAATAATTCGGATATAATCCTCGATCATGCCGGTAGCGGGCTGCACCACGTCGGGACGCTTGATATTCAGTTTCCGGCAGTCCTCAAAAAACGCGTCGGTGTAAAACTGGGCAATCTCCATCACGGACTTATGCTCCCGCTTTGCGCCCTTGAGCATCTTATCCTCTCCGGTGTCGGCGTCGCTGGCCAGATGCCCCACGTCGGTAATATTCATCACCCGGTTCACGTCGAAGCCCACAAAGCGCAGGTATTTCTCCAGCACGTCCTCCATGATATAGCTCCGGAGGTTGCCGATATGGGCGAAATGGTAGACCGTCGGGCCGCAGGTGTACATCTCCACGCGGTTGGGGGTATGGGTCCTGAATTCTTCCTTCTTATGGGTCGCGGAATTATAAAGATACATAACATCCTCCTTGGATTGTTTTTCTTCCTGTAAAAGCCAAGGGACCGCGCCTGATTAAACAGCCGGCTTTTGTCCCTTGCGCCGTGAGCTTCCTGCAAACGTGAAACACGGCTTCATTCTGTCCAGCCTGTATCGATCCGCCTTTACGCAGAATGCCGCGTTTTCTTCACTTCCTGCTCCAGGGAATCGATTTTGTTAAGAAGCAGCTCCAGCTCCTCAAGAATCGGGTCGCGGACGCTGATCTGATCCACATCGTCGGCGTAAGAAACCGGGCGGCCGTTCAGTCTCGCGATGCGGGCCGGGACGCCTACGGCAGTACAGTTGGGCGGAACCTCCCGGAGGACCACCGCGCCGGCAGCAATCCGTGCGTTGTCCCCAACCTTGAACGGGCCCAGCACCCGGGCGCCGGAACCGACCATCACATTATCCCCCAGGGTCGGATGCCGTTTCCCCTGATCCTTGCCGGTGCCGCCGAGGGTCACGCCCTGATAGAGCAGGCAGTCGTCGCCGATCTCGCAGGTCTCGCCGATGACGATGCCCATGCCGTGGTCAATCACCAGCCGCCGTCCGATGGTCGCCCCGGGATGGATCTCGATGCCGGTTTTTTTTCTTGCGTGCTGAGAGACCCATCGTGCCAGGAAAAAATGCCTGCGGACATAAAGCCAATGGGCCACCCGATGCCAGAGCACTGCGTGAACGCCGGGATACAGGAGGAAAATCTCCAGTTTGCTGCGGGCGGCAGGGTCCCGGCGCTGATAGGCTGCCAGAAGTCCGCCCAGACGGGTTACTCGTTTTGCCATAACCAAACTCCTTGTGTACGGAGCGGGATGGACAAGAAAACGCCCCCCGCACCGAAGTACGAGAGGCGGCGAACCGCGGTTCCACTCTCATTTATCACTCAAGGAAAGTCCCTGACGCGGACCAGACGGAGGGCTTCCACATCCCCCGCGCTCCCGGACGCACTTCACAGTTCCCTACGGAGAACCGCTTCCAGCCGGCGGCGGTTCCTCTCTGTCCATTGGGCGTTCTGTTACTCTTTCCGTTCCTCGCGCTATTCAATTACACCACAGTATACTAGCAAACTTCCCACAGCGTGTCAAGGGGCGTAAAATAATTTTTGCTGTTGTCCAGCAGGGCCCGCTATGGTATAATGACGGTAAGAAAGAGAGGGAACGGTCATGACGGAACGGCAGAAGCTGATTGTCCGGAAGCGGAATTTGCAGGCGGCCCGGAACTGCGTCCGCAAGCTGGAGGGCGTGGAAGCACTGAGCGTATTCGAGCTTGCGGAAAAGCCCGCTTTACAGCAGTTCTATCAGGCGCATTTCTCTGCCTTTTTCAATGGACAGCCTGTCAGCCGCCTGCATTATCGCGCCTCCGAAGAGCAGGTCCGGGCATGGCTGACGGAACATCTGGGGCTTTCCGAAGGATGCGAATACTTCTGGGCGATTCATTCCGTCTGGGCTTCCATCCGCATTCTGGACCTCCCAGCCGCCCTCCGATCCCTTTGGGAGGAACGGGATATTCTGCTCATTACCGCGGACCTCCGGCAGATTCTGGGCGCGGGATTCGATTCCAGAGACGAAGAGCATTTCCTGATTGACAAGTTTTCGGTTGAATGATTGAAATTGAGTCAAAAGACATATTGCCGCTTAAATTATTTTGGCGCAGGGGTTTGAAGCCTGTCAGAAACGCGAATCTGTGAACGCCCTATTCTATCATACCCGGAGACTGCGGGCAATTGGACCCAGTCTGAAAAATTTTCTGCTTAGCCCGTCCCGTCCTGAAACTCCCGCTTCCCTTTTTGGACAGGTTGTGTTATGATGTAGGCGGAATCCGGCGCGTGACAGACCGTGCCAGTCAAGGAGGCGACGCAAAGTGTCCGACCCAATCTATGAGCGTATCCGCAGCGCGGCTGAAAGGGGCACGCTGTCCCATGCCATGCTCTTTACCGGGCCCGGGGACCGCCTGGCCGCCGCACGCTTTGCCGCCGCCGCTCTGGAATGTACTTCGGAGACAGGAGAAAAGCCCTGCGGCGCCTGCCCTGCCTGCCGGAAGGTTCGGGAGGGAATTCATCCGGACGTCATCACGGTTGTGGACCCGGATCATGTGAAAATCAGCGTGGACGTTGTGCGGGAAACCCGGAAGGACGCCTTTATCCGGCCCAATGAGGGAACAAGGAAAGTCTACATTTTCCCTGACTGCGCCATTCTGACAGATCAAGGCCAGAACGTGCTCCTGAAGCTGGTGGAGGAAGGCCCTGCCTACGCCGCCTTTCTGTTCTGCGCGGAAAACTCTGCGGTGCTTCTGCAAACCATCCGGAGCCGCTGCGTGGAGTGGAAGCTGCGTCCGTCGGAGAGCAGAGCGGAGGCCCCGGACGGCTGGATGGATTTCTGCCGGGCCATTGTGGAGCACCGTCCGGGAGAGATTGCGCTGGCGGCGGCGGGACTGGAGAAGGACAAGCTTTCCCGTGAAGAGCTGGGCGCGTTATTGGAATGCTGCCGGGAACGCTTCGCGGAAGCCCTTCTGGGACGTTACCGGGGCGGCGGGCCTTCCGGCATGGAACGGCTGACGTTAAAGCAGTTGATGGACTTGACCGAACTGCTGGGGAAATACAAAAAAGATTGCGGCTACAACGTCACTCCCGGTCAGGTGCTGGGAGGTCTGGCCGTGGAATTGGAGGGGTTCTTTTGACCGAGGTAATCAGCGTCCGTTTCCGCAACGGAAGCAAGAATTATTATTTTGACCCAAAGGGCACGCCCGTCCGTCTGGGGGACCAGGTGATCGTCCAGACCGCGCAGGGGATGGAATTTGCTACCTGTACCCGGGGGAATCACGAGGTGGAGGACGAGTCCATCGTGAAGCCCCTGTGTGCCATGGTGCGGCTGGCTACCGAGAATGACCGCCGGGTGGTGGAGTACAACCGGAAGAAGGAGCGGGAAGCCTTTCATATCTGCGAGGACAAGATCGCGGAGCATGGGCTGGAGATGAAGCTGGTGAACGTGTCCGCCAGCTTTGACAGCAATAAGATCGTTTTCTATTTCACTGCTGATGGCCGGGTGGACTTCCGGGAACTGGTGCGGGACCTTGCGTCCGTGTTCCGGGCCAGGATAGAGCTGCGGCAGATCGGGGTCCGGGACGAGGCGAAAATGATCGGCGGGCTGGGTATCTGCGGTCGGCCTTTTTGCTGCGCGCAGTTTCTGGAGAACTTCCTGCCGGTTTCCATCAAGATGGCAAAAACCCAGAATCTCAGCCTGAATCCCACCAAGATTTCCGGTACCTGCGGACGGCTGATGTGCTGCCTGAAATACGAACAGAATGTTTACGAGGACGCGGTGAAACGGCTGCCCAAGCTGGAATCCTTCGTGCAGACCCCCGACGGACCTGGGAATGTAAAGGGGCTGGACCTTCTGCGGGAGCTGGTGAAGGTCAGTCTGGACAGCGGGCCGGAGTCATTGAAGACCTATCATAACTGCGAAATCCAGGTGCTTCGGAACGGCAAGGGCAGCCGGGATGGAATCGAGATCCCGGAACGGACCGCCCGCTATGTGGAGGAGAAGGAAGAGGAAGAATTCGCGCCCCCGGCCTTTTCCGCGCCTTTCTACATGGACGCCGGTCTGGAGGACGCCCCCCGCCGGGAGAAGATAGGGACCGAGGACAGCAGGCGGCGGCGTCACAGAAGCGGGCGGCGTCCAAAGAGCGGCCAGCCGGCAGGACAGCAGCAGAGCCGTCCGCCAAAGCCCAAGAGCGCTTCCGGACAGGCAGGCCCGAAGAAGCAGCCGTCGAAGCAGTCCCAGAAAGAGGGCGGGGAAGCCAAACGCCGTCCGCCGTACCGTGGGAAGCGCCGCTGGAACAATAAGGGCGGCGAGGGTCCAAAGACCTGAAGGAGGGAGAACAATGGGAAAATTTGACGGCGTCCTTCTGGCGAGTGATTTTGATAATACCCTGGTTTACACCGAAGACGCTCTGCAAAATGGAGAGGCCGTTCCGCCGCTGCCAGAGCGCAACCGGCAGGCGTTGGAGTATTTTATGGCCGAGGGCGGGTTTTTCGCGATTGCAACGGGTCGGGCATTGGCGGCGTTTCTGAATTACGCGGCCATTGTGCCCATGAATGCCCCCGGCGTGGTGTGCAACGGCGCGGCGATCTATGATTTTGCGGCAAATGAGTATCTGGAAACGGCCCTTCTGGACGAAACCGCCAGAGAACGTGGACAGATTGTGCTGGAACGCTTCCCGACGGCGGCTGTGGAGGCCTATCATCTGGACAGCGTGATTCACGGCGTGCATTGCAACGAGATCACGCGCCTGCACGAAAATCTGACAAAGGTGCCCGTACTGGAAGTGCCTGCCCTGCCGGACGTGCCTATGCCTCTTGGGAAGCTGCTCTTTGAGGCCAAGCATGAGACGCTGCTGGAAATCCGGGATTTTATGCGCGCCCAGGGCTGGGGGGAAGATTACGAGCTGATTTTCTCCACAGGTCATCTTCTGGAAATGACGGCGAAGGGAGCCAATAAGGGAGGCATGGTCCGCCGATTGGCCCAGCGTCTGGGAGCGCGGCATATTTTCTGTGCCGGTGACGAGGCCAACGACCTGCCTATGCTGGCTTTTGCGGAAACCGGTTTCGCGCCGGAAAACTGTATCCCTGCCGTAAGAGAAAGCGGAGCCACCATTGTCCGTCATGCCAAAGAAGGCGCAATTGCTGACGTGATAGAAATCCTGGACAAACAGCGGTTTTGATTAGGACGGGGGAATCAGGAGTTAGTAAGCTGTCCGTTGAAAACTCTTTTTGAATAATAAGAAGTCAGGAATTGGGCAGAAAGACCCTGTTCCTGACTTCTCATTGCTTTTTGCAGTCAATCGGGAATGGGAAGGAATTCAGTGAAAAAACTTGATTCCTTAATCCTCACTCTTCATTCCAAGCGCCGCGGTGTAGAGGTCGTTCCGGCTCAATCCCGTGTGTGCGGCAACTTCTTTTGCGGCGTCCTTCAGCCTGACGCCCTGCCGCTGCAATGCCAATACCTGCGCCGCGGCGTCCTCCAGGCTTACGGCGGCGTTTTCGGGTTCCGGCGCGCCCGCTACTACCAGAACGTATTCCCCCCGGGGCGTATTGTCTGTATACCAGGCGGCAGCTTCTCCCAGGGTACAGCGGCGGGTTTCCTCATGGAGCTTTGTCAGTTCCCGGCAGAGGGCTAAGCGGCGGTCCGGGCCGAAGGTCTCGCAGAGGTCCGTCAGGGTAGCCCGGAGCTTATGGGGCGCCTCGTGGAAAATCATGGTGCGGGTTTCGGCTTTCAGCGACGCCAGATGCTCCCTGCGGGTCTTTTTGTTCACGGACAGGAAGCCCTCAAAGGTAAAACGCCCCGTCGGAAGCCCGCTGACCGCCAAGGCATTCACCGCCGCGCAGCAGCCCGGTACTGCCTGCACCGTCACGCCGTTCTCCCCGCAGAGCCGCACAAGGTCCTCGCCGGGGTCGGAGATGGCAGGCGTGCCCGCGTCCGTCACCAGCGCGCAGGACTCCCCCGCCAGCAGCCGCGCCAGAATCGACTGCCCAGCCGTAACATGATTGTGCTCGTGATAGCTGACCAGGGGCTTTTTGACCTTAAAATGATTCAGCAGCTTCAAAGAAACCCGGGTATCCTCCGCCGCGATGAAATCCGCCGCCGCCAGGGTTTCCACGGCTCTGGGCGAGAAATCCCCCAGATTGCCGATGGGAGTTGCCACAAGATACAGTGTTCCGCTCATAACGCCTCCTTGAAATAGGCCCGGTCCAGCTCCGGCGTGGGGTGGCCGTCCGGGGTTTCCAGCACAAAGGGTCTTTCGACAGTCAGGCCCGGTTTTCCTCCCCGGCGGGCCTCCAGAAGCAGCAGGGACGGCGCGTCCTCCACCCGGCGGCACGCAAACCGAAGCCGTTTCGCCTCCAGACCGTTCTCCCGCAGGCTTACCAGCAAATCCGCCAGGCGTTCCGGCTTATGGACCAGGCAAAAGCGCCCGCCCCAGCGCACCAGCCGTCCCGCCGCCCGGCAGACCTCCGGCAGGGTGCAGTTGACCTCCGACCGCGCGCTCCGGCGGGAACCGTCCTCTGATATCGCGCCGCTTCTGACCGGGTAGTACGGCGGATTGCACACGGCCAGATCAAAGCCCCCGGCGGGCAGCGCGTCCCGCAGGTCCCCCTGAATGAACCGCAGCCGGTCCCCCAGCCGGTTCCTCTCAACGGTCTTCTCTGCCAGCGACACGGCCTCCGGGAGAATCTCCACCCCTGTCACGTCCAGCCTGGCCTCCCGCTGGAGCAGAAGCAGGCTCAGCAGGCCCGTCCCGCAGCCCAGGTCGCAGACCCGCAGGCCGGGCCGCAAACGTGGCAGGCTTCCCAGCAGGAAACTGTCCAGCCCCGGACGGAACAGCTCGTCAGACCAGCAGAATTCCAGCGTTTTCAGCCGCTCCCAATGTTCCACCCTTCAGCCCTCCGGCGGGAAGCCCGACAGTTTCGCGTTGAGCTTGCTGTAGACCCGCGCCTGAAACCATGGCTCTGTGGACGCCGCGATTGCTTCTTCCAGACCGAACCAGGCTGTCCGGCTGTTCTCGTCGGGTTTTGGGCGGATGGGCAGGTCCGGGTCCGCCTCCAGGAGAAAGGTGGCGTTCAGATGCAGATGGGAGGAAATGTAGCCTCCCCGCTTTTCGTGGCCGTCCACCGTCAGGATTTCCAGGGAGTAGATTTCCGGCGTTACGGGACGCGCCTCCGCTCCGCTTTCCTCCCGGACCTCCCGCAGGGCCACGGCCAGCAAATCCGGGTCCCCGTCGGCATGACCCCCCAGCCAGGCCCAGGAATCGTAGAGATTATGGTAAGCCAGCAAGACCCGCCGCCGGTCCGGGCTGACCACCCAGCCGGAGGCCGTCAGATGTGCCGAGGCATTCTCACGGGTCAGCAGGGGGTTCCCCGGACGCCAGACGGCGCAGAATCTCTTCCCGGTCCCGGGCCTCCTGTTCGTTCCATGGCCGGAACATTTGAACAGCTTTCAGAATATCCATTTGTATGCACCTCGTTCTCTTTGGGCTATCATACCACAGGGCGGAGAAAAGTGGAAGACGGCGAGGAAAAAATTTTTGAAGCCCCCAATAGCACATCTTGTAGCAAAACCGGGAAATGATCCACAATATCTTGAGTCAGAAGGGATACAAGCAAAATGTGTCGAAGATTTCTGCAAATATTTTGTATTCTGGGCTTGAAAAACCTGGGAAAACGTGGTAATTTATAGGAAACACGCCGAGGGCGTCAGCGCAAGGAATCTATGTGACATACTATAACTATTTTACTATTAAAATCAGGGGGGATTTTCGTAATTATGAGTATGCAGAAACGAACTGTAATTTTGGCGGACGCCAGCGAAGAATTCCGCGGGATGCTGCGGGACGTGCTGAATGGAACAGAAGACTTTACCGTGCTGGCCGACACCGGCAGCGGACAGGAGGCGCTGGAACTGACGGAAATCCAGACGCCGGACCTTCTGATTACGGACGTTGCCCTGCCGGAATTGGACGGGCTGAGCCTGATTCAGATGCTGCGGGACCGGGGCGAGCCTACAAAGTCCGTGGTCATATCCGCCTTCGGCAGCGAGCGGAGCATGGCCGAGGCAGAAAAGCTGGGAGTAAGCTATTACATCGTCAAGCCCTGCCAGCCGGAGGCGCTCCTGCAAAGACTGCGGAACGCCTTTGGAGAGCCGCGGCCGGCCAGTCAGGAGGACCGTACCGCCGCGCTCAGGAACCGGGTCACCGACGTCATCCACGAAATCGGCGTGCCCGCGCATATCAAGGGCTATCAGTACCTCCGGGAGGCCATTATCATCGCCGTGAAGGATATGGAGGTCATCAACGCCGTTACCAAGGTCCTCTATCCCGCCGTTGCCAAGCGCTTCAATACCACGCCGTCCCGGGTCGAACGGGCTATCCGGCACGCCATTGAAGTCGCCTGGGACCGGGGCGATCTGGAAACCCTCCAGAAGTATTTCGGCTACACCGTCTCCAACGCCAAGGGCAAGCCTACCAACTCCGAATTCATCGCCCTGATCGCCGACGGCCTCATGCTGGAAAACGGCGACGCGGACGAAAATGCGCCCAAGAAATAACCCGTCATTGCAAGCCTCTCTGACAAAACCGTCCTGCCGGAATTGGACAGCCAGCAGGACGGTTTTGCTTTGTTTATGGACGCAGTTTCTGGCCAATACGGGACATCTCTTCCGGTGAAAATTCTTCGTCCGGGATGATTTGCACCATACGTCCCGGCCAGCAGAGAAGCCATTGGTTGACTGGCTCTCCGTTCATGTACCGCTGGTAAACAGAATCCGCCTGCCAGCCCGACGGGTCCTCTTCCTTCCAGACGTTCGTGCGGTCCTGCTTTTCCGTCAAAAAGTCTTTCAGCGTCAGGTCGTACAGCCATTGTGTTTTGGGTTCCCGAATTTCATACTCCAAATTCAATCGCTGGCTGTCCGATTCCCGCAGGACCCGCTCCCGGTAGCTCCGGTTGCCCAGCAGAATCGAACCGTGAGTATATTCGTCCCGCCGGATATGGTCGAATTCTTCCCCGGTGATATCCGTGATGGTCAGGGGGATGGAGACAGGTTCCGTGTCCCAGCGTTCATTCTGATATATATAGGAATCCTGCTTTCCGCCGTCGAACCAGTCGTACCGGAAAGCCACAAACATCAGCCCGCCAATCAGCGCAAAGGTCAGAATGAAATCCACCGCCAGCGTGACAGCCATGTTTTTCCCTTTGGATACGCCGCGCCGCTTCAGCAGATTCTTCGTCCCATGCACGCTCACAACCAGCAGGGCAAAAAGGGCAAGATAGGCAAGATAGAACACGGCGTAGCCAACCTGTTTGCTCATGGCCTCCAGCGCCGCGTAGCCAACCGCGCAGAAGATCACGAAAATCAGCGAAATCAGGGCGGCTTTCCGATATCCGGACCCCATAGGCGCGCAGGTCCCGCCGGCCGCTATGGATTTTTCAGACTGCCGCCGCCACAGCAGATATGTCCCCAGATTGTACATGACCAGCAAGACCACAAGCAGATACATCAGCGAACAGAACATTCTGCCGTTGCTGCCGAAAAACTTGAGGGGCGTCCGGACGATCATGTTGACGGAAGATGCCAGAATCAGCGCACCCACTGCCAGAAGAACAATATTGGCTGGAAAAAAGTGCTTCTTCATGGTCTTGTGAATCACATCCAGCCGCAGCGCCTCATCGGTTTCCAGTGGCACGGGATTGGGGTCCTCCGAGGCGAAAATCTGCATCTGGTTCCAATCGCAGACAAAGGACCATCCCGCCGCTTCACAGAGATCTTCCAATACTTCCTGTTCTTCCGTGGGCACGGGGTCGAACTGGGAGACGCGGTGGCTGTAGGTGACCGCATACCGCACCTCCGCCGGTTCCGCCTGCCGGTACGTCCAGAGCGAGTTCCCCGCCTTCTCCAGCCGCCAGCCCTTCGCAGCCATACGGGACAGATGGGCTTCTACTCCCTGATAGTCGTACAGGGCAAAATTCTCGAATCTTCTCTTTCTTTCGCTCATTGCAATCCCTCCTTACAGGTCCGGTAGTCCTCCGCCAGACGCAGAAGCCGCCGGTATTCCTCGTCCAGCGCGTCCTGTCCCTTGGAGGTAATCAGGTAGCTCCGACGCCTGCCCTCCGCCTTAGTTTCCCGGATCATCTCCGCCTGCAAAAAGCTGTCCAGCAGGTTATAGAGCGTCCCGGGACCGATACACACCCGTTCCTGCGTCAGGGCGCGCACCTCCGCCGCGATATCCGCCCCGCATCGTTCCCGCCGGAGACAGAGCAGGATGTAGAACATAGGCTCCGTCAGGGTCTGAAATTTTTCTCTTGCCATAGGCCCTCCTTTCCCTGGTGTTTATATCGAGTATCGTTATTAAAGCGTCAAAAAAAGCGGCCCGCAATATCGATATTTGATATTCTTGTTGGGTTCAGTATAACATCGACACTCGATATTGTCAAGGGCGTTTCCGAAAAAAGAAGACCGCGGCAATCCGAAGACCACCGCGGCTGAATGGATTTGTGTCAGAATATGCCCCCGCTGACGGTCATGGCCAGCGCGTCAATGAGCCTTAAGGACAGGTCGGTTTTGTCTGTCATAACCGTTTTTCCCGCGCTACATCTGCTGCAAAACGCGGGCGGCTGTCTGTTCAATCAAACGCCATTCGGCTTCTGTTGCCGGGTCCCGGAGGAACAGGGGTCTTCCGCTGACAAGGGTATCCGGATGAAAGAGGGTGGCGTAGATATTCGTGCGGCCCAGCAGGGTATGGGTATTGTCGGTGTAAACGAGATAATCCTTCCCGTTGGCCGAAAAGGTAAAGAGCGCCTCACAGCGGATAGACTCCCCCTTTCGATTGATGGCCTGAAAGAAGAAATCCTCCGGTTCCTCGAAACGTTGGAGCCTGACAGTTGAAATCTCCTTCTTTTTATTCGTCTGTTTTTTGCGGCAAAACACGGTCCAGCACCTCCTGTACGGCGTCCCAGAGCGCATCCGGCAGATCCTCCAGCTCCGGGGCCTTCATATTTGGCAGAAACACGCCGTCAGGGTATTGGGCGGCGTAAATTTTCAGATCCCCCTCTGGGGTTGCGGCGTTGTCGGTATAGACCACCACATGGACATTCCGGCCCTCATACTCCACGTCGAAGGTCACCAGAATGTCGCACTTTACCTGCTGCCCACAGTCGTTGAAGACCCAGAAAAACGGCGCTTCCATTCCATCCGGGGCCTGATTGTTCTGATTCATCACTGTATCCCTCCCAGGAAAGCATAGCACATTTTTCCCCGAACTTCAATGCCGTTTCAGGGCCGGCAAGCGAATAAAGAGAAAATTTCCCCGGACATTGACGGCGCTGCCTGCTTCATAACGCGCCCGAAAAGATTTTTTTGGGGAAATCGGAAAAAAACCTTGCATAGGGAGGGAGAATGTGGTATGATAGTTCAGCATTCCGCACGGTGTGTCGACTTTCGTGCCTGTGCCAGGAGGGAAATCTTCCCGGTTGGCCGGAGGAATGAAGCCGCCGGAGGTATAACTAAATTTTTATGGAGGAACAAACATGGCAAGCTCTAGCGTCGTATCTATGAAAGCTCTTCTGGAAGCGGGCGTCCATTTCGGACATCAGACCCGCCGCTGGAACCCCAAAATGGCGCCCTATATCTACACGGAGCGCAACGGCATCTATATCGTCGATTTGCAGAAGACCGTCCGCAAGCTGGAGGAGGCTTATAATTTCGTCCGCCAGATTGCTGAAAACGGTCAGTCCCTGCTCTTCGTGGGCACCAAGAAGCAGGCTCAGGACGCCATCCGCGAAGAGGCCGGCCGCT
The DNA here is from genome assembly GCA_910577405.1 of uncultured Oscillibacter sp. Taxonomy (GTDB): domain Bacteria; phylum Bacillota; class Clostridia; order Oscillospirales; family Oscillospiraceae; genus Oscillibacter. The sequence continues at coordinate 11,208 of CAJTMG010000004.1, read as the reverse complement.
GCGGTCAGTATTACGTCAACGCGCGCTGGCTGGGCGGCATGATGACCAATTTCAAAACCATGCGCACCCGCGTGGACCGGCTGAATCAGCTCAAGACCATGCAGGAGGACGGCACCTTCGATATGCTGCCCAAGAAAGAGGTCATGAAGCATCTGGGCGAAATCGCAAAGCTGGAAAAGTACCTGGGCGGCGTGAAGGAGATGAAGAAGCTCCCCGGCGCACTGTTCATCGTGGACACCCGGAAGGAACGGAACGCCATCGCTGAGGCGCACAAGCTGGGCATCCCCGTGGTGGCAATCGCCGATACCAACTGCGACCCCGATGAGATTGATTACGTGATCCCCGGCAACGATGACGCCATCCGCGCAATCAAGCTCATCTCTTCCATCATGGCCAACGCCGTGCTGGAGGGCAGACAGGGCGAGCAGACCGAGGAAGCCGCTCCCGCCCCCGCTGCCGACGCTGAGTAATTTGCATTGACATACCGTCCGGACGCCTGAGGTTCTTTAATGGGCCGCAGGTTCCGGTGATTCTGAAACAGGAGGAAAGTAAGACATGGCATTTACCCCTACTGATGTAAAAACCCTGCGCGAAATGACCGGCGTGGGTATGATGGACTGCAAGAAGGCGCTGGTTGCGTCTGACGGCGATATGGACAAGGCCGTGGAGTGGCTGCGCGAGAAGGGTATGGCCGCATCCGTGAAGAAGGCTGGACGCGTGGCCGCCGAGGGTATGGCTTACGCGGCTGTGATCGGCGGCGAGGGCGTGGTTGTGGAAGTCAACGCCGAGACTGACTTTGTGGGCAAGAACGAGAAGTTTGTGGATTTTGTGAAGGGCGTTGCCGCTACCGTGGTCAGCCAGAAGCCCGCCGACCTGGATGCGCTGATGGAGTGCAAGTACAACGGCACCGACCTGACCGTGATCCAGCAGCAGCAGGAGATGGTTCTGGTGATCGGCGAGAATATCAAGGTCCGCCGCTTTGCCCGCTTCTCTGAGGGAGTTTCCGTTCCCTACGTCCACGCCGGCGGCAAGATTGGCGTGCTGGTGTCCCTGGAGACCAGTCTGAGCGCCGAGCAGGTGCAGGAGGCCGGGTTCAATGTGGCCATGCAGATTGCCGCGCTGAATCCCCGGTTCTGGGATAAGTCTCAGGTGACCCAGGAGATTCTGGACGAGGAAAAGAAGGTCATGATGGCCCAGATGGAGAATGATCCCAAAATGGCCGGAAAGCCGGAGCAGGTCCGTGAGAAAATTGTCATGGGCAAGATGAACAAGTTCTATTCCGAGAACTGCCTCCTTCAGCAGGAGTTCGTGCGGAGCGACGTGTTTACCGGTTCTGTGGAAGCCTACCTTGCTGACGTTGCCAAAAAGCTGGGCGGGACGATTACCTTCAAGGACGCCATCCGCTTTGAGAAGGGCGAGGGCATTGAGAAGAAGCAGGAGAACTTTGCTGAGGAAATCGCTTCCATGGTGAAGGGTTAATTGCTGTCCCCTACCTGCAAAACCGACAGAGTGTCCCGAATAAAATGACCGAAAAAGGTCCGAGGTAACGATTTGCTGCCCCGGGCCTTTTCTTTTTCCATTTGCGGCTGAATCATACCCTGGAGGCTGCTGTTTTATCTGACGCTGTACAAGCTCTGCAAGGGCGGGACGAAACAGAAGGAGCGTCCAGGCTTAACGACCGCATTGAGCATAGGAAAAACCGTAAGAGGGACAACCTGAACACAAGGCTGGTCCTCCCTCTGTTTCACACGAACTACATACTGAAACCTGAAATGCCCGCAAATAGTGGATTTTATAAAACTAAACAAACTTCTGAAGAATTGCAAGCTCGTTCTCTGTCAAAAAGCGAAAATCACCACGGGGAAGGCTCCGGTCCAGCTCCAACCCGGCCATTTGTACGCGTTCCAGATACACCACCGGCGCGCCCCTTGACGCCAGCATCCGCTTGACCTGATGGAATTTCCCTTCCCGCAGGGTCACCAGGGCTTCCGTGCCGCCGGTGCCGGGAAGAATTTCCAACTTTGCAGGCAGGCATTCCAGTCCGTCACTCAAGGACAGCCCATCAGCAAACGCCGCGCAGTCGCCCTCGTTCAAACAGCCGTCCACCCGCGCGTAATACACTTTGTCCACATGACGTTTCGGGGACAGCAGCGCGTGGGCAAGAGGGCCTTCGTTGGTCAGAAGCAGCAGTCCCTCTGTATCCTTGTCCAGCCGTCCCACCGGAAACAACCCCTGCCGCTGCAACTCCCGGGGCAGAAGGTCCAGCACCGTAGTTCCCCGGCCGTCTTCCGTCGCGGACAGATACCCTGCCGGCTTATTCAGCATTACCCACGTGTACCGCCGCCATACCAACCGCTCTCCCTCTGCCGTCACCACGCTTGTCTCCGGGTCCGTCTTTGTGTCCGGCGACCGTACCGGCTCCCCATCTACCAGAACCGCGCCCCGTCGGATCAACGCGCCCGCTTCCCGTCGGGACCATCGGCCTGTGGTCGCCAGTATCTTGTCCAGCCGTTCTTTGCCCATGGCCGCATTCCCTCCTTTAACGCTTTTTTGCTTCATTCTATCATATTTTTCCGGAAAAATGAATAGGAACTCTCAGGAGGGATGCTCTATGTTCATTTGGACAGCTAAATTTTCCAGAAAACGCGCCGTCGCTGCCGTCCTCTTTATGGGCCTTGTCATGATTGGCCTGATTTTCCTTATGGGACGCGAGCCGGAATCCGAACCTCTGCCCCAGCTGCCAGGCAATTTGCAGCGTGTGGCCTACCTTCGCTCCCTGGGCTGGGAGGTGGCGGAAGAACCTATCGAAACCCTGCAATTCCTGTTTCCTGACGCCCTGGAGGAGCCTTACCTGTCTTACAACGAACTCCAGCTACAGCAAGGCTTCGACCTCTCGGACTGCTGCGGGCGGCAGATTTCCCGGTACACCTATGCTGTGGCCAACCATCCCAGCAGGGCGGAGGGCGTTCAGGCAAACCTCTACCTCTGCGACGATGTTCCCGTTGCCGGTGATATCTTCTGCCCCGGCGCCGACGGATTCCAGTCGCCTCTGATCGCCGTTCAATCCTCCTGATTCCCGTCCGAAAGCGCTTCCGTCATCATCTTCATCACCCAATCCCCGGTATCCCTGCGCATTGCCGGACGCTTTGACTTCCGCGCCTCCACTGCCGCGTACGCACGGGCTGACTTCTCGATGTCCCCTTCTTCCCGCAGACTCTCTATCCACGTGTCCACATACTCCATCAGCTCATCCCAGGCTTCCTCTTCTTCTTCCTTCTCTTTGCCCAGCTTCATCTTTTCCAGTATTGTAAACCGGGCCTGGTTCAGGGCGGACATCATGGCGGCATGGCTGGAACGGTCTTCTGCCGACACGCCCAAAGTGACGCCTTCCGGAGCCGTGCCGCCTGCCATGGCCTCCATCAGCTCCTGGAACGATGCGCCTGCCGCTGACGTCTGTCCGAGATCCCTGTGTACGCCGTTCTGCACCGGAGCGCTGGTCAGTGATTGAATGCTCATAAAATCGACCTCCATCAATGTTGTCAGAAAGCCTGCCTTACTCGTCGTGCGTTTCTGTAAGGTCCGGCGTATCTTTTGGGGGAAATGCCGCTAAAACCGGTCCCTCGTCTTGCAGATACATTTCTTTGCAGGCCCGCTGTGCTTGAATCAATATCTGAATTGCTTTCTCGGTTTCCTGGGCCATAGTTAAAATTATCAGAACGCCCTGCCCAAAGGAAAAAGGCTGACGCCGATTCTCTCGACGCCGGCCTTTTTGTTGCGCTGGTTCAACTATATTCAGAATTTATTTCGCGTATTCGACGACCTTGGTTTCCCGGAGGACATGGACCTTGATCTGACCGGGATACTCCATCTCTTCCTCGATCTTCTTGGCAAGGTCGCGGGCCAGAATGACCATCTGATCCTCGCTGACCTGTTCCGGCTTCACCATCACCCGGACTTCACGGCCCGCCTGTATCGCATAAGCCTTGTCCACGCCGGGATAAGTGCCTGTGATAGTCTCAAGCTGCTCCAGGCGTTTGATGTAGTTCTCAAGGTTTTCGCGGCGCGCTCCGGGTCTTGCGGCGGAGATTGCGTCGGCGGCCTGCACCAGACACGCCACGATGGTCCGGGGTTCCACGTCGTTGTGATGGGCTTCGATAGCGTGGATGATCTCCTCCCGCTCCTTGAACTTCCGGGCAAAATCCACGCCCAGTGCCACATGAGTGCCCTCGACTTCCCGATCAACGGCCTTGCCCAGGTCATGCAGCAGGCCCGCCCGTTTTGCCGCCTGCACATCCACGCCCAGCTCGGCTGCCATCATGCCCGCAATATGACTCACTTCCACAGAATGCTGCAAAACGTTCTGCCCGTAGCTCGTCCGATAATGCAGGCGGCCCAGCAACTTCACCAGCTCCGGATGCAGTCCCCGGATGCCGCACTCGAAGGTTACCCGTTCGCCCTCGGACTTGATGGTAGCGTCTACCTCCCGCCGGGCCTTCTCCACCATCTCCTCGATATGGGTGGGATGAATCCGCCCGTCGGCAATCAGCTTCTCAAGGGCCAGCCGTGCGATCTCCCGGCGCACCGGCTCAAAACAGGATACCGTAATCGCCTCCGGCGTGTCGTCGATAATCAGATCCACGCCCGTCAAGGTCTCGATTGTGCGGATATTACGGCCTTCCCGTCCTATAATGCGGCCTTTCATCTCGTCATTGGGCAGGGGGACCACACTGACGGTCATATCGGCCACCTGGTCTGCGGCGCAGCGCTGGATTGCCTGGGCGACGACCTCCCGGGCCCGGGCCTCGCACTCTTCCTTCATCCGGGACTCCACTTCCTTGATTTTCAGTGCAGTCTCATGGATGACCTCCGCTTCCACCTGGTCAATCAGATACTGCTTGGCCTCCTCGGTGGTAAAGCCGGAGATGCGTTCCAGCATTTCGATCTGGCTGAGCTTCACCGCACGGATTTCCTCCGCTTCCTTGTCAATGGCGGCGTGCTTCTGGCTCAGCGCCTCTTCCTTCTTCTCTACGCTCTCTATCTTCCGGTCTAAATTTTCCTCCTTCTGCTGCAAACGGTTTTCCTGCCGCTGCAAGTCTGCCCGGCGTTCCTTTACTTCCTTCTCGTATTCGCTCCGGTTCTTCAGGATCTCTTCCTTTGCTTCCAACAGGGCCTCGCGCTTCTTGGATTCGGCGCTCTTGATGGCCTCGTTCACAATGCGCGTTCCCTCTTCTTCCGCACTGGAAATCTCTCTTTCAGAGACGTTCTTCCGATAGCGAATACCAAGCGGAAAGCAAATCACGCCGCCGACGACCGCGCCAATCAGCACGGCTAGTATCGTTTGTATCACGGCTTGACTCCACTCCTTCGGTTTTTCGTCTTTCAGCCCTGTCCCAGACAGAGCAGACGTATCATAGAAAACGACCAGAGAACACCCCTACGTTCTCCGACAGCAATCCTCTTTTAGTTTAATCGTTTGCGCTCGCTCTGTCAAGAAGAAACATCTTTTTACTATAAAAATACTGGATTTATTTTCTGAACCCCCCTTGCAGTTCCTGAGCCTTTATGGTAGAATTATAAAAGGTTACTTTGGCGGGAGGAATACTCTTATGAAAAAATTCCGTACGGCTTTCGTGCTGTTCCTTTGTTTCCTGACGGCTGTCCTGATGGCCGCGCCTGTCTCCGCTCATGGAGGCCATCACGGCGGCAGACATCATGGAAGCACTGCCGTTTCCACTGTCCCGGGCTGCGGCGTCAGGGGCTGCGCTGTCTCTGGTACTCATAGCCATAACTGCGCCTACCATCCCGGGCAGGTCTGCGGGGGCAGATGCGCGGCGCTGTGTACCGTCAAGGGCTGTACGGCTGCGGGACGGCATACCCATAACGGCGTGACTTACTGCGGCTACGACCACGACGGCGGCTTCTGTGACGGTTCCTGCGCTGCCCTCTGCACCGTCAAGGGCTGCACCGTTGCGGGACGGCATACCCATAACGGCGCGGCCTATTGCGGCTACAATCATAGCTGCGGCTTCTGCGACGGTTCCTGCGCCGCCCTCTGCACCGTCAAGGGCTGTACGGCTGTGGGACGGCATACCCATAACGGCGCGGCCTATTGCGGCTACAATCATAGCGGCGGCTTCTGCGACGGTTCCTGCGCCGCCCTCTGCACCGTCAAGGGCTGCACGGCTGTGGGACGGCATACCCATAACGGCACGGTTTACTGCGGCTACAACCACGCCTCCGGGTTCTGCGACAGCTCCCACGCAGGCTATGGCTGTCACAGCTGCTGAATGGTCTTTGAAAAAACCAATCACAAACACAACAAAAGGCAGGCAATCCCTTTTCCAGGGACTGCCTGCTTTTTTGCGGAAATCTCTTCAGCGGTCGATGAATGCCGCCGCCGCGTAGCCCACATGATCGCCGTGATGGACCACATACCAGCCCTGCCACTCGCCGTAAATGGTCACCTCGGCGCCGTTGGGCAGATTCGCAATGATCCGGCCGGACGGGGAGGGGTAGCTCCGCAGATTCAGCGTGCCCCAGTTGACCGACACCGTGCCCTTTGCCGGGGTCATGAGATAGATAAACGGCAGGCCGAAAAACTCCGTCAGGGCCCGGGCAATCTGCTGGGCGATGTCGTCCCAATGCCCTTCCAGCCATTGCGCGTCGGCATAGTTGTCGTGGTAGCCGATTTCCACCAGAACCGCCGGGGCGTTGGACTGCGCGACTTCCCCCAGAGAGGTGGTGGCACGGGTGGTTACCTTATTGGGCAGCGGGTAGATTTTCCGGAGTTCCTGGGCAATCAGTTCCGCCGCCCGCTGGCCTTTGGAACTGCCGGGGTAATAAAAGGCGATGATCCCCCGCTCTTCTCCATAACGGCCCTCCGGCGCGCCGTTGGAGTGCAGGGCGAGGTAGAGGTCGTAGGTCCCCCGGTTGGCCTCCCGGATGGACGAGCCCGCGGTCATCTCCGGACGGTTCCGCTTGTACTGGATTCCGTTGCTCAGCAGATACGGCACCAGTGCGTCCGCCAGAAGATTCATGTTGTATTCCTCTGAACCGCTGCCGGTGACGTAAGAATTCCATTCCTGAGTTGACGGGCTGAGATAAATGATTGGCATGGCGCTTCCTCCTTCTTACAGCATACATATAAAATACTATGGCGTTTCCCCCGAATATGTGCTACACTATCTGAATGAGGAATCAGGAGCTAAGCATTGGTAATTTTTGTTTGCGTTTCCTGATTGTTTGTCCGATTTGGGAAGGAGTCAGTTTATGGAAAGAAGCTATCCCAGCGCCGCAGTCACGCCCAAGGCCGAGGCCGCTATTCTCCGGGGCCATCCCTGGGTTTACGGGGAGGAAATTACCGCGTCGGATTCGCCGGAAAACGGGTCGCTGGTGGATGTACGGAGCCGGAAGGGAGCGTATCTGGGCACCGGCTTCTGGTCGGAGCATTCGAAAATCCGTGTGCGGCTGGTAACCCGGAACGCCAACGACCGGTTTGACGCGGCTTTCTGGGAACGGAAACTCCGGTGGGCCTGGGAGTACCGGAAAACCGTCATGGAACCCGCCGACCTGGACGCCTGCCGGATTGTCTTTGGTGAGGCCGATGCTTTCCCGGGCTTGACTGTGGACAAATTTCACGATCTTCTCAGCGTGCAGGTCCTATCCGTGGGCATGGAGACCGTCAAAGAACTGCTCCTGCCGGCGCTGGTCCGGATTCTGCGGGAGGATGGGCAGAGAATCCGGGGCGTCTATGAACGGAATGACGTGGCAATCCGGGAAAAAGAGGGCCTGCCGCAATATAAGGGCTGGTGTTCACTGCCGGGAGAGCCTGTGCCGGAGTCCCCTGTGACCGAAATTACCGAAAACGGCGTCCGGTATTTGGTTGATGTGGAAAATGGACAGAAAACCGGCTTTTTCCTGGACCAGAAGTACAACCGCCGTGCCGCAGCCAGACTTGCGGAGGGCCGGACGGTGCTGGACTGCTTTACCCATACCGGTTCCTTTGCCCTCAACGCGGCTATGGGCGGGGCCAGGTATGTGACTGCCGTGGATGTGTCGGAGTCCGCCGTGGAAATGGCAAGGGCCAACGCGGAGAGAAACGGGCTGTCCGGTATCGTGGAATGCCGCGCCGCCAACGTCTTTGACCTCCTGCCCGCCCTGGAGAAGGAACCCCGCCGTTACGATTACATCATTCTGGACCCGCCCGCCTTTACCAAATCCAGAAAAACCGCCGCCAACGCCATGGCCGGTTACAAGGAAATCAATTACCGCGCCATGAAGCTCCTGCCCCGGGGCGGCTATCTGGCTACCTGTTCCTGCTCCCATTTTGCCGCCGAGGACGCCTTCCGAGCCATGCTTGCCTCCGCCGCCAGAGACGCCAATGTCCGCCTGCGGCAGATTGAAGCCCGTCAGCAGAGCTGTGATCATCCGATTCTCTGGGGCGTGGACGAAACCAATTATCTTAAATTCTACCTCTTTCAGATCGTTTAGAAGAGAGCGCCCCGTTCCAGCTCCGGAGGGCATTGACACTTCGGGTAGTCCGCAGGAATTGGACGGAACAGACGCAGTCCGCGGTGAACAGCAGAAGGAACAGCCAGGAAAGCGCCGGCGGAACCGTCAGGGAAGTCAGGCCCGGCTGAATGAACCGTACCGCCGCCGCCGTCAGGGGACCCCAGGCCAGCGTGAACGGCAGGCACACCCGGCCGCCCACATTCCCCGGCACGCCGCTGTAATCCCAGAAGCGCACACCCAGAAACGTTTCGCAGGCCCAATGCACCCCATATTCTGCCGCCGTGGCCATCACCCCGCCCCAGAACACAAGAGACAGCCATCCCATGGGCGGGAGCGCCAATACCGCAAGCATCCCAAGACCGTAGACCGGGCACAGGGGAAGCAGAAGCAGACAGCGCCGCTCCTGCCGCCCGGACTGAACCAGAAACGCATAGGCCCGTTCCAGTATCCAGCCCAAAAAACTGTAAATCCAGAAGTACCAGAGTAATTGCATCGCTATCATCTCCCGGTTCAGTGTCTCCGGAAGAACTGCCTTTATGTCTGTCGTTTTCTGGCAGCCAGCGTTTTCAACCTGTATTTTCAAAAGGAGGAATGTTTATGGACCGTTGGGAGAAGCTGCGGGAGGACTGCATGACCTGCCGGAACTGCTCTTTGTCCGAACGGAGAAAGAACGTGGTTTTCGGAGACGGCGCTCATGACGCGGAAATACTCCTGATCGGCGAGGGACCCGGCCAGAGAGAGGATGAACAGGGAATCCCCTTCGTCGGTCCCGCAGGCCAGCTCCTGGACGATATGCTGGAAATGATTGGCCTGGACCGGACCAAAGTCTATATCGCCAATATTGTCAAGTGCCGCCCGCCCAATAACCGCGATCCCCTGAATGTGGAACAGGAGGCTTGTATCGGCTGGCTCCGCTGTCAGACCGCTTTCCTGCGCCCGAAAATTATCGTCTGCCTGGGCCGTATCGCCGCCAAAGCCATTATCCGTGAGGACTTCCGGATTACACAGGAGCACGGGCAGTGGGTCCAGAGAAAGAACGTCTGGCTTACCGCGATCTACCATCCCGCCGCGCTCCTTCGGGACGACGCCAAACGCCCTGATACCTTCGAGGACCTCAAGGACATTCAGCGCAAAATCCGGGAGGTCTGTGAGAGAACCTGCGGTATGCCTGATTGTAAACCGTAGGAAAAATAATGGTTGACAATTGAGGCGGGATAAGGTATCATAGCAGACAGAATCAAAAGAAAAGGAAGTGCTGCTATGTCTGCTCCCGCATCTGCCGCCGGGTCCCGTTTGAGGACGCTGGACTTGACCTACACAGCCCTGTTCGCCGTTCTGATGGCCGTTTGTGCCTGGATTTCCATCCCCGTGCCAAAACCGATGGTCCCCTTTTCCATGCAGACCTTTGCCATGTTCGCCGCGCTTGGCGTGCTGGGCGGACGGCGGGGGACCTACGCGGTTTCGGCCTATCTGCTGCTGGGCGCGGTGGGTTTGCCGGTATTTGCGGGCTTCCGGGGCGGGCTGAGTGTCCTGCTGGGTTCTACCGGCGGCTATTTGATCGGCTTTATGGGCACCGCGCTGGTCTTCTGGCTGATGGAAAAGCTGCTTGGAAACAGCCTGCTTGTCAAGACCGCCGCCTGCCTGCTGGGGATGTTCGTTTACTACGCTTTCGGCACCGCCTGGTTCCTGGTGGTCTACGCCCGGAATGTGGGGCCGATTGGTCTTGGCGGCGCGTTGGCTTCCTGCGTGATTCCCTTTATTATTCCCGACCTTATCAAGATGGCTTTGGCGCTGCTCCTGTCCCGGCGGCTGAGTAAATTCCTGAAATAACCCCTCTCTGCTTCAGGTCCCCGCCGTTGGAGGTCTTCCGCTTTCCCCTGAGCGAAGACGATATTTTCCCTTATAACCATAAAAGCGTCCGGTTTTTGATCGCCGGACGCCTTTGTGGTGTTATTTTTTGCTTTTTGTGTTAGATATGGTGTCATTTTTGCTTTTTTGCGCGAGATGCAGTGTTGTTTTGCTTTTGTACCGAAAACAACGCTGTTTTTGTATGGAAAGCAGGCGGCCCGGTCAGAAGGCCAGCCGCATATGATACCAGACCGCGCCGCCGTGGGTGGATGCGGAAACGCCTTCATTCTGATAGCCCAAGGATTCATAAAAGTGTACCAAAGGGGCCTTGCAGGTGAGGACGCAGCCTTTCCGCCCATGCTTCCGAGCGTCCCCGGCGGCGTGCTGGAGGAGCTTTGCCGCGCGTCCCTGCCGCCGGTACTGCGGAAGGGTGTTCACGCCGAAAATCATCTGCCACGAACCGTCCTCCCTGTGCAGGCTGGCGTTGGCATACATGGCGTCCCGGAGAATGGGTTCATCGCTGACAAGGCCGTTAACAAAGCTGGTCACCGTCCCGTCTTCCTCCATCAGCCAGAAGTGATTCGGGTAGACGGACAGACGGGCGGCGAATTCGGCTTCTGTCGCGGCTTCGGCAGGGGGGAAGCAGGCGCGTTCGATGGCCGTCAGTGCGGCGAGGTCGGTCAGGGCCGCGGTTCGTATACGCATAGGGCCTCCTTAATCATCATTGCTGTTTGGGAAGTTGGCAGACTGAAAGCGGCTTCACTAACATCCTGCAATGCTGCCCGGGAAACTGACAGACTGAAAGCGGCTTCACTAACATCCTGCAATGCTGCCCGGGAAACTGACAGA
>CAJTMG010000003.1:11695-154935 GCA_910577405.1 uncultured Oscillibacter sp. | reverse complement strand
CGCCGTCATAACCCAGAGCGCCGAGCAGCATCTTGCTGAACGCATAGCCGGTCAGGGTGCCGCCGGGCTGGAAGCTGCCGTCGCTGTAGCCGTTGATGATCTTCAGCGTGGAGCAGTAAGCGATGGGGCCCGCAAAGGTGTGATCCAGGGGGACATCCTTAAAGGGCGCGGTGGTGGGGGACAGATTCTCGGCCGCTTCGGGACCGATCAGCAGAGAAGCGATGATCTTCGCAGCAGCGCCACGAGTCAGCTCCCCTTCAGGACGGAAATCACCCTCGGAGTAACCAGTGATGATTCCCAGGCGGTTCAGGACCGCTACGGCTTCCTCGTACTGGATTTCATCTTTATCGGTGAAATCTTTGTACTCGGCGGCGCTGGCGCTGATCGTAACCAAAGACATGGTCATGATAACAGCCAACACCAGGGACAGGAATTTCTTCATGAGACATTCCTCCTTATAAGATTTGCGAAGCGCACGAACAGCCGCCACCCCTTCCAGGGTTCGTGTCGGGGCTAGCCGATCCCACATCAATCCTGGAACTGGCCGCGTACTTTTCGCCCTCCGCAAATGCACTGTAACCCCAAAAAAGCGCCATGGCAAGGCTTTTCAGGCCCTTTTAACCGAAGTGAAAAGAGGCGCACATTCCGCGAGGGGGATTTGCCGGAGAGGAATAACACAGCCTGAGATTCTCCAATTTCATACAGTGCGCGGGAGGGCGTCTATGAAATCCTGCGGTCAGCTGTCAGCCCGATTCTTTGGCGAGGGGGGGACTTGATGAAGCTGCATATTCAATAGCAGGACCAGAAAACAACGCCGCCAAAGAAAAGCCGTCCAAGCAAACGCGGCCCGGCCCAAAAAGAGCCAGACCGCCGGAGCCGATTCAAAATCAGTACAGCAAAAGAGGAAAGGGACTGCCGGAATCAAGACAGAAAGGCCGGGCAAAGTCTTCCCGGAGGCATAAGGGAGCTGATCAGGGCCCGCCGCCGGAGGCAAGATAATACTTCTGGCCCTCCTGGAGCAGGGCGCCGGCGTCGACAAGGTGGCGCAGGACGAGGGAGCACTGTTTCGGCTGGATATGCAGCAGGTCAACGATATCCTGACGGTAGGCAAAACCGGCCTCAGAGATATAAGCCTGAATCGCCTCCTGATGCTGTTCCGGCGGGACCACAGTGCCGGGAAGGTAGTACTTGCCGCCGATCCGTACAAGCCGTTCCTGCCCGGTCAGACGGCGGAGACGGCCATAGACCGCGCTTTTGGAAAGCCGCAGCAAATCGACGACATCGCTTCGGGAGACGGAGCCGCGGTCCCGCACAAGCTCCAGGATAGCGTTGTCTTCCGCGGTTCTCCCGTCGTCCTTCCGGAGGTCCCGCAGGGCAACGCGTTCCAGACCGCCCCGAATCAGCACAGCCCTAGTCATACGGGAGAGCCGGGGCAGGTCCAGTGGGCGCCGGGACTGTTCGGTGAGCAGGACATGGGGGTCGTCGCCGGGCTGCCGGGCTTTTTGGACGCCTTCCAGCATTCTCCGCAGGGCGCTGGTCAGGCTGGCGTCTCTGTCGGAAAGATGCACGCAGTTTGCCTCGAAATCAATCTGATCCCAGGTCAAAGCGATCATCTCCTGTCCCTGGAGCCCCAGCTGCCAGGCCAGCCAGAGCGCCAATCCCGCGGGGGTATCCTGTTCAGCCTGAAGCAGCTTCCAGAGCTTGAACTCGTCCACCTGACCAGACTCCCTCTGCCGTGACTCAGCCGCGGGCGGTACAGCGGGCGCAAAATGGGCTTGCAGGGACGCAACGGCCATACCGCTGATACGGGCAGTTTCAGGCCAATCCAGACGCTCCAGCTGCCGGAGAATCCAATCATAACGGAGATCCAGCAGCCGGACGCCCTGCATACCGGCGCGGTCCAAGGCTTTCCGGGCCAGGCGGGAGATGGATTCCGGCCGCAGTGGGGTATGTTCCCGGGACGACAGGACGACATAAGGAGAATCATCCCGATGGGCCTCCCAGAGCTTCCAGAGGAACGGCTGCAAATCGGGGTCCAAGGGCACCATACGGTCGGGAAGCTCCAGGCGGGCGTCCAGGAAGGAAACATGGTCCCAGGTCAAGGCGGCGATCTCCTCTCTGGTCAGCCCCTCCAGCCAGGCCAGACGCAGCACGGCGCTTTCCGGACCCACGCGCTCCTGTTCCAGCATTCGGCCTATGGCGGCGGAATCCAGACGCTGGCTTTTTTTCATGGCTCTGCCCTCCCTTTGTTCTGCGCAAATCAAACGTCAGGCCCAAAAATTGAAGCGGCCTCAAGGACACGGCGGGCTAGCAGAAGGCCCTCTTCTATGTAACCGCGTCAGGACCCGGAAGCCGCGCCGGACTGCACCCCTGGAACCTCGAAGCCTGTCAGGTCCCAGCAGCCATGTCTTGTGACCAGTCCCCCGGCCAGACGACCCTGCCGCACGGTAAAAATGGCGTCGTAAGGCTCCAGATCGGCCCGGACCCGCAGATTCCCGGAAATCAGGTACTTTCCGCTTTGCAGGACGCTGCCGGAGAAGCGGTTCCTTCGGCCCAGAAGGCAGAGCTCTCCGGAGACGGTCTGACTGTCGGCCTGGAGCAGCAGTTCCCCGCCCCGAGGCCCCAGCTGGCTTTGCAAAATAACGGTATAACAGACTTTTTTCAAAGCAATCACTCCTGTTTCGTTCAGATTATAAAACGCCCTTCTCTTTTGCCAAAGGGACAATTCCGCAAAAAACGTCGGAATTTGGACATAATTGTAACAATTGTCAAAATCGGGCAGAGAAAACGGATAAAAAAAGAGGACGGGAAAAACCCATCCTCAAAAGGAAAATCCTGTACTGAAGCGTCAGGAAGCCGTTCAGATTTTCGAGCCGCGCAGTGGGGAAAAAGAAGCCGCCGGACCCTGACAGTCATTCATTTTGCCTGGACTCATTCCAAAGGGTTTCCCAGGCGTCCAGGCTGGCCTTTCGGATGACGGCATCTTCCAGTACAGGCAGCAGCTCTTCGGGCGTGAGGTCCAGATCGTCGGAAATCCAGCCCTCCAGAAGGGAGAGCAGCACTGTCTCCCAGCAGAGCACCTGCGCCCGTTCCGACGAAGGGTTCAGGCCGCTGCGGGTCCGATAGTAGGCAAGGGCGGCTTCCAGGGGTTCGGAGAGAAGGAAGACCTCCCGCAGACCGGCCCGGCCCCGGTACCGAAGAACTGCCTGATAAAAAGCCCGTTCCTCCGCCGCGCGCTCCAAAACAGCCCCCATTGCCTGCCGCCATGTCAGACAATCCTCCCGCGCCCCGCGAAGATACGCCTGCTCCTGTCTTATCGCCCAGTCAAACAGGTCGTACACGTCCTTGAAATGGTAATAGAAGGATTGCCGCCGCAGACCGCAAAGCTCCGTCAGTTCCCGTACACGCATTTGCTCCAGCGGCTTGCGTTTGAGCAGCGTCTTCAGGGCTTCCGCCAGCTCGCGTCTTGTCCGGTTCCCGTTCTCTGGTGTGTTCATGGCGCCTGCCTCCTCTCGTGTCGCTTGTTTTGGCCGCTTTAAGCATACCCTATCCCTTTCCTTGCCGTCAAGAAATGTTTCCGTTCCGGACCAGCCCCCTTTTTTTCAGGAGAGCGTCTCTTTTCTGCGCTGGAGGGAAAAAGAGAAGGAAGTTTTTCGTTCAGGAGACTTGACAGATGGCCTACATGGTGTTATCCTATATTTAGCCTACAATCTGTTATCATAGGAGGCGCGTTATATGAACATCCCGCAGGTATCGGATTCGGAGCTGGAGCTGATGAAAATTATCTGGTCAAAGGGGGGAAAGGCACTGTATGCGGAAATCATGGAGAGTTTGGCGGCGTCAGGGAAGGGCTGGCAAAAGAACACTGTAATCACGCTGCTGTCCCGGCTGGTGGAAAAGGGCCTGCTGAAAACCAGCAAGATCGGCCGCCGGAACGAATACGAGGCCCTGGCGACGGCTTCGGATTACCAGGCGGCCCAGACATTGACGCTGGTGAACAAGCTCTACGAAGGGGAGGCCTGGGGCTTGGCAGCGACGCTGATCGAACGGAAAATGCTGACGGCGGAGGACTGCGCGGAGCTGCGGCGGTACTGGGAAAGGAACGGGGAGACATGAGGGAGGTGTTGAAAACGGCGCTGTCCCTGTCGGTTTCCGGCACGCTGCTGATGGCCCTGCTGTGGCTGACAGGCCCCTTATGGAAGAAGCACGTCAGCAAACGGGGGCAGTACGGTCTATGGCTGATTGTGCTTGCCCGGCTGCTGCTTCCTCTCACGCCGGCGGTCAGCCTGACAGGAATGCTGTTCCAATGGGCGGAACCGGTCCCGGAACCCCAGGCGGAGGCTTGGACAGAAACGCGGGAACCGTCAGGCGGGGCGGCGTGGACAGGGGCGGCGGCGGAGCTTCCGGAATCCCCCGTGGATTTGTGGGACGGCCTCTGTCTGGTTTGGCTGGGCGGCGCGGCGTTCCTGCTCATCCGGAAGGTCACCGTTTATCAGAGCTTTGTCCATTATATCCAGGCGGGCTGGGAAGAGGTCTCCGATGTGGAGCTGCTGGATATCCTGGCGCAAATCGGAGAACAGGCGGGAGTCAGACGGCCTGTAGAGCTCTGCACCAACGGCCTGACCGCGTCGCCTCTGCTGCTGGGGGTTTTCCGGCCCTGCATCGTGCTGCCCTCAAAGGACCTGTCTGCCTCCGATTTTGGCTACACGGTCTGGCATGAGCTGAGCCATTACAAACAGCGGGACCTGTTCTTCAAATGGCTGGTGCAGTTCGCGGTCTGCCTGCACTGGTTCAATCCTCTGGTCTGGCGGATGGCCCGCGAAATCAGCCGCGCCTGCGAACTGGCCTGTGACGAGCGGGTGATCCGGAATCTGGACCCAACAGAACGGCGCGCTTACGGCGATATGCTTCTTCGGGCGGCGGAGGCAGAGGGGCGTTATCAGAGCGGACCGGCGGCAATGGCCCTGCACGAGAGCGGGGAGCAATTAAAGGAAAGACTGGAGGCAATCATGAACTACAAGAAGGGCACAAAACTGACGGCAGTCCTGTCATTCGCGCTGGCGGCGGCACTGATGGCAGGTGCGGCGGCTGCGGGAGCGTATCCCATCCATACCCAAACTCCGGGAAAGAAAACGGGGAACAGCGGCGTGGTGCTTGTCAACGCGAAAAAGACCAACAGCGCGTCAGAACAGGCGGAACAGTACTATCAAGCTGGAAGTCTGCCATTGTTTCAGATCACTTTTTCCCGATTGAGCGAGAAGGAGCAGTCGGCATGGCTGGACCGGATTTATAAGGATAACAGGATTTCGTTCTGGGGCACGGCGGTGAGTCTGTTGGAAGACGGCCCCTGCATCCAGCGTCTGGCGGAGACCGCCTACAAGGATGGAAATATCACGTACTTTTCCACCCTGGCTAGGCGCATGAATGAAGACACGCTGGAGCAATGGCTGGACAGAGCGATGAAGGATGGAAACTGGGCATTTCAATCCATGCTGTTCAACGCCCTGGACCGGGAAGACGTTTTCGACGAGCTGGAAGCGAAAAAGAATAAGGAATGGGCGGAAGCGCGGGCGGCGGAATACAAAACGGCAGGCGTGACAGTGGACGGCAAGAATTATTACTACAAAGGCCAGCTTGTGAACGTGTTTCTGGATATGCGGGCGAATAAATCCTTTTACACGCTGGATATGAACCCTATGGGAACGGTGAATGTCAAAATTCTCCGGAACGCGGACGATAAAATCACCGGCGCGGCCTATATGACGGAGGCGGAGCTTGCGGAGCTGTTCGGCGATATGGAAGACGGGGACGATGGGGAGTACATCCCGGTGGATCTGAAGAGCGTAAAAGCGGGAGAAAGGGTCTGCTTAGGAGAATATACGCTGTCTTACGGGGACGAAATCTGGTGTGACCTCAACGCGGGGGCCGGGAATGGAATGAAGGTCTATTTCGCCAAAAACCAGCAGAAACAGCCCGTTTACTGGTCCGTACACAACCTGCGGCAGGGGGATGAATCTTTACGCTGCACGCTGGAATTCACAGTGGAAGCTCCGGCGAGCCCCGGGGTCTACAAACTGTACGTTCAGGCAACGGACGGCCCGCTGGGGAATGTCAAGGGCTGGCTTTCGGTAACAGAAGGGGAATAGGGCAGGATACGCGGGCGCTGGCAGGGGAAGCCGGAGCCTGCGTTTCTTGCTTTTGGGCCTGCGATTTGAAAACTTGCGTAAGGAATTTTAGAAAATCCCCTTCCTTCCGGCGTTCAGGTAGGGTATACTGAAAGAAAGCCACCAGCCTGCGGGCGGAACGGAGGAATTATGGAACACTACGACGGCCTGTATGCCAGAATGACGGAAGCATTTCAGGAAGAGACGTTTTTACAGAAGCTGAGCTGTCCCCAGGCGGATATCACCCGGCTGTTCAGCGGCGTGGACTGGCGGATTCAGTTGGGGCCGCTGCTGCCCATCACCCGGCGGATCGCGTGCGTGGAGGCGTTGGAGGTCTTCTCGCCTCTTCTGGGACGGATGGCCCTGCCGCCAAAGGAGGGCTGGGGTCTGTATGCCTACCGGACGGCGGTCTCGCTGCTGTTCACCCAGGAGGACCCGGACCACAGCCCTGTTCAGCGGGACGCGGCGCTGTGCTTTCTGCAATTCCTCCGGACCCTCTTCGACGCGGAACGGGAGGAGCTGCCCTTTGACTTCTGGCTGGATTTCGCCTTCTGCACCCCCGACGAGCTCAAGGGCAGCGCCGTGGCTGAGGAGTACCGCCAATTCCTGCGGCGGTTCCGGGAAGAGTACATCTATGAGCTGCTCCGCCTTGGCCGGGAGGTCACCCCATTCCGTACCATGGAACATATCGCGGGCGTACACCACGTGTCCATGATGGCGGCCCGGGCCTTCAAGCGGAACGGCGGGCTGATTGATCTGGCCCTGATTTCCGGCGCGGCGGCGGGACACGATATCGGCAAATTCGGCTGTAAACCCGGCGAACGCGTGCCCTATCTCCATTATTACTATACGGACCAATGGTTTGCCTGGCGGGGACTGACCAATCTTGGCCGGATCGCCGCTAACCACTCCGTCTGGGATCTGGAGATTGAAAACCTGTCGTCCGAATCCCTGGCTCTGGTGTACGCGGACTTCCGTGTAAAGCAGGAGCGGGACGCCAACGGACAGGAGTTTGCCCGGATTTTCTCCCTTAAAGACGCCTTTCAGGTGATTTTGGACAAGCTGGACAACGTGGACGACAACAAACGCCGACGCTATCAGTATGTCTATTCCAAGCTCCGGGACTTCGAGGAATATCTGGTGAACTTCGGCGTAGACACCACCCTGACCACCCCCGGCGGTCCTCCCAGGCCCCGGAAGCCCATCGCCCTGATGAACGAGGATGACGTGGTGCTGGGCCTCCGGCGTACCGCGGTTGACCATAATATCCGCCTGATGCACCGCCTGGGCCGGGAGCGGCTGTTTGTGGCGACCCTGGAATCGGCCCGGGGCGAGAAGGACCCTGCCCGTATCCGCGCCTATGTGTCTATTTTCAGCGAGTATTTTACTTATTGGACTGTGGAGCAGAAGGAACAGACCCTTGAATTCCTGTACGAACTGCTTCTGCTTGCGGACGGCAATGTCAGACGGCAGGCGGCGGTTCTGATGGGGAAGATTCTTGCGAAATTCCTGTCCGGCTATAAAAAAGAACTGCCCAAAAACGCGGCCCCCAGTCACCAGGAGGACCGGCCCTTTGAACTCTGGGCGGAGTATCTGGAAAAGCTCATGCACCCGGACCATCGCCTGACTCCACGGCAGACCAGTATGATCCGCTATCAGGCCAAACACGTCGCCGATTCCCTGCTTGCAAACTGCTCCGACGCGGATATGCCACGGTTTGCCGAGATTCTCTTCCGCCATTATCAGGCCCCGAAAACCGTGGAGCCGGACAGCGCCTTTGCCCTGCTGGACACCGCCCTCTATGTGCCCATGGAGCGGATCGGGGAGCAGGACCGGGGACGGCTGGCGGCGTTCGCGTCCTGGTGGCTGGCCCGGGGCGAGGCTTCCCAGCAGGCGGCGGCAATGCGTCTGATGCGGCGTCTGCTTCCCGCCCTGCCGGAGAACAGCCCGGAGGTCCGGCAGATCACCAAGGCCGTTGCCGCCGCCGACTGCGCTTCCAGTACGCCTTTGCTCTTCCTACAGGCACAACTGGGCGCCAGTCTGGGCCTGGATGTGTCCGCCTACGCTTCCCGGCTCTCGGACCGTCAGGCAGCAAGCGGCGTGTTCCTGGACAACCTGAAAACCGCCACGCCTTGGGTTCTGAAAGCCGTAGGCGTGGAATACCTTCTGGACCAGGCCGGGCAGAGGGACGGCGTGAATGCCCTCCATATTGCCACGCACTTTTCCAATCTTCTGAAAGTCAGCGAAAACGTGGTGGTCCGCCGGATGGCCGGGTCCGCCCTGCTGGAAATCGCACCCCAGCTCTCCCCGGACCGCCGGAACGAGGTGGCTGTGGAACTGTCCGAGGCGCTGGAGACCGGTCAGGCGGAAATCTCACAGTATATCCCCCTGTATCTGGGTCAGTTTATCCTCTGGCTTCCTCCCCGGGAGCTGGACGAAATGCTGGATGAGCTGCATCTGTTCCTCTCGTCCTCCAGTACCAGCGTTGCGGCGGCGTCTCTGGCGGCAATCGGGGCGGCGCTGGAGCACTATGCCGTTTACGCCGGGCGTTTCCAGGAGCCGGAGCTTGCGCGGAAGACACGTCAGAAACGTATGGCCGGACTGCTGCTGAAGGGTCTGGCGTCCTGTCTGGAACCGGTGCGGCAGGAGGCTTTGCAGATTCTGGGCGAGGAACTGTTTGCCTCTCAGGTTTTGAGCTACGAGGACCAGACCAGCCTCTTTACGCTGATGGCCAAAAAGATTCTTTTCCTGATTTACGAACAGCCGGAACAGGAATTGACCTTCTTCTATACCGCCGCCGCGCTGTCCCATATCTACCGCTTCGCTGTCCGGCATCGTATCGAAAGCGGTCCCTTTGTCTTCGAGGAACGGGGCAAGGCGGCATTCTTCCCGGGCACCTTCGACCCCTTCTCTCTGTCGCATAAGGGCATCGTCACGGCAATCCGGGATCTGGGCATGGAAGTCTATCTGGCAATCGACGAATTCTCCTGGTCCAAGAAAACCCAGCCCTCTTTGATTCGCCGTCAGATTGTCAGTATGTCGGTGGCGGACGAGTTCGACGTGTATCTCTTCCCCCATGATATCCCCGTGAATCTTGCCACGCCGGAGGATTTGATTCGCCTGCGTCAGGTCTTTGCCGGCCGGGAGCTGTATCTTGCGGTCGGGTCCGATGTGGTAGCCAACGCGTCCTCTTACCGTGTGCCGCCGCGGGAGGGCTCCGTGCATTCGCTGAATCATATCGTTTTTCGCCGGGTCAGCGACGCGGAGGGCCGGGAAATCGACGCCGATCTCTCCCGTATTTCCGGCAAAGTCATTTCGCTCCAACTGCCTACCCATCTGGAGGATATCAGCTCTACCCGGATTCGCGAGAACATCGACCTGGGCCGGGATATCTCCAATCTGGTGGACCCCACGGTGCAGGACCTGATTTACCGCAACAGCCTCTATTTGCGGGAACCCCAGTATAAGCAGCTGGTGCGGGCAAGCTATCTGGACTTTATGCAGGTGGTGCGTCCGGACCGGGCCTTATGGGAGGAATTGACGGCGACTCTGGGAGAAATCCCGAAGCCGGACCCGAGAGACAGTCTGTTTTTGCTTCGGATTGACGGGCCGCGTCCGCGTATCCTGGGCTTTTTAACAACCCGCATCATCAATTCCGGGAACCTTTATGAAACCTTTGGCAGTGAAGAACTGGCGAATTATGTCCGGACCCATACAGCAGGGCGGGTCCAGCTTCTGACGGGACTTTATACTGTCCGTGCGCCTGGGGGAAATTACAACGTCCGGCAGCTTCTTTTGACGGAAGCCCTGTCCTACGCCGCCTCGTCCGACTGCGGATATGCCGTCTGGTGGGGCAGCGACCCGGAAGCCCTGGATATCCTCCAGCGGCAGGGCTTTGTACAGGCAGAAACGGACAGTTCCAAAGATTTGCTTCTGGTGGATATGCGCTCCCCGGCAGTGCTGGTGCAGAACATTGCCACGACGCTGAAAGAACCCTTCTCGTCTGAACGGCAGGTGCTTGCCGCGATACAGGAGGCGCATTTCCGGTTTCAGCGCGCGATCTGCGGACTTTATCCCGGAAATCTGGTGCTGTCCCTGAATGCGGAGGTCATTTATCACCGCCTTGTCCGGAAGCTGACAGAGAGCAACGACGTCCCGGCAGCGGTGCAGACTCCCCGGGTGCTGGGCCCTAAAATGTGCGTGCCTTTCGGTAAAATCCTGCGGGGAAACGCCGTCCCCAATACAGTGACAAAAACGATTCATACGGACAAGGTCTTCGCGCCGGATCTGCATTCGTTTTCTATCGCGCCGTTCCCCGGTTACGCGCCGCTGGAAAGTCAAATCCGTACCGTGCATTCCTTCCGGCGGCCTGTGATGCTGGTGGACGACCTTCTGCATTCGGGAAGCCGCGTTCACGCCCTGGACCCGTTGTTCCGGCAGGAGGGGCTGGATATTGACCGTTATATCGTGGGAGTCCTGTCCGGAAGGGGCCGGGATTTGATGGCCGCTAAGGGCAGGGAAGTCGACAGCGTGTATTTCGTGCCGGATTTGAAAGCCTGGTTTGTGGAGTCCACCATGTATCCCTTTATCGGCGGCGACGCGGTGGGCGGGGCTTCGGCGACCGTTCCTGGACTGATTCCTGCCGTCAACTTGATTCTGCCTTACGCGTTCCCTAAATTCTACCGGGAATGTGAGCGGCGGGCCGTCTTTGAATTCTCAAGAATCTGTCTGGAAAACAGCCGGAATATTCTGCTGGCCGTGGAACGCTCTTACCGGGAACGTTACGCCCGGAACCTGACCCTTTCCAGATTGAGTGAAGCCGTAATTCTCCCGCTGTCTCCGGATAAGGGCAGGGCGCTGCGCTATGAATCCAGCTTGCCCGCGTCGGTGTGTCTGGACAGCGATTTGCGGCAGTTGGAGCGAATGAAAGAGCTTTTGAAGTAAACAGAAAATGGAAAGCTGAAAAGGCAGAAAATTGAAAAGAAAGAAAATTGAAAAGAAAGAAAATTGAAAAGAAAGAAAATTGAAAAGCAGGAACAATGAGCAGAAACCCGTTTGCAGGCATTCATTCAGGAGCAGGGAGGCCTTCGAGGAGATGCGGGAGCGAAGCGGCTCGCATCACTGCTCCTTCGCGCGTTCCAAGGGGCTGGAGTGCGGAGCGGGCATCGTGCGCTGATTTGTCTGAAGGACTTTCTGATGCCACTATTCATTGCCTGCGCCCCGCGCCAAGGCAGCGGTATCAGAGCGCTGTCAAAAAAAGGCCAGGGCTGACGTATCGCGGCATTATGTTTTGATTTGCTTTGAAGGAGATATGTTATTTGATGCAAAATCTGTATTCTTATTCACTTGATGGTCTTGAAGCCGTATCATTCATACCATCTCTCCCCTTCCCGGAAGGCCATGACGTGCCGCCGTCCTGTGTGCTGGCGCGTCAGGACCCATCCAGCGGACCGGCGGCGCGGCTGCTCACTGATTTCCGTACTCTTTGCGTTGATGGCGGCGTTTCCTGGCTGGACCCCAGACGTATTTCCCCCGAAATCCCGGAAACGCCTGTTAAGACCAGTTTTTCTCTTTCGTCCGGATGCCTGACCGCCGTGAATCTGTCCTATCCCCGGTGGCGGGACGCGCTTTCGTTTGTCCGGCCTGCTTCTGGTAAGAAACGGGTGCATCTTCTGGCGGTGGGGGACGTAGGCGGTACTTTGCTTACAGCTTTGAAGCTTCTGGGCGGCGATGTGATTTCTACTATCGGCATCTGCGATCTGGACGAAAAAACCGTTGCCCGCTGGTGCGCTGAAATGGGACAAATCTCCTGGCCATGGGAGTATGATTCTTTGCCGGATGTGGTTCCTGTGGATTCCTCCTGTTTGTTTGACTGCGATGTATTTATTTTCGCCGCAGCCAAAAGTATCCCGCCTGTTGGAAGCGGAGTCCAGGACGTGCGTATGGCCCAGCTGGAAGCCAACCGGCCATTGGTGGAGCGATTCGCTTTGCAGGCTCGTTCGGCTTCGTTTGGCGGTTTGTTTGTGGTCCTCAGCGACCCTGTGGATCAGCTCTGTCAGGCGGCGTGGCGGGCGTCTAATGTTGGGCCGGACGGCGTGCTGGATTATCAGGGACTTCTGCCGGAACAGGTGCAGGGCTACGGACTGGGTGTGATGACCGCCCGCGCCGCTTATTTCGCCAAGCAGGATGCCCGTTTCGCGTCTTACCTCTCCGAGGGGCGCAGCTTCGGACCCCATGGGAAAGGTCTGGTGATTGCCAATTCTATCCGGGATTATGACGACGGGCTTTCACAGGAGCTGACCCGCCTGACCCTGGAAGCCAATCTGCGTATCCGTGACCTGGGCTTCAAGCCGTACGTGGCCCCGGCTGTGGCTTCCGGCGCAATGCAGCTGCTGCTGACTCTGCGGGGCGCGTGGCACTGTGGCTCTGTGCCTTTGGGCGGCGTCTGGTTCGGCGTGCGGAATCGTTTCACGCCCTACGGACTGGAGCTGGAAACCCTGGATTTGCCCGACGCTTTGTATGCCCGTTTGCAGGAGACAGCGGAGATTCTAAGGGGCGTTCTATGAGCTGGCGAGTGGTGTCTTATTGGATTCTGCTGGCGTTGGCTGTGGGGTTGACGCTGCTGCCTGCTGTGCCTGTGGCCGACTGGTTTACGAAAATTTTGCCGCCGCCGCGCCTCTATGCGTTTTTGGGGCCTGCCTGAGTGCTTGGGGATGTCTGCTGGCCTCCGGGAAAAGACGGCGGGACTTCCTTTTGACGGCGGGTTTGTCTTTGCTGGCAGTCTGGTTTCTCTGTCGGGATTTGTGGCTGCTGGGAGAGTGTTTTGCGTGCTACGTCCCTGGCTGAAAGAGGAAAATGCCTGTGGATACGGATGGATTGGAGGGATCAAAGGAATTGGCGAAATTGGAAGAGCTGGAGGAAGAAGAACGAAAGCAATTGAAAAAATCAGGGAAAGAAGCTGAAAAGTTGAAAGAATCAGGGGGAGAAGCTGAAAAGTTGAAAGAATCAGGAGAAGAAGCTGAAAAGTTGGAAGAATCAGAGGAAGAAGCTGCGAAAGTGGAAAAATCAGAGGAAACAGGAGCAGCGCCGGAACTGACGGTACTCCACGCAGGCCAGGCCGGTTCGATCTCCGGACGCTTGGGTGAAGTCCTGTCCGCCGCCCTGGATGGAATGCGCGTCCGCTGTTTTGCCGGAAGCCCGCCTCTGCAAAACCGCCGGATTCTGTTTGCGTTCTCTCTGCCGGAAAACGGATTCAACATCAGCCTGCATGGACTCCTGGCCTGGCTGCGGGAACATCCGGGCAGTCTGCGAGGGAGCGTGGGCGGGGTGGTCATCGACGGCGCGGGGGACCTCTACACCAAGGCCGCTGCCCGTGAATTGGTCCTGGCGGCAAATCTGGCTGGGTGTGCGTTCCCCGGAAGGCCCTTGACAGAAGCTACGGGAAATCTGCGGAATTTTACCGTGCAGGCCAGGAACGCGGGCTGTTCGCTGGAGGAGGCCTACCGGATATCGGCGCGGGATCTTGCGGAACGGGTCTGCGCATTCGAGCCGCCCCGCCGGAAACGCCCGAAGCTGCTGGTCCTGCACGCGTCCAGCCATCGGACCAGCAACACCCTTGCGCTCTGGAACGCCTGCCGGGAGCATCTGGAGAGCGCCTGCGAAATCAGGGAAATCGGCCTGCGGAACGGCACGCTGGAGGATTGCGGCGGCTGTCCCTACACCATGTGCCTGCACTACGGTGAACGGGAGGACTGCTTTTATGGCGGCGTCATGGTCCAGGAGGTCTATCCGGCGATCCGTGAGGCCGACGCCGTGATGCTCCTGTGTCCTAATTACAACGACGCCCTTTCCGCCAATCTTACCGCCGCTGTCAACCGCCTGACCGCCCTTTACAGAACCACTTCCTTTGAGGATAAGGCCGTGTTTGCGATTGTCGTCTCTGGATACTCCGGCGGTGATTTGGTTGCAAGCCAGGCTGTCTCGGCTCTTTGTATGAATAAGGGCTTCTGGCTTCCCCGGTCGTTCTGCCTTCTGGAGACTGCCAATAACGCCGGTGAAGCCCTGTCCCTGCCCGGCGTCCGGGAGCGTATCCGGGAGTTTTCTGAGAATATTTTGTCCCAGATTTTGCTTTGAATTTGACATTTTGGAGGTTTGAGCCGGAAGACCTGTTCTCTGATTTGCTCGATTTTCTGGAAGTTTTCCGGGAATATTCCGCCGCAGATCATGGCATCTTGGAGGTTTGAAACG
Organism: uncultured Oscillibacter sp.; assembly: GCA_910577405.1. Classification (GTDB taxonomy): domain Bacteria; phylum Bacillota; class Clostridia; order Oscillospirales; family Oscillospiraceae; genus Oscillibacter. Next base: position 140,524 of record CAJTMG010000003.1, on the reverse strand, counting down.
GAGAGCCTGCTTTCTGGGTCCGGTTTGATTTCTTTGGTTTTGGGAATATCTGGATGGGAGGAATTATGAAATGTCATCGGTACTGATAAAAAACGCGCAGGCGATTGTGACCGTAGACCCGCAGGACCGGGTTTTATACAACGCCAATATTCTGATAGAGAACAACGTGATCCGATACGTCGGCAATGAACAGCAGGACGCGGACCGGGTGATTGACGCGTCTCATTGCTATGTCTATCCGGGTCTGGTAAACACCCACCACCATCTGTATCAGACCTTCACCCGGAATCTGCCACAGGTACAGAAAATGGAGCTGTTCCCGTGGCTTGTGACGCTGTACGAAATCTGGCGGGGGCTGGACGAGGCGTGCGTGTACTACAGCGCCCTGACGGGTATGGGGGAACTGCTGAAATATGGCTGTACTACCTGTATGGACCATCACTATATTTTCCCGAAGACAGGTTCGGACACGTTTATCGATCAGCAGTTCCGGGCGGCGGAGGCATTGGGGATTCGGTTCCACGCCACCCGCGGCAGTATGTCCCGGGGCAAGAGCGACGGCGGACTTCCTCCCGATGATTTGGTCCAGACCGTGGACGCCATTCTCAGAGACAGCGAGCGTCTGGTGAAGAAATTCCACGATCCCGCGCCGTTTTCCATGCGGCAGGTTGCGCTGGCGCCCTGTTCGCCGTTCAGCGTCACCAGTGATCTGCTCAGGGAATCCGCTGTGCTGGCCCGGGAACTGGGCGTGCGGCTTCATACCCATCTGTGCGAGACAAAGGACGAGGAAAACTTCTGCTTGGAGGCCGTCGGACAGCGTCCCCTGGACTATATGGCCTCCTGCGGCTGGCTGGGCGGCGACGTCTGGTTTGCCCACGGTATCCACTTCAACGACGAGGAACTGAAGCTGCTTGCAGATACCGGCACCGGCGTGGCCCATTGCCCGGTGTCCAATATGAAGCTTGCCTCCGGCGTGTGCAGAGTGCCGGAAATGCTGGAACTGGGCGTGCCCGTGGGTCTGGCCGTGGATGGGTCCGCCTCCAACGACGGGTCCAACCTGATGGCGGAGATCCGGACAGCTTACCTGCTCCATCGCCTGCATTCCAGCGAAAAGGCCCCTACCGGCTACGATTTGCTGAAAATGGCCACAAAAGGCAGCGCCGCGGTGCTGGGCAGGACGGATATCGGCAGTCTGGAGGCGGGCAAGGCGGCGGATTTGTTCCTGCTGGACGTGGACCTTCTGGAGCTGGCCGGCGCGAAGAAAGACCCTGCCTGCCTGCTGGGTACGGTAGGCTATGGGCGCCCGGCAAAGCTGGTGATGGTCAACGGCCGGGTCGTGGCGGAGGACGGCCGTCTGCTGGGCGTGGACGAGGAAGAAGTACGGGACAGGGCCTGGGAACTGGCGGACGCTCTGCTGGAAAAGGCCAGGTGAGTTCATAACAATACAGCCGCGTCTCTCCAATCGTGCAGAGAGACGCGGCTGTTATGATCGTTTTCAGTTTCTTTACCCGCCGCAAGCCTTGGAATGACAGGGCCTGCGGATTTTTTGCTTTTCTGGAAAGGACGTTCTTGAGAAACGGCGGGAAAGGTGCTATACTGTCCTGTGAAAATATGAAGTTTCTGGAGGATGTTATGGAAGATTTGAAACAGCGTTTGATGGAAGACGGCTATTTCCGCCAGGAGGAGCTGACATTCTGGGACTGCGACCGGGAGAAACGGGTCCGGATCGCCGCCATATTAAGCAAACTGGGAGCCTTTGCCGGGTACGACTACGACGCCCGGGGACTGACCCATGAAGTCCTCTGGGCCAGCCGGGAGGTCTTCCTGCTGTCCCGGGCGGCTCTGCGGATTCACGACTGCCCTCGCGCCCGTGACCTGCTGGACATCACCACCTGGGAGAACGGCGCGAAAGGGGCGCATATGCAGCGAGTCTACGAAATGGCGGGACAGGACGGCAGAATTCACGTCTCCTGCAAAACGGACTGGATTCTGGTGGACCCCCTTACGCGGAAGATTCTCCGGCCATCATCTTTTACCGCGAAGCCCTTCACAGTCTGCCCGAAGGAAATCGACTGTCCGGAACCTCAGAAAATCACCCTCCCCAAAGACGGCTTGGAGAACCTGGGAAGCCGTCAGGTGCGCTGGAGCGATCTGGACGGCAACGGCCATCTCTTCAGCGGCAACTACGGCGATATTATCTGGGACGCCCTTCCCGCGGATTTGCAGGTCCGGATTCCCCATACATTTTATATCAACTACAGCCGGGAAGCGGGTCTGGGCGACGTGTTGCAGCTCTGGGGCTTCCGGGATGGAGAAGATTACCGCATGGAGGGAATTGGCCCTAACGGAACCTGCTTTGCCGCCCTCGCCTGTTTCTGAATCGGAATCAAAACATATGCCAGATTAAGACTTGCTCCGGCCCTGTGCGTTTGAGATTGCCGAGCAGAACGTTCCAGGCAGTCTGTCCGGAAGCTCCGTAATCCGTCTGGTAAAAATCATTGATGAACTGCTGGAGCCCGCCAAAATCCATCGAATCTTCCAGTGACAAAAGCTGTTCTTTTTCATGGAATACCACGGCATCCCAATCGCCGGAAACAGCAGTCCATTTTTCCCGGAAAGCTTCCTTGCCGCGCTGGAGGTCGATTCCATAAGCCGTTTTAAGATAGTAGAACAGTGCTGTGAAAACCTCGCCGGAACACTGATCGTTTGCCAGCTTTTCCGCGGACGCTTCCACTTCGCTGTAAATCTCCTGCATCAATTTTTCCGTTTCCCCAGAGTCTTCGCTTTTCAGTAAATTTGCCAGCTTATTATAATGACTTTGAGGACATACGCCGAACATACCGATCATAGACATTACTGATCCCTCCTATTGTCTGACGATTTTGATTCTGCCCCGGCCGCTTCCGGCATCGTTTTACCCTCCCTGTTCCATTCGCTGACAGAACCGGCTCAGCACCCCGGCCAGCTTTTCCGGCGCGTCCCGATTGACCTCATGCCCGGCCCCTGGGATTTCCTGCATTTCCGCGTTCGGCAGTAACTCCGTCAATTTTACCGCCGCTTTCTTGTTTGCGGAATCCCGTTCACCGCAGAGCACCAGAACCGGGCATTCGACGGCAGAAAGGGCGCTGGTGAAATCCAAATCCATCATAGACCCACAGAGCCGGATGAACGATTCTTTCTCAAACCCCGTGGACTGAAAGGCGGTTTTGGGCATGAACCGAAACAGAAGATTCTGCACTCTCAGCAGATTTTTCGGCATCCTGTACTGGGGGGCGATCAGAGCCAGTGAACGGACCTTCCGGGGCTGTTCAATGGCGTACTGCAAGGCCAGCACCCCGCCGAGGGACAGACCGCACAGGTCCAGCGTTCCGTCAGCCTGACTGCACAGCGCGGAAACGGCTTGATAAAGGCTCTGATAGTCCGGAGCCTTTCCCTGGAGCAGCTCCGCCAGATTGGGGCAAAGGCGCGGCCCGGCGGATTTCAGCTGCGTGATGGTTTCCGTCCAGCTTTCGGGCGTTTGGCCAAGGCCGTGTAAAAATACCAGCATTCTGTCCCTCCTTGAAATCCGAGTGTTTTCCCTGATTCTACCACAGCCGCTCCCCAGCGTCAACGCGTTCTATTGACGGATTTCCGGCCAGGGTCTATAATGAAGTTACCAAATGAAAGGAGCTTTCTTATTATGAAACGCTTTTGCTCACTCCTCCTGTCGGTCTTTCTGCTGACGGCTTCACTTGGCGTCCAGGTGTCCGCGGCCAGCTATGAAGACGCCGCCAAGGACCTGGCCGCCATTGGGATGATGAAGGGCGACGCGTCCGGATTCGCTCTGGACCGTGCCCCCACCCGCGCGGAAGCCGCCATTATGCTGGTCCGTCTCTTCGGCGCAGAGGACGAGGCCAAGGCCGCTTACGCCGACGGTACCCTGACCCACGGCTTCACCGACGTCAGCGACACCGCCGCGCCCCACGTAGCCTGGCTGACGGTCCGGGGCATTGCGAACGGGACTTCCGCCACCACCTTCGGCGCGTCCAACCCCTGCACCAGCCAGATGTATACCACGTTCCTCCTGCGGGCGCTGGGCTATCAGGACAAGACCGATTTCGAGTATGCCGATGCCCAGGCCTTCGCCATGACAAAGGGAATCCTGGACTTCTCCGCAATCACCGGCGAGTTCCTCCGGGACGACCTGGCCGCTATGACCTATCAGGCCCTGGGCACCGACCTCAAGGATGGCAGCACCTACCTTCTGGACAGCCTGATCAGAAGCGGAGCCGTGGACGCAGAAGCCGCAAAGCCCATGACCGATAAGATTGAAGCCTGCCGCGCCCTGCAAGCCTCCAGTATGTCCGCGTCTCAGGGGCTGGATACCGCTGTGGACGCAAAAATGGGAATCGGCATCAGCATGAAGAGCACTGACAATTCCGTGAACATGGATGAAAAGATGGAAGCCGTTGTCAAGGGAAATGTCAAGGTGATTCTGGACAAGGATTTTCAGATGGCAATGGATATGACGGTGGACATGAAGAGCGGCGATGAAAGCGAGTCCCAGAAGGTGGAATACTGGCTCAAGGACGGCGTGATGTATGTCCGTGCCGGAGACGAAGCCTATCAGATGCCCATGGGTTCCCAGATGGACATGGAGACCCTGATGGCCCTGATTGAACAGACCTCCGGGAAGACCAGCGCCGCCATGCTGCCCTTTATCGATACCATTACCAGCAAGACCTCCGGGGACAACACTGTTTACACCCTGACGCTCAACGACGCTTTTACCGGGCTGATGAACCGTCTTCTGGGGCAAATCCTGAACCTGATGCCCGCCAGCCTGGACGTGGATGTAAAATTCTCTGTGGACAAGGGCGAGATCACCTACACCATCGGCAAGGACGGCAATCTGAAAGACGCGGCCTTGCAGGTAGAACTCAAGGCGGACGTACAGGCGGCGGACGGCAAGGACAGCCTTACAGTCAACGTCGTTCTGGGCATGGATATGACGATGAAGGTCAACGCTCTGGGCAAGGACGTGAAGATTACCTACCCCGATTTCTCCGGCTTTGAGAAGCTCGAAAACGAAGCCCTCGCATCCATCGGCGGCGCGGACGGTCCTACCAGCATCTTTGCAGCAAAAATCGCGTAAATAAAAACATCCGGCGGGGTTGCAGTACACAGCTCCGCCGGATTTTTATGCCTTTTTGTCAGTTTATCGGGAATTTTCCGCCTCCGGATTCCAGTCAGGGATTTTCAGCCCGCGCGTCTCCGGATTCCGCCGCCAGCTCGTCCCGGGCCTCCTGTAGGATTTTTTTTTCAGCCTTTGTGGTCAGCTGGCTTTCGTCAAATTTCGCGAACAGGTCCGGACGGCGGCGCATGGTCCGTTTATAGCTTTCCTTCTTCCGCCACGCCGCCACTTTCCCGTGATCCCCGGACAGCAGAATTTCCGGCACGGCTCTCTCATGCCATACAGCGGGCCGGGAATACTGGGGATACTCCAGCAGGCCGTTCCAATGGGATTCCTCCTGAAAGCATTCTTCATCCGGCAGAACTCCCGGGACCATACGGCAGACCGCGTCGGCAACGGCCATGGCTGGGATTTCGCCGCCGGTCAGGACAAAGTCCCCCATGCTGATTTCCTCGTCCGCGCATTCGTCCAGAAATCGCTGGTCCACGCCCTCGTAATGCCCGCAGACCAAAATCAGATGTTCATAGCGTTCCTTCAATTCGCGGGCGGTCTCCTGGGTAAAGGTCCGGCCGCAGGGGGACAGAAAGATGGTGTGTCCCGGACCGTAGGTCTCCGTCACATGGGTCCAGCAGCGATAAAGAGGGTCCGCCTGCATCACCGCGCCACGACCGCCGCCATATGGGTAATCATCCACCTGCATCTGTTTATTCGTAGTATAAGCCCGGATCTGATGGGTGCGGATTGCGATGTAACCCCGTTCCTGGGCGCGGCCTAAAATACTCACGTTCAGCATAGCGTCCACGGATTCCGGGAACAGGGTCAGGATGTCGATATTCATTCCGTCATGCCCTCCCAGACCCGAATGTCCATCCGGTTATTCTCCAGGTCCACGCCCAGAATAAAAGCGTCCTTCACAGCGGGAACCATGAACTCTTTCACGCCCCGGACCGTATAGACCTTGCTGGCCGGGTAATGCTCCACGGCGGTCAGTTCCCCGATGCACTCCCCCGTCTCGCCGTTGTACACATCCAGGCCCAGAAGTTCCTGGTCGAAATATTCGCCCTCCGGCAGCTCCGCGTCCGCCCGCCGGATATACAGCAGCTTCCCGCGCAAAGCTTCCGCGGCCGTCCGGTCCTCCACGCCGGGGAGCTTCAAAAGCAGCTGATTCTTGTGGACCCGGCAGGCCGCGGCCTTTACCGGCTTTCCCTCCAGCAGGAAGGTCCCGAAGCCTGCCAGGAATTCCGCGTCTTCCTCCAGCGGCTGGACCTTCAGCTCGCCACGGATGCCATGCACGCCCACAATCTTCCCGGCCTGGATGCTCTCCTGTCTCATTTGCGCTTTCTCCTTTTCGATTCTTGATTTTCCTTGAAAGTATACCATGTTCCCTCCGACAAAACAAGCTCGAATTCGAAGGGAAGAACCGGTCTTACAAAAGAACTGTTTTTCTCGGAGGGCTTCCGCAAATCCCCCGGCAGACTGAATAGATTTCCCATTTCCTCAAAAACGCGGAAAATCAGGAAGTTTTCAATGCGCTGGTACTTTTTGATAATTTTGACCTGGAATTTTGTGTGTGTTCGGACAAGAAATGATTTGACCTGGATGCAATTGCGTGTTATCCTGATAGAGAAACAACTGGGTATGCCAGTGTATGGCAGATTTCACAGAAAGGGCAGGTATCATATGGCAGAAGTAACAAAAATCCCCTTTGGCGTCACCAGCAGCGGCAAGCCTGTGGACCAATACACGCTCCAGTCAGGGCGGCTCTCCTGCGATATTCTCACCTACGGCGGCGCGCTGCGGAGCTTCCGGGCGCCGGACCGGGATGGGAAAATCGTGGACGTGCTTCTTGGTTATGACAATATGGCGGCTTACGAGGCCCAGGACAAGTTTATGGGCGCGCTGATCGGACGCTTTGCCAACAGAATCGGCGGCGCGGCCTTCCAGCTTGGCGGAAAAATGTACCAGCTTGCGAAAAACGACGGCCCGAACCATCTCCACGGCGGACCCTGCGGCTTTGATAAACAGGTCTGGACCGTGGAAGACGCCTCCGCGGACAGCCTGACCCTCTCCCTTGTCAGCCCCGACGGACAGGAGAACTATCCCGGCACCCTGACCGTCCGGGTGGTCTACACGCTGAGCGAAACCGGCCTGTCCATCGACTATCAGGCCCGGTCCGACAAGGACACCCTCTGCAATCTCACCAATCACGCCTATTTCAATCTCTCCGGTCATGACAGCGGTCCGGTGCTGGATCAGACCATTCAGATTTTTGCCGGCGCCTACACGCCTACAGATGCCGGGTCCATCCCCACCGGCGAGCTGGCTCCCGTGGACGGCACCCCAATGGACCTCCGGCAGCCCAAGGCCATCGGCGCGGACATCGACGCACCCTTTGAGCAGCTCACCATGGCGGGAGGCTATGACCATAACTGGGTTCTCACAGGCGCGGACGGCTCCCTTCGTACTGCCGCGAAAGCCTACAGCCCCGAAAGCGGCATTGAATTGGAGGTCCTGACGACCCTGCCCGCCGTCCAGTTCTACGCCGGCAACTACCTCCCCGGAAGTCCTGCCGGAAAGAACGGCGCGCCCTACGACAAACGCTGGGGCTTCTGCCTCGAAAGCCAGATCTTCCCCGACGCGCCTCATCATGACCGCTTCCCCTCCGCCGTCCTGCGGGCTGGGGATACCTATCATCATTGCACTGTTTTCCGCTTCTCCGTCCGGTAACTGCCTGCCTTCACTGCGGCTCTTCTTCTCCTTTCTTAAAAAACAAACAGAAAAGGAAATAACTTTTATCAGCTTCGCGGCATTTTTTAGAAAAGTGCAGAAACTGATTGACGCGGACAGAAGGGTATGTTAAAATAGAGACAATGTGTCAATGGCAGGCACCAGGACACCAACGTCTGATATCAATTTGGGAAAGGGAAAGAAGGAAGTTTATGTATCGCATCGTTAGAAAGGAAGCCCTCCGACCCACCGTCACGCTGTATGAGATCGAGGCCCCGCTGATTGCTAAGAAGGCTCAGCCCGGTCAGTTTATCATCCTCCGCGTGGATGAGAAGGGCGAGCGTATCCCCATCACCATCAACGCCTACGACCCCGAGAAGGGTACCGTTACCATCATTGTCCAGACCATCGGCGCGACAACCGAAAAGCTTACCCACCTGAATGAGGGCGACTGCCTCCAGGACTTCGTGGGTCCCCTTGGCAAAGCTACCGAGACCGAGGGCAAGAAGAAAGTCTGCGTGGTAGGCGGCGGCGTGGGCTGTGCGATCGCGTACCCTGTGCTGAAGAAGTTCCATGACGACGGCGCGGAAGTCCATGCCGTGGTAGGCTTCAAGAATCAGGATCTGGTCATTCTTGAGGAGGATTTCAAAAAGTCCAGCGATAAACTGATCGTCTGCACCGACGACGGTTCCTATGGCCGGAAGGGCTTGGTGACGGACGCCCTGAAAGACCTGATTGAAGAGGGAAACCAGTATGACGAGGTTTTCGCTATCGGACCCATGGTCATGATGAAGTTCGTCTCCCTGACCACCAAGCCCTACGGCATCCCCACCACCGTGTCCATGAGCCCCATCATGATCGACGGTACCGGGATGTGCGGCGGCTGCCGTCTGAGCGTGGGCGGCCAGATGAAGTTCGCCTGCGTGGACGGCCCGGATTTCGACGGTCATCAGGTAGACTGGGACCTGGCCGTGAAGCGGAATCAGATGTATATGGACTTCGAGAAGCATAAATACGAAGAAGCCTGCAACCTGTTCAAGAAGGAGGCCCAGTGATATGGCCAAGGCAAATATGTCGTTAACAAAGAACCCCATGCCCTCTCAGGACCCCAATGTGCGGAATAAGAATTTCCAGGAGGTCGCCTTGGGCTACACTGAGGAGCAGGCTCTGGATGAAGCCAAGCGCTGCCTGAACTGCAAGAACAAGCCTTGTATGCAGGGCTGTCCCGTGATGGTCCACATTCCCGAGTTTATCGAGAAGGTGGCCGCCGGGGAGTTCGAGGAAGCCTATCAGATTATCTCCAATACCTCCGCCCTGCCTGCCGTCTGCGGCCGGGTATGCCCCCAGGAGAGCCAGTGCGAGAAATACTGCGTCCGGGGCAAGAAGGGCGATCCTGTGGGTATTGGCCGTCTGGAGCGTTTTGTGGCTGACTGGCATAACGCCCATACTTCCGCCGCGCCTGAGAAGCCGGTCTCCAATGGGCATCGGGTGGCTGTCGTGGGTTCCGGCCCTGCTGGTCTGACCTGCGCTGGCGACCTGGCACGGAAGGGCTATGACGTGACCGTGTTCGAGGCTCTGCATCTGGCCGGCGGCGTGCTGGTCTACGGCATCCCCGAATTCCGTCTGCCCAAGGCCATCGTGCAGAAGGAAGTGGACGGCCTGAAAGCGATGGGCGTGACGATTGCGACGGATACCGTGGTTGGCCGTACCATCTCCATTGACGAGCTGATGGAGGAGCAGGGCTTTGAAGCGGTGTTCATCGGTTCCGGCGCGGGCCTGCCGATGTTTATGGATATCCCGGGCATCAACTACCGCGGCGTGTACTCTGCCAACGAGTTCCTGACCCGAATCAATCTGATGAAAGCCTACCTGCCTGATTCCGATACGCCGATTCAGCGTCCGAAGAAGGTGGCGGTAGTCGGCGGCGGCAACGTGGCCATGGACGCTGCCCGCTGCGCCAAGCGTCTGGGAGCCGAGGTGTACATCGTTTACCGCCGGGGCATGGAAGAACTGCCCGCCCGTAAGGAAGAGGTGGAGCACGCCGAGGAAGAGGGCATCATCTTCAAGACCCTCTGCAATCCCGTGGAGATTAACGCCGACGAAAACGACGACGTGAACAAGATCCGCTGCATCCGCATGGAACTGGGCGAACCTGACGCCTCCGGACGCCGCCGGCCCATCGAGGTTCCCGGCAGTGAGTTCGAGATTGATGTGGACTGCGTGATTATGTCCCTGGGCACCAGTCCCAACCCGCTGATCAAGTCCACCACCAAGGGGCTTGAGATCAACCGGAAGGGCGGCATTGTGGTCAACGAGGACGGCCTGACCTCCCGTGAGAAGGTCTACGCCGGCGGTGACGCTGTGACCGGCGCGGCAACTGTCATTCTGGCTATGGGCGCGGGCAAGACTGCTGCCAAGGCCATTGACGAGGCTTTGAGCAAGTAAGGCCAAAAAACTACATAAAAGCACCCCGGAGAGTCGAAAACAGGCTCTTCGGGGTATTTTTGCGCAGAAACAGCCGTTATTTCTGAAAATCCGAATCAGGGTCACCGAGGGCGGACCAGCCGAAGCGGAAAACAGAAAGCAGCACGGAAAAGATGGCGATGGACTCGCTTAAGATACCGCCCCAGGAATGCACGAGGATATCATACGCCAGCCAGCAGGGGGAGGCGCAGAAGAGATTGGCCAGCCGGATGGTCTTTGCGTTGTTCTGCCACTGCCCCAGGGTACTGACCGCCGCTGCCGTAAAGGAGAGCAGACTGATGGGACCGGCCCAGGTAAGGCAGGTAATCAGACCATGGAGACCGCAGAACAGCGCCGCCAGCCCCTTCCAGCGGACCCAAGGCCAGTCGTTGTAGCGCATCAGCAGCAGGCCCCGGAAGATATTCAGAAGCAGGCTGTAGGCGCCGCTGACGGCTCCCAGAAGGAAGAATTGCAGCGCGAACAGTCCCGACCCGATGGCCTGGCATAAAAACAGCTTCCGGTTGGACTTCACCTGATAGGACAGCGCGAAAAACGCCACCCCCAGAAAGCCGATCCCCTGTACAATCCATTCGTTCATGCTCCGCCCCCTGTTTTAATCTGTCCGATTTCGGAATATCTCCATTCTAACATCCCATCGGACGGTTGGCAAGGGACAAAAGAGCTGAAAATTGACAATCCGATTTAGGACAAACGCCGTCAGTCCCACTCGATTTCGCAGCCCTCTTCCTGAACCAGGCGATAGAGCACGTCCTCGTTTTCGATCAGATAGGTGATGATTTCCGCGAATTTCTCCATTTTCTTCCGGTTTTCCTCCGACGGCTTGTAGTAGGCCGCGTAGGAACCCGCTTCCGGATCGCTGTCCAGGCCCTCCAGGAGCTCCGGCGCGTGCTTTCCAAGATAGTAGTTGAAAAGAGCCTCCCAGTTATAGCCGTTCATGTAGGCGTCCGGGTTCAGGGCGTACATCTTTTCTCCGATGGCAAGGGGCTTCTCGTCTTCATTGTAGAACCATACCGCGAGATATCTTTCGTCTTCATGGGTTTTTACGTAATCCGCCATATTGTGAAACCTCCTGTTCTGATAAAAAAAGGATACCATAGGAGGGCGGAAAAGTCCATAGCAATTAAACGGATATTTTATAAAAAGAAAAAATATTCGCCGGATTGTCGGATTCAGCCTGTCATGAATGTCCACAGGTCCACATAGGATAGGACAGCATAAAAAAGGGGGCATACGATGAAAAAGGTGATAGCGTTTTTGAGCGCGGTAATGCTTCTGACGGCCAGCGCGGGGGCGGTAGAGGTAACGGCGCCGTCGGCTATACTGATGGAGAAGGAGACAGGAACGATTCTGTACGCCAAGGACGAACACGCTCGGATGGAGCCTGCCAGCGTGACGAAGATCATGACGCTGCTGCTGACCATGGAGGCGGTGGACAGCGGGCAGCTCAGCTATGACGATCTGGTTACAGCGTCGGCCCACGCGTGCTCCATGGGCGGCTCGCAGATTTGGCTGAAGGAAAACGAACAGCTCAGCGTCAGCGATATGTTGAAGGCGGTCTGTGTAGTCTCGGCCAATGACTGCGCGGTAGCCCTTGCGGAAGCGGTAGCGGGGAGTGAGGAAGCCTTTGTGGAGAAGATGAACGCCAAGGCTCAGGAATTGGGGATGAACGACACCACCTTCTGCAACGCCACGGGCTTACCTGCGGCGGGACACCTGACCTCCGCCCACGACATTGCCCTGATGAGCCGGGAACTGATTCTGCACCATCCCGATATCCGGCAGTACACCACCATTTGGATGGACTCCCTGCGCGGCGGGGCATCCCAGCTTGTGAACACCAACCGGCTGATTCGCTTCTACGACGGCGCGACGGGTCTGAAAACCGGATTCACCGCCAGCGCCCTCTATTGTCTCTCCGGCACCGCGGAACGGGACGGCATGGAGCTGATTGCCGTTGTGATGAAGGACCCCACCTCCGCCAAACGCTTTGAGGACGCTCAGGCCCTTCTGACCCACGGCTTCGCGTCCTACGCGCTGCGGAAGATCACCCTGGACGCGCCTCTGCCGCCGGTTCCCGTGGAGCTGGGCGCGCAGGCTACCGTTCAGCCTGTACTGGCCGAAGGCGGCGCGCTGCTTCTGGAAAAGGCCAAGGCTGGGAATCTGAACCAGTCCATAGAGCTGACGGACCAGGCCGCCGCGCCAGTAGCCAAGGGGGACCAGCTGGGGATTCTGACAGTGACCTCCGGGGAGGAAGTTGTGGCGGAAATCCCCATTCTGGCAGGGGAGGACGTACCCCGTGTGACCTACGGTCAAATGTTCCTGCATCTCTTCCGGACCGCGTTCCTGTCGGCCTGAATCTCTGACAGTCTGCCTGCAAACCGCCCTGGATGTCTGGCCTGCACATTTGTACTGCCGCCGTTCAGACAGGTTTCGCGCCTTTGGGATGGTATCATAGGGGCAATTGCGGAGCAAGGGAGGACGTACATAAGATGGTAGAAGTAGAAAGCTATGAGCTGCGGCGTTACCTGCCCATGCCCTATGAAGCGGCGCTGGGTCCAAGACTGCTACGGGTGCAGGGCCGGGCGGAGGAGGCGGCGGGCTGGCAGGAGACGTGTCCGGAGCTGCTGCGGGCGGTGGGAGCGCGTCTTCGGGCCGGGTCCGGGGCGCTGATTGCGGTCGGGGACGGCGGTTTGGGGGCAAGGGCTGTGGCGGGACGGCTTTGCAGCGGCGGTGAGTTTCGCTTGTTTTTCCCGGAACCTGTCTCTGCCGCTCTGCGGGAGGTGCTGGCTCAGACCGACGGCCTTCCGGTATCCGTCTTTGTCTTCGGGCCTCTCCGGGACCCTGGGACGGCGGCCTTCCTGCGTCTCCTGTTGGACGCGCTGGCCGCCCGGAATCCAAGAGGCCCCGCCTGTCAGGTAGCCGCCGCCGCTGTGGAGGGCACTTCGCTGATGAATGTGGCGCGGTCCCAGGGCTGGGAGATTCTTCCGGTTCCGGCTGCGGGACGCTTCGACATCCTGACTGCCGCGGGACTTCTGCCTGCCGCTGCTGCCGGCGCCGGTATCGAATCCCTGCTTCAAGGCGCGTCGGATATGCTCTCCCGGTGCCGGGAAGCCTCCTTTGAGAATCCCGCCTGGCGTTACGCGGCCCTGCGCTACGAGCTTTACCGCCGGGGCCGGACTGTCGAGGTCCTCTCCAGCCGTGACCCGGATATGGAGGGAGTGCTGGACTGGTGGCAGGCGCTGTTCGCGGGGGCGGAGGGGAAGGACGGCAAGGGTCTGCTTCCGGTTGCGGCAAAGGCGGCTGCGGGACCCTGGGGACTGGGCCAGTACCTGCAAGAGGGCCGCCGGATGATGTTCGAGACGGTCTTGCAGTTTGGGGGACCGCTGGAAACGCCCTATGGAAGAAAAAAGACTGCCGGTCCCGCGTTTCTTCCGGAAAGCGAGCTGGATTTTCTGCGGGAGAAGTCGGAGGAAGCCCTGCTGACAGCCCACAGCCGCGCCGGGGTGCCCTGTCTTCGGATTACGGCCCGGAGTCAGCAGGCGGCCCGTCGGGAGGCCCAGGCGTCCGGGAACGGGCTGGTGGCCGCAGGAAACGCCCGTACCGTCCGCGCCGCTGGTCAGACAGGGGCCAAAATGCTGCTTGCCGGGCAGTCGGGAGCCGGAACGCTGACCGCCGGAACCATCAGCGCCGGGCAGGGAAGGGCAGAGCCTCCGGAGCCCCCAGAAAATCAGGCCGCGGATAACGCCAGAACCTTGGGGGAACTGCTGTGCTTCTTTCAGTTCGCCTGCGGACTGTCAGCGGGGCTTCTGGATGTGGACCCTCAGGACTGCGGCGCTCTGGAGACGTATCACAAAGAGCTTTCAGGACTTCTGACGCGCCTGCGGGGTCCGGAACACAGGCCGTCGGCAGGCCAGTTGTAAAGGATTTCGTAAATTTCCTTTTTTGCATTGTTTTTTTTCCAAATCTGTGCTATCCTGAAAGCAGAAACTCTCTGATTGAGGAATTCTAAAAAGACAGGAGTGATTTGCTATGGTTAGACTGATCATGGGCATGAAGGGGTCCGGAAAAACCAAACAGCTCATTGAAATGATTAACAACGCGGCGAAGGACGAGCCGGGCAACGTGGTCTGCATCGAGGCCGACAAGAATATGACCTACGACATCCACTACCATATCCGTTTGATCGACGCGCAGGAATACAAGCTCAATAATTTCGACCTGGTCCGGGGCTTCATCAGCGGTCTCTATGCCGGGAACTACGACATCTCTCATGTGTTCGTGGACAACCTCTGCAAAATGGTGGGCCGCGAGGTGGACGCTGAGACTGAAAAGTTCCTCTGCTGGCTGGACACCTTCGGCGAGCGCAACGGCATCAAGTTCACCGTCGCCATCAGCGCTGAGCCCTCTATGGCCACCGACGGTATGCAGAAGTTCCTGTAATCGTGGCTTCTGACGGCCGGAAAAACTGAACAGAAAAAGAGACGTACCAAACAAACAGGTACGCCTCTTTTTTGTTACCAGCCCGTTCCGATTTCATCACAGCGCCAGTAATCGCCGGTTTTGTACATATAGCCGCGGCGGGTGTATTCCAACGCGCCCTCCGGAGCATCGCCGCCCTCGTAATCGCCTGTATTCCCGGCCATCAGACAAGAACGCGCCCGGTCGTTTTCGGGGACAAACACGGTCTTGTATTGGAACCCAAACCGCTCATGTCCTGCTGTGTGCGCTGGATAGAAGCTGTCCAGTTCTTCCGGAGACAGTTCGTCAAACCGCTCGATTTCAATTTCCTCGTTCCGGACATAGGTGCAGGCGATTTCGCTTCCGGGGGTTGCCTTTGTCTTTGCCCCTTCGTATGCGTCTGCCCAGGCTTTTGCGATTGCTTCCTGACTCTGGCCCATGTCCGGGACCCGGATATCCGCCGTCAGTCCGGAGTATTCGGCTTCATCGTACTAGACCCGCATGAATTGGAAAACATCCTGATAGAACACGTCATTCGGGTCGTCTTTGGGCATAGCGGCGAACCATTTGTCCTGATGGCGCGTATGCAGAAGCACCAGATTGACCCCTTCGTAAAAATACAGGCTAAAATCTTTGTTCTGATCTGTCAGTGTCAGGGTCATGGGGACATTCCTCAGATAAGGGACATCCTCCACCAACTGCCAGTCAAAGCTATTGGGGAAATGGAGTGCGCGGTTAGGGCCGTTGCCAGCCTGGGGGTCGATATTGTACTGCGGGCCGGTGTCCGGGGTCAGGAGGGTCATGCTGATGGCGCTTTCCTTCATCATCCGGTCCAGGGCTTCTATAGGGTTTTTGGGGTCGCCCATGCGTTCGTCTACCATTGCTTCTAATGCGTTCCAATTCAGCAGGCTTTTTTCCTCCAATGGGATGTTTTCCATTCTGAGGCAGGCATTCTCCCATTCCGGCTGACTCCAGGAGGATATCCCGTTTGCCAGACGTTCTATCGTCATTTCCTGATTGATTTCCGGCAAACCAGTGATATCCTTCATCAACTGCCCCGGCTGATTCCGGAACATCTCCGCCAGCAGGGAGCCTTCTATATTGAGGAAAGTCTGACTGTCTGCCTTTACCAAGACGCCCAGAAGCCCGGTCCGGAAACTGTCTGTGCCGGGGGCGGAATCGCTTTCCAGGAAGGTGGTGAACAGGGTCCGGTTCCCATCGCGGTCCGTCTGGAAAATCAGGTAACTGGGCCGCCGGGGGGCCGTCCACGTAGATTCGGAAAGGTGTGCGCTGCCGGAAAGGCCCTCCGGGGACGGGGTGTGCAGTTCATAGTACATCTGCCAGATTTCGAAGCGTTTCCCGCCGGTGATTTCCTCAAACGGCCCTGCCAGCGTGGAAATCCGCCAGTCGTCGAAGCCCTTGGACTGCCGCTGGTTGAACGCGCTTTCCGCAAGGTCCCGGGCGGCGTCAATCACCTCGGCGGGCGCGTCGGAACGTCCCATCAAATGGCCCATGTCTTCCGAAGGGCTTCTGGGGTCTTCTGTCAGCAGGAGGTTCGCGCCGTCATAGAACAGGGCACGGCAGACGACACGCCGCGCGCCTTCCAGTTCCGTGGGGCCGTCGGAGGTGTCGTAGGGCGCGAAGGCCGACAGTCCCAAACAGCGATTCACCGGGTCCCAGCCGTCAAAGCTGATGGCCTCTGCATCCTTCCAGGCCGATTCCACAAGGGCTCTGATGTCCGCCTCGTAGATTTGGCCGTCCCGCCGGAAGAGGAGCTGACTGTATTTCTGATTCCCGCCCATAACCGAACAGGAGACCAGTTCCCGTTCACCGTCGCCGTCCAGGTCGATGAGCTGTGCGTCCTGTCCGCAGCGCGCCAAAAGTACCGGTTTGCCGTCTTCTGTCAGGAAATAGTAGTCCCGTATTGGTTGGTTGTTTGAGTTGGTATAGTTGATGCTAAAGCCGGGATGTCCCAGAATGTCCTGAAAGCCCCCGACGGAAAATTCCTCGCTGTAGAGCCGCAAAAATGGCTGTGGCAGGGAACTGAGCACTTTGTTCTGAACACCTGCGTAAATATAATGGCCGTCGGTCAGGAACAACAGGCAATAGGGGTCCAGAATGTTAGTTTCCGCCTGTTCCCAGTCTGCGCCGCCGAAATATCTCAGACCGTCAAAGGGTCCTGTCAGCAGCTTCACCGGCTGTAGGTCCTTGGGCTGCAAGTCTTCCAGAGGAATCGTCACCACCGGCGTATCCCAGGGCTGATTGGAAACGAAATAATATTTGTCTTTAATCTGCCGCAGGGTCACGCAAAGGGGAAGCCGGTCACAGTCGTATTCGCCGGAATAGACTTCGCCCGTATAATACAGCCGCACAAGGTCCCCGTTCCGCTCGCCGGAGGTAATTTGAACC
This sequence comes from uncultured Oscillibacter sp., assembly GCA_910577405.1. GTDB lineage: Bacteria > Bacillota > Clostridia > Oscillospirales > Oscillospiraceae > Oscillibacter. Next base: position 123,273 of record CAJTMG010000003.1, on the reverse strand, counting down.
CGCGTATACATCCGATGGGTTTTGTCCATGAGCATTCCCTCTTCGGTCAGGGCGTGGGGAGTGCGGACGTTGTAGTAAGCGCCGGTTTCCTCGGACCATAGGAAGTGTTCTTTCAATTGGGACCAATCCGCTTCCTCCGCCGTAATGGAGGTGTTTTCTGCTATGACAGCCTCAATATCTGAAAGTAAGATTTTTGAACAGCGCATTCGCAGAAGCTCCTCGTTCTCAAGGGGCAGGTCGTTTTTTCCATTGGCCTCCAGAAAAGCCCTGTCCGCTTCCGTAAACTCCATTGGACCTCCGGCGCCGCAGTAGAAGAGCTGATAGAGGTCGATTTGCTGTGGGCTGTCATAGAGGGAAGACAAGAACATATTCCGCATATTCACATCTTCGCCGTTAAAGAATTCTTCGTTAAACCAGGCGATTTCCTCTTCCGAAAGCGTCGCCGGTTCCGGAGATTTCGCCCCCGTGAAGGTCACAGCGCATACAATAGCCGTCAGGGAAACCACCGCAAAAAGGGCAATCCCCCAATTCTTCCGATTCTCGGCAATCCGGGTGATCCGGTCTTTCAGCTGCCGTTTGCCTGCGGTCATGGTAGTAGCGGAGAGCAGCGGATTGACGGGGGCTTTCCGGACGGGCACCAGGGAGAGAAGCGTCTGGCCGTAGGGAATCCGCTGGTCCGCCCCCAGACGACGGAGGGCTCCTTCATCGCAGGCTAGTTCGCAGTCCGTCCGGGAAGCCAGCGCCGCCCACCACACCAGAGGGTCAAACCAGTAGACCGTCAGGCACACGCCCCGCAGAAGCGACCACAACGGGTCCAGATGCCGTCCATGGGTTTCCTCGTGGGCCAGGACATGACGCAGGCGTTCCGGGGAAGTCACGGCGGCGGGCGTCAGATAGATTGCAGGCCGGAACAGCCCGAACAGACACGGCGACGGCAGGCCCTCCGGGACCAGATACACCGGATACCTGTAGCCATCCAGCTCGAAGGGCAGACGGCGCTCCCGGAGTTTCCGCCAGAAGGTCAGGTTGCTGTACGCCAGCCAGCAGGCCATAGCAGTCATACCGCCGAGCCAGACCGGAGACAGCAGGTCCGAAAGCGTAAACTGTCTTTTATAGCGGGTGGCGTGAATGGTCCCGTAACGGTCGGTAAAGTTTTGGGTATCGTCCGGGGAGGGCGGTCCCAGCATGGCTTCCGGCGGCGTTTCGTAAGGGTAGTTCTGCCCCGCGTCCTCCGGAACCACGATCATTTCCCGGTCGGGCAAGGCATAGACCATCTGCAAATTTTTCACCGCCGGTTCCGCAGCCGTCAGGAGACTGAACCCCGCCGCTGGAAGACTGACCGGAATCAGCAGCCGCAGCAACACCAGTCCCCAAAGCGCGTACTGCACCCGCCGGGAGACGGTCCGCCGGAAGACCCGCCGCAATGCCAGAAGAGCCAGAATCAGCACGGAGGAAGTCAGCAGGATTTCCTTCATTGTCCGTCACCTGCCTTTTCCAGAATGGCGGACAGCTCCGCGATATCGGCCTCAGACAGCTGCCGGCTCTCCACCATCGCGGACATCATCAGGCCCAGACTCCCGCCGTAGACCTTGCTCAGGAAGTTTTCCGTTTCTTCCCGCGCCGCGTCCTCCCGCCGGAGACTGGGGAAGTAGCGCTTTGCCCGTAAGCCTGCCTCGTGCCGCACCGCGCCCTTTGCTTCCAGCCGGGAGAGCATTGTGATAACGGTGTTCTTGCTCCAGCCGGTTTCCTCCCGCAGTTCCGCCGTCAGTTCCGTGATGGTTTTCGGCGCGCTGGTCCACAGATGGTTCATCAGCTTCCATTCGCTGTCCGAAAGGTTGATTTTCATCTATAACGCCTCCTTTCCAAAATTGTTTTCTGTATTTCTATAAGGTATACGCCTGTCTACCTGATAACAGCATAGCAGAAAGGTAGACACTTGTCAACCATTTTTCCGGAAAAAAGCAGGAGCCGAAGCCCCCGCATAGATTCAATCGGCAAAAAAGTCCTCCGGGAAGCCGTTTTCCAGCAAAATCTGCCGTGTTTCATCCGGAGAAAATTGGAACTCATAGGCCAGCTCTTTTCGTTGGCATTGGGCGATCAGGCTGAAAGCGGCAAAGCGGTAAAAGGGAATCCGGGCCTCCTCCGTATGCGCCCAGGCCCCTGCGGTACTGGGCCCCTGTGCTTCCAGACTTTCGGCCCACTGGTCAGAAGCGGACTGTGCCTGTGCCTCGGTGAATTCCAGGAAGGCGTCCAGAAACGCGGCGTCCTCCCCGGCTTCTTCCAGCATGACGGCGGCGCGGCGGGCTTCGCACTGGTACGCCTCCGCTTCCAGAACGGCGAGAAACCGGACGGTCCCGCCGGAGTAGGGAAGGGGGTCGAAAAAGGCGGCGATGGGGTCCTCTGTCTCAGCCATGCGCGTCTCCTGCAAGGCCGCCTGCATCCGGAGGACTTCCGCTTTCAGGTCCGCCGCGGAACGAAGGGATTCCCGCCAGGCCGCAAGCAGTCCCAGACAGGCCAGCAGCAGGGCGGCGCATACCAGAAAGCTCCCGTATTTCTTCACAGCAAATTCCTCCCGTCAGAAAATTCCATCAGGACCAGTATCCCACATTTCTACCACGCTGTCAACACTGGACCCAAAGGGAATTTTTATGGTGGGAACTGGAAAACGGAGGTTGATTTCTGGAGGATTTTGGCCTAAAATAGAAGGGAAGACAGGAGAGGGACGGTGAAATTATGAAGGACTTTAACGAACGGTACATCGCGGCCCGGAGAGCAGTGATCGCGCAGGACTTGAAGCGTCTGAACCCCATGCAGCGCAATGCGGCCATGACGACGGAGGGCCCCCTTCTGCTGCTGGCGGGGGCGGGCAGCGGAAAGACAACGGTGCTGATTCAGCGGGTGTACAATCTGCTGACCTACGGCCGGGGGAGCGACACGGAGGAAGTGCCGGAGTGGGCGGGAGAGGAAGAGCTGGCGTTTCTGGAGGGCTTCCCGGAAAACCCAACGGAAGCAGATTGGCAGAAGGCCCGGCGTTTGTGTGCGGTGGACGTGCCCAAGCCCTGGCAGATCATTGCCATCACCTTTACCAATAAGGCGGCGGGAGAACTGAAAGACCGTCTTGCCGCCCGCCTAGGCCCGCTGGCCAATGATATCTGGGCGTCCACGTTCCACTCCGCCTGTGTCCGGATTCTGCGGCGGGATATCGACCGTCTGGGCTTTGAACGGAGCTTTACCATCTACGATACCGACGACGCGAAACGGGTCATCCGGGATATCGTGAAGGAAATGAATCTGGACGACAAGACCTTTGCGCCCAAGAGCGTGCTTTCCGCCATCAGCCGGGCAAAGGACCAGTATATCGGCCCGGAGGAATTCGCGAAAAAATACACCGCCGAGGCAGACTGGCGTATGGCCCGCATCGCTAAGATTTACAAGCGCTATCAGGAACGTCTTGCCGCGTCCAGCGCCCTTGACTTTGACGACATCATTTTCCATGCCGTCTCCCTGTTCCAGAAGGAGCCGGAGGTGCTGGAATTCTATCAGGATAAATTCCGTTACGTGCTGGTGGACGAGTATCAGGATACCAATCAGATTCAATATCTGTTCACCAGCCTGCTGGCGGGAAAACGGCGGAACCTCTGCGTGGTGGGTGACGACGATCAGTCCATTTACAAATTCCGGGGGGCCAATATCGAAAATATCCTGAACTTTGAGGCCCAGTATCAGGACGCCCGCGTGATACGCCTGGAGCAAAACTACCGGTCCACGCAGAACATTCTGGACGCTGCCAACGCCGTGATTCAGAACAACGCCGGGCGGAAAGGCAAGACCCTCTGGACCGATAACGGCAGCGGGGACGCGGTTTCCATCCGGACGAACTACAACGAAACCGACGAGGCCGCCTTTGTCGCCGGGGACATTCTGGCGCGGGTAGGCCGTGGCGCGCAGTTCAAGGACGCCGCGGTGCTCTACCGGATGAATACCCAGTCCAACGCGCTGGAGTATGCCATGAAGCGCAGCGGCGTGCCCTATAAGATCGTTGGGGGCATTAAATTTTTTGACCGGGCGGAGATCCGGGATATGCTGGCCTATCTCTGTGTGCTGAACAATCCCCTGGACGACCTGCGCCTGCGCCGGATCGTAAACACGCCTGCCCGGGGCATCGGAAACACGTCCATGGACCGGGTGGCGATGCTGGCCCAGGCTCAGGAGTCCTCGCTGTATGAGATTATCCGGAACGCGGACCTGTTCCCGGAATTGAAGGCTTCCGCGCCGAAGCTGCTGAAATTTGCCGATTTGATCGACGGTCTGCGAAAGGCGGGCGGAACCCTGGCCCTGCCGGAGTTCTACGACGCCGTATGCGAACAGACCGGTTATGTGAAGACCCTCCGGGACAAGAACGACAACGAGAGCCGTGGCCGTCTGGAGAATGTGCAGGAACTGAAATCCAACATTATGAGCTTTCTGGAGCAGGACCCGGAGGACCCGACCCTTTCAGGCTTCCTGAATGAGATTGCTCTGTATACGGACCTGGACTCCCTGGAGATGAGCGAGGACGCCGTGACGCTGATGACCATTCATTCCGCCAAGGGCCTTGAATTCCCGCTGGTCTATGTGGTGGGCATGGAAGAAGGGATTTTCCCCGGAACCTCCGCCATGTACGAGCCGGAGGATATGGAGGAGGAGCGGCGGCTGTGCTACGTGGCCATGACCCGGGCCAAGGAGCATCTGACCCTCACCAACGCCCGCCAGAGAATGCTCTATGGCCGGACGACCACCAACAAGGCGTCCCGTTTTCTGGATGAAATCCCGGAGGAACAGGCGCAGTGGGAAGGCAAGCCGGGAACGCCTGGGGCGAATCTGGGCCGGTACAATCAGCAGGGCACGGCCGGCGCGGGACAAAGCGGCGCTTACAGGTCCCAAATCAAACAGGCGGCGCCGAAACGGAACGTCTACCGGGAAGCCGCCGCCCGCCGCGCCGCAACCGCCCGCCAGATGTCCGGAGCCGCTTCCGCGCCCTTGATGGCCCTGGCGAAAGGCGACGTGGTAGAGCATACCGCCTTTGGCCGGGGGACGGTACAGTCCTTGCAGCCAATGGGCGGGGACGCGCTGGTTCATGTGGCGTTCGAGGGCGGCGTGAAAAAACTGATGCTCAAGGCCGCAGGCGCCCATATGAAGAAGCTGGAAGAGTAAACAGCGCGGCTTTTATGGGTACGAACAAAACTCTATAGGCTGATTTCACTGAAAGGGGTGGTTTTCAGGTGAAACGCTGCATTGTGACGGCTGGAATCGTCTAAACTATAAAAAACGGAAGGAGATACTATGACGATTCCAGATTCCGCGAAGCTCTACCCCCGCAGCGGGGACAGACAGACCATCTATTTGCAGAACGCCGTGCAGAATCCCATGATTGAAATCGGGGCGTTTACCATCTACAACGATTTCGCGCGGGACCCGACGGAATTCCAGCGGAACAACGTTCTTTATCACTATCCCGTCAACGGCGACCGGCTGAAAATCGGCAAATTCTGCTCCATCGCGTGCGGGGCGAAATTCCTGATGAACAGCGCGAATCATGCCATGGGTTCCCTGTCCAGCTACGTGTTCCCGATTTTCTGGGAGGACTGGGGCTTGGAAAAACGGCCCGCCGACGCCTGGGACAACCGGGGGGACATCGTGGTGGGGAACGACGTGTGGATTGGTTACGAGGCGGTAATCCTGTCCGGAGTGACCATCGGCGACGGGGCGGTGATCGGGGCCCGGGCCGTGGTGACGAAGGACGTTGCACCCTATTCGATTGTAGGCGGCGTTCCAGCAAAGGAAATCCGGAAGCGCTTTGACCCGGAGACGGTGGACGCGCTGCTGCTTCTCCGCTGGTGGGACTGGCCCTTGGAGAAGATTGCCGACCATTTGCAGGATATCCAGTCCGGAAATCTGAACGCCCTGCTGAACGGGTGACAACGCCAGAAACCCGAAGGGCCTGACGCTGTTCTGAATACCCGGCGCGTATCTTGAAAGCTCCGGGGCTGAACTGCATAAAACGCAAAAAAGAACCGTCCCTTGAGAAAACGCTCTCTTGGGACGGTTCTTTTATGATCATTTCAGAACAAAGACAATGGCCGAAAACCCTTAAATCAGGCCCTGAATCAGAATCACCAGTATCAGAATAGGCAGGATAAACTGGAAGTAGGGCTTCAGCAAGCGGGGCATTTTCATACCGCTGCCAGCGTTGCTCTCGGACAGATAGTTCTCCCAGCCCCAGCCCCATTTGCTGACGCAGAACATCAGATAAACCAGGGACCCCAGAGGCAGGAGCAGGTTGGAGACAAGGAAATCCTCGCTGTCCAGCACGTCCCGCCCGCCGATCAGATGGAGGCCGCTCCAAAGGTTGTATCCCAGGACGCAGGGCATACTGGCAATCAGGATAAAGACGCAGTTCAGAAGGGCGGCCTTTTTCCGGGACCAGCCGAAGTTATCGATGCAGTTGGCCTGTAGATTCTCGAAGACGGCAATAACAGTAGAGAAGCTGGCGAAGGTCATAAAGAGGAAGAACAGCGCGCCCCAGAGCCGTCCGCCGTGCATACTCATAAAGACCTTGGGCAGGGTCATGAAAATCAGCGCGGGTCCCTGACCGGGTTCCACGTTGTAGGAGAAGCAGGCGGGGAAGATAATCAAGCCCGACATCAGCGCCACGAAGGTGTCTAAAGAGCAGATACGCACGGCCTCACTGGCAAGGGTGTTGTCCCGGCTCATGTAGCTGCCGAAAACCTCCATAGCCGCAATGCCCAGGCTCAAGGTGAAGAACGCCTGATTCATAGCCGCGGTAATCACATGACCCAGACCCATTTCCATAGCCCGCCCGAAATCCGGCAGGAGATAGAACTTCACGCCTTCCGCCGCGCCGCTGAGGGTCAGGCTGTGAACGGCCAGCACAGTAATCAGAATCAGCAGGCAGAGCATCATGACCTTGGTGATCCGCTCCAGGCCCTTCTGCAATCCAAAGCTGCAAACCGCAAAGCCCGCCAGCACCGTGATAATCATCCAGCAGGACATCTCCCAAGGGTTGGCCCGCATCGCGTCGAACACCCCGTCAACCGCCCCGCCGCTCAGCCCGGAGAAGGTCCCCGCCGCGAACTTGAAGAAGTAGCCCAGCATCCAGCCGGACACAGTGGTATAGTACATCATCAGCAGACAGCAGCCCGCCACGCAGAACCAGCCGTGAATGTGCCACTTGCTGCCTTTGGGTTCCAGCGCTTTATAGCTCAGCACCGCGCTCTTACGGCTGGCCCGGCCCACGGCGAGCTCCATGGTCAGCACCGGCACGCCCATAATCACCAGGAACAGCAGGTAGAACAGTACAAACACGCCGCCGCCGTTCTGACCCGCCACATAGGGGAACTTCCACACATTCCCGATGCCGATGGCACATCCCGCGCTCACCAGAAGGAATCCTAACCGCGATTGAAAATGTTCTCTTTTCATACTCTTTCTCCTAAAATAAAATCAGAATCGCGCAAAAAGCTATTAAAAGCGCAACACCTCCGCCAGCGTGAAAAAGACCGCCAAAAAATTTCATATCCCGCCTCTTTTCCCATCCCAGACAGAAAAAGAGGAGCTGACCGGTTAATTAGGAAGATTCCATGAATAGCCGATGCCGTATACAGTCTTGAGGTAGCGGGGACGGGAGGGGTCCGGTTCCAGCTTGGCCCGAAGGCGGCGGATGGTGACGGAAAGGGCGTTTTCATCCACGAATTCCGCGCCGTCGGGCCACACCCGGTCTAAAAGCTGTCCCCGTGAAAGGGTCTGGCCCCGGTTCTCCACCAGAAGCCGCAGAAGCCGCTGTTCCGTTTTGCTCAAATCCACCGGCTGGCCGTCCCGACGGAATTCCATACGGTCGAAATCGAAGGAAAAGCCGTCCATCTCCACCCGGCCCTCGGCAGAAGTCCCACGCCGCAGCTGCGTATTGATTCTCGCCCGGAGGACCGCCAGGGAAAAGGGCTTTGTCACGTAATCGTCCGCGCCGGATTCCAGCCCCGCCACAATATCCAATTCGGTATCATTGGCCGTCAGGAGAATTACCGGCAGGCCCGTCTTTCCCTCCTGCCGCAGTTTCCGCACAAAATCCAGACCGCTGCCGTCGGGAAGGTTCACGTCCAGCAGCATCAAATCAAACTCCCGGCTCTTCAAAGCGTCCCTCGCGGCGGAAAGGCTCCGGCAAAGGCACAGCTCTGTTTCCGGCGCTTGCAGGGCGATCCGAAGCCCCTCTCCCAACGCCGCGTCATCCTCCACAATCAGCAGGGCTTTCATGACACAGAGAGGGCGTCCGCCAGAATCAGACCCGGGTTGTGCTTGGTCAGGAAGCCCACGGACCACTCGCCGCCAAAGGCCACCAGCAGCCGGCCCCGGAAGTCCTCCAGAATTGCCGCGCCGGTACACAAAACCAGCTCGTCCGGCTTGCAGGGGCACTCCGCAATCACCCGCAAATGGTCGTATGGCAGGCCGGTCATATACAATTCCACGCCGTATTCCGCCTTCATCCGGTACTGAAACACGTCGAACTGCAAAGTACCCACAACGCCCACCACGACTTCCTCCATGCCCGCGCCGGGGAGCTTGAAAATCTGAATCGCGCCCTCCTGAGCAATCTGTTCCGTGCCCTTGATAAACTGTTTCCGCTTCATGGTGTCCTTAGGAGAAACCCGCATAAAATGTTCCGGCTCAAAAGTAGGAATCCCCGCGAACCGGAATTTCTTCCCCGGCACCGTAACGGTATCGCCGATGGAAAACAAGCCCGGGTCAAACACGCCGATAATATCCCCGGCATAGGCTTCGTCCACAATTTCCCGTTCCGCGGCCATCATCTGCTGAGGCTGGGAGAGGCGCATTTTCCGTCCGGACTGCACGTGGTAGTATTCCGCGTCTCTCTGGAAGCGCCCGGAGCAGATGCGCAGAAACGCCAGACGGTCCCGGTGAGCGCGGTTCATATTGGCCTGAATTTTGAAGACGAACGCGGAAAAATCCGGAGAAAAGGGGTCGATCACATCCTCCCCGGCGGTACGGCTGAGGGGCGGGGTGGTCATACGCAGAAAAGCTTCCAGGAAAGGCTCCACGCCGAAATTGGTCAGAGCGGACCCGAAGAACACCGGGGACAGGCTTCCATTCCGGACGGCTTCCAGGTCAAAGTCCCGGCCCGCGCCCAGAAGCTCCACTTCCTCCTGTAGCTGCCGCCAGCGGTTCTCGCCGATCAGCTCTCCAACGGCAGGGTCGTCCAGTTCAGCCGCTGTGGATTCCGCCTTTTTCCCGTGGCCCTGTCCGGAGAAAAACAGGATGTGCTTCTGCTCCCGGTCATAAACGCCCTGGAACTCCTTCCCGGAACCGATGGGCCAGTTGACGGGATAGGTGTCTATGCCCAGTTCGGCCTCCACCTCGCCGCAGAGCTCCAGAGGGTCCCGGCTGTCACGGTCCATCTTATTGATAAAAGTAAAAATAGGAATATGCCGCAGGGCGCAGACCCGGAAGAGCTTCCGTGTCTGAGGTTCCACGCCCTTTGCCGCGTCGATGACCATCACCGCGGAATCCGCCGCCATCAGGGTCCGGTAGGTGTCCTCGGAGAAGTCCTGATGCCCCGGGGTGTCCAGGATGTTGACGCAGCAGCCGTTGTGCTGGAACTGCATCACGGACGACGTAACAGAAATACCCCGCTGCTTCTCGATTTCCATCCAGTCCGACGTAGCCGCCCGCGCCCGCTTGCCCTTGACCTCTCCCGCCTGGGCGATGGCTCCGCCGTAGAGCAGGAGTTTTTCCGTCAGGGTGGTTTTGCCCGCGTCGGGATGGGAGATGATCGCAAATGTCCGCCGGCGGGAGATTTCTTCTTTCAATCCAGCCATATTCTGCCTCCTTGCTGTTCTCGCGGACCAATATACCATAGTTTTTTCGGATTTGCAAGATTATCCACAGATGAAAGCGTCTGTATTCACCAGCAGCCCCGGATTTCTTATATTTTGCCTGGTCTGAGGAGGAACTGGAAAGAATCTTTCAAAACCGTAAGATTTCAGAAAGGACACAGAAAGAAGCCTGTGGTACAGTATAGGCAGAGTAAGGAAACGGAACTCCTGATTGAACTCCAAAAAGCAAAAATTTCTGATTCCGAGCTTTTCATACTGAAAATTGAAACAGAGGTGTATTATGGCGATTTTAGAAACGAAGGGACTCCGGAAGGTATACGGTTCCGGTGAAGCTGAGGTCCGGGCGCTGGATGGCGTGGATTTGCAGGTGGAAGCGGGGGAATTCGCGGCAGTGGTAGGCACATCCGGCTCCGGAAAGTCCACGCTGCTGCATATGCTGGGCGGCCTGGACCGGCCTACGTCCGGGGTGGTGTCTGTGGACGGGAAGGACATTTTCTCGCTTAAGAACGAAGCCCTGACCATCTTCCGGCGTCGGAAAATCGGCTTTGTCTTCCAGAATTACAATCTTGTTCCCGTGCTGAACGTGTACGAAAACATTGTCCTGCCCATCCAGCTTGACGGGCGGCGGCCTGATCTGGATTATGTAAACAGCATCATCGAGACCCTGGGCCTGGAGAAGAAGCTGCAAAATCTCCCCAACAATCTCTCCGGCGGACAGCAGCAGCGGGTAGCCATTGCCCGTGCCCTGGCCGCGAAGCCCGCCATTATCCTGGCCGACGAACCCACGGGCAATCTGGACTCCAAAACCAGTCAGGACGTGATGGGCCTGCTGAAGGTCACCAGCCAGAAGTACGCCCAGACCATCGTCATGATTACCCATAACGAGGAGATCGCCCAGATGGGAGACCGCATTATCCGCATCGAGGACGGCCGCATCCGTTCCCAGACCGAACCCGGCAGGAGGTGAGCGCTATGCCGAACGTACCGAATCGAGGCTGTATCCGGCGTCTTGGCTTCCGGTCCATGCTGGCCGCCAGAACCCGGAATATTGTTGCGGTGCTGGCCATTGCACTGACCACGCTGCTGTTTTCGTCCCTGTTTACCGTCGCGGTGGCCATCAACACATCCTATCAGCAGGAGAACTTCCGGCAGGCCGGCGGCGACTATCACGGCACCTTCAAGGGACTCTCCCTGGAACAGGTGGAGGAACTCCGGACTGACCCCTTGATCGCGGAGGACTTTACCCGGCTGTTTGTGGGGATGCCCAGCGAGCCGCCCTTCAATAAATCCCACGTGGAAATCAGCTATCTGGAACCCGCCGCCGCGCCCCATTACTTCTGTGACCCTATCGAGGGCGCGCTTCCGGAAGAGGGGACCAATCAGGCGGCGACAGATACCCGTGTCCTGGCCCTTCTGGGAGTTGAACCGGAAATCGGCGCGGAATTTACCGTCACTTTCGATGTGGACATTCTCACAGGCCACCCCATCCCTGTCACCCGGACCTTTACCCTCTCCGGCTGGTGGGAGTATGATGAAGTTGTGGTTGCCAGCAACATCCTCCTGCCCCGGTCCGCCGCGGAGGAACTCTGCGCCCTGAGCAAAGGGGAGCCCAATACCCTCACCGGCAAGTGGAATCTTGATGTGATGTTCGAGGACGCCATGCACATTGAGGAAAACCTGCTCTCTATTCTGGACGCCCATGGGTATCAGTCCGAGGAGCATATGGCGGACAACTATATCGGCATCGGCGTCAACTGGGGCTATACCGGGGCCAAGTTCGCCCAGTCCATGGACGCGGGCGCGGTTCTGACCATTGTCCTGATGTCCCTGCTGATTGTCTTTACCGGCTATCTGATTATCTATAATATTTTCCAGATTTCCGTCACCAACGATATCCGCTTCTACGGCTTATTGAAAACCATCGGCACCACCGGGAGGCAGATCAAGCGCATCATCCGGCAGCAGGCCCTGATTTTAAGCCTGATCGGAGTCCCCCTCGGACTGCTGGCCGGTTTTCTGATAGGCAATCGCATGACAGTATTTATTCTGGAGCATATGGACTACGGGCATTTTATTGTCACCTTCAATCCCGGGATTTTCGTGGGCGCGGCGCTGTTCTCTCTGGCCACGGTCTTCCTCTCCTGCGCAAAGCCCGGACGCATGGCCGCGAAGGTCTCGCCTGTGGAAGCGCTCCGGTACACAGAGGGCGGCAGGAAGAAGACCGGGAAACGGGAGAAGATCCGGAGAGCACAGAGCGGCGCGTCCCTCTCCCGGATGGCCTGGGCGAATCTGGGCCGCAGCAAGGGCAAAACCGCCGTAACCGTCCTTTCCCTGACCCTGGCCGTGGTGCTGGCAACCATGACCTATACCTTTGCCAGCGGCTTCGACATCAACAAATACCTGACCCGGAATGCCGACGTGGACTTTATTCTGGGTGACGCCAACTATTTCAATACTTCCAGAGGCTTCAAGTCCTCCGACGACGCCCTGCCGGAAGAGATCATCGCGGAAGTGGCGGAAAAAGGCGGCGCGGGCATTACCGAAAGCGGTCGGACTTACGGACAGGTCAATAATATCCAGCAGTTCGTTTCGGAGGACTGGTATCGTCAGAGCATCGGGGCCTGGAATCCGCCGGAGATTGTGGAGCAGTCGGTAAAGGAGGCCGTCCGGAATGAAGAGGGGCTTCTGATGGACCGTACCAGCATCTATGGCATGGAAGACCTCCCCCTGGACCTGCTGACCGTGGTGGAAGGGGACATCTCTGCCCTCTGCGACCCGAATCAGAACGCGATTGCCGCCGTGCTGATGGAAAACGACTACAGCGAGCCTTATATGGACTCCCATTGGGCCAAGGTCGGCGATCAAGTCACCCTGCGGAATGTGAAGGAACTGGAATTCTATTATCCTGACACCGGCGAGATCATCGAGGACATTGACGCCGTTTATGAGAGCCAGTCTCCCCGTCGCTACGCTTCCCGCCCTGTGGACTATGAGGACCGGGAATTTACCGTGTGCGCCCTGGTGCTGGTCCGGCAGACGGTCAACTATCGGTATTACGGCGCGGACCAGTACGTGCTGAATTCAGAGGTCTTCAAGGACTTCACCGGCACGGACTCGATTATGCACTGGTGCTTCAACACGACGGACGAGGCGGAACCGGAGATGGAAGCCTTTCTCGCAGATTACACAGAGAACGTCCAGAGCCTTTACGACTACGAGAGCCGGGCGGCTTATGTGGAGGATTTTGAGGGCTTCCGGAATATGTTCTATATTGTCGGCGGCGCCTTGAGCTTTGTCGTTGGACTGGTGGGCGTGCTGAACTTTGTCAACGCCGTCCTGACCGGTATCCTGACGCGGAAACGGGAAATGGCGGTCCTGCAATCCATCGGCATGACGGGGAAGCAGCTGAAAACCATGCTGGTCTTTGAGGGCCTCTACTATACGCTCCTGGCTCTTCTGGTCTCCCTGGTCATGACGGTCTGCATCGGGCCTCTGCTGGGCAGTACCATCAACGACCTGTTCTGGTTCTTCTCCTACCGCCTGACCGTCCTGCCCATTCTGGTGATGCTTCCGATTTTCCTGATCCTGGGCGCGCTGGCTCCCCTGTGGACCTATCAGGCCGTGTCCCGGAAAACCATTGTGGAGCGTCTGCGGGAGGCGGAAGCGTAATCCCCTTTCCCCGGATGTAAGGCGAAAACAAATAAAGCGTTCGGAACCTTCCCGACAGAATTCAAGGAAGATTCCGAACGTTTTTTGCGCTTTTTACGGCATTTCCAGAATGTTCAGCAGCCGTTGGAAATCCGCCGGGGTCCGCACGTAGTCCTTTACGCTGTCCTTTGGGGTCCAATAGCGTTGGGATTGGGTCTTGAAGTGCTCCTGATTATATTTTTCTGTCAGATACTTGATATCCTCCGCGGCGGCGTCCAACGTCATGCTGAGTTCGGCTGGATATCCTTCCGGCATTTCCGGGGATGGGTACGTAAAGCGGACTTCATCCAGATTATCCACCAGCGCCAGCATCAGGTATTCCGCCCGTACCATATATTTCCGTTGTTCTTCGTTCAGATTGTTGGCAAACTCCAGTTCCCAGTGGTAAGGCCGTTTGGAGGTCTGCATACTGATCGTGTAACTGCCCAGCCGTTCCTGCAAGCTCAGGATTTCCGCAATGCGTCCCAAAGCAGTCGGGTCCCCGCAGTAGGGCGTCCGGGCGTCCAGCAGCTCCAGGGCCAGACGGGAGATGGAAACACCGTCCTGCCAGACCAGTTTTCCGGATTTGCCGCCGACCCAGACTTCATCCACGCCATTCAGAGGAATGTCCACAGTTCCGCTGCCGTCCGGGAAGAGTCCGGATACCAGCACCCGCCGGGCATAGACGCAGGCAGCGCCGTCCTCAATCTCCACCTTCCAGCCATGGAGCGCGTCGCTGGAGCCTATGGACATGACAGACAGATGCAGAACGCCGTCTTCTTCCAACGCGTCGCAGTAAACTGAACTCGCTTGCATAGGCGTGCCGATGACAAAGGTTTTCAGCAGAGCCGCCGCCAGAAGTCCCACAAACGTTGCCAACACAGACACTATGACCCTTCGATGGTTCTCTCTCTTCACCTGTTTCAGAAAGTCCAGCTCTTCTACGGATTTTTGAGGCTCTCCCGTCGGCGCGGTCATGGCGTCCCATCTGGCAGCGCAGTCCGGACAGCCCTCCAGATGCCGTTCCACCGCCTCCTGGGATTCCGCACCCAGAAGACCCTCTACATAGCTTGGCAGCAGGTCCCGTACCACCCCGCAGGTCAGATCATTTTTCATTGTACGCGCCTCCATTCCGCAGTTTTTCCTTGCTCCGGTAGAACGTCACCCGCGCCCAGGTTTCCGTCCGGCCGAATACGTCCCCGATTTCCTGAAAGCTCAATCCGCCGAACGCCCGCAGATAGACGACCTCCTTCTGCGGCTCCGGCAGTCCGTGGACGAGGCGGAGCAGGTCCAGACGGCCTTCCTTTTCCAGCAGCGTTTCCTCCGCGGAGGGCGTTCCGGTATCCGGCGTCTCTTCTTCCAGCGGCGATCCGGAAAAGCGTCCCTGTTTCCGTAAATGCTGATACCAGAGATGCTTCGCGATCTGACAGAGCCAGGTGGAGACCTTGCAGCTTCCGTCAAATCGCCCGATGGACTGCACCGCCTGAAAAAACGTCTCCTGGGTCAGCTCTTCCGCAAGATCCCCGTCGCCGCACTTTGCCAGCAGAAATTTGTATACCGTCTGAGCATAGGATTGATACAGCTCTTCCATGGCCGCCGTCCTCCTTTCCTCCGCCTGTTCTGTTGGTATATCCCAAAATCCCGCCGGACGTTACAGCTTTTGAAAATTTTTTTGATTCAGCCGTTATTTCTCAAATTGTCCCTTGCTTTAAAACAGCCGTCATATTCCGCGCCTGCCGTCCTGAAAAAATCCCGGAACGAAGAGCACACCCTCGTTCCGGGACTGTATAGGAGATTCTATCAGGAGAAGGTCAGGGAGAACACCGCGCCGGGGTCTCCTGCAAAGGCGATGTATCCGTCTGTGGGAAGGGTGGAGGAAGCGTCGTCCCAGAGCACGGAGGAAGCCGCTACCTGTCCCTTGGCGTCGTAGACCCAGAAGCCTGCGTCCTCCGGCATCTGGACCGCCATTGTCTTCCCGGCGGCGGAGCCGATTTTGTACCAGCGGGCGTATCCGTTGGGCTGAATCGTGCAGCGGGACGCGTTGTTCTGCCCGGTGGAGATTTCCGGCGCGGCGCTGGCGTCCATGTAGACCGCGCCGTTAGAGGTGTACATCCAGAAGACGCCGTTCTGATCCCGTTCCATCTTGATGTCGTACCCGTCCCGGCCCACGTTTCCGGGAACCTGAATCACGTAGGCGGCGTTGGATTCGTCCACGATTTGCAGGGCGGAGACGTAGCCGGGGATGCTCTCCGTCTCGCTGTCGAACTCCGTACCGGCAGAGGCTATGGCAAGATAAATCTGAGAGCTGTAGCGTTCGTTCATGGGGAAGAGGTTCACGGAGGTCATAGCAGTATCCCATGCCGTCTGCACGTCCTTGCTGACGTCGTTCTTCGGCAGTTTGACCGCGGCATAGTTGGCGGTGGGCAGTCCCCCAAGGCCGGGAAGCTGGGTAAACGCCTTCTGGTAAAGATACGTTTGTCCATTCTCTTCCTTGACGAATTGCAGGCTTGCCGTGCCGTCTTTGTCCCGGAAGGTCCCGTCGTCATGGTAAGTAAAGCTCTGCGGGGGAACGTCCGGGCGGCTGAGGTAGTTCATGGTCAGGGTCCCGTCTTTGGACACCTCCACCAGATAGGGCATAATCGAACCGTAGTACCCGGCGTTTTCCAGAAGTTCCGCGGGCATAGGGGCAGGCTTCGCGGCGGGCAGGGTAATGGGCCTCTGGTCCACGCTGACGCCCTCGGCAGCAAGAGCGGAAACCAGCATCTGGGAAGCCGCCATCTCGTTATAAGTAGACACGCCTCCCGCGCTCAATACCGCCGCCGCCATGCCATGCTCCGGAAGCACCACAAGGCCCGCGTGATAATACTGGGTGTCGCCGCCCTTCACCAAAGCCTTGATCTTGCTCTGGGAGAAGGGATACCAATTCACGTTGTCCCAGCCAAGACCAAAGGCCAGACTGTCCGGGGCTTCCTCCGGCCAGACGCCCTTCTTGTACTCCGGCGCGGCCATAGCGTCCAGGGCTTCCCCGCTGATGACTCCGTCGCCCGTCAGCGCGCCGCCGAATGCCGCCAGGTCCTCCGCCGTGGCATAGATTCCGCCGGCACCCAGAACGCCCAGGCAGTCCGTGGGCAGGGGCCGGGGGTCGCCGGTCTGGTAGATTTCCGCGTGGTCGAACTCCTCGCCGGGCGCATAGGTATGGGTCAGGGAAAGGGGCTGGAGAATATTGGCCCGGAGATACTCCATCAGGCCCTGTCCCGAAACGGCTTCCACCACAAGCTGGGCCAGGGTGAAACCGTCGTTGCAGTACACGCTGTAGGCTCCCGGGTCCGCCTTGAGCCGCTGGGTGGCAAGACGTTCCAGCAGTTGGGAGGTTCCCTCGTCGCAGTCGTCGTCAAACAGAAGGGCGCTTCCCATGGACGAACCCATCAGGCCGGAAGAGTGATTCAGAAGCATCCGCACCGTAATATCCTTGTAACGGGGGTCTGCCATTTTGAACTCCGGCAGATATGTGGTCACTGGCTTGTCAAGCTCCAGTTTCCCCGCGTCCGCAAGCTGCATAACCGCCGCCGTGGTGTACATCTTGCTGACGGACCCGATGCAGTAGGCGCTTCCGGCAGGCAGGTCGGCATGGGGCGCTTGAGGGGATTTCTGCGAACCACTTTCGATAATCTTCCCGTCCTGCCACACTGCCCAGCTGATGCTCGTGGCCTGCCCGTAGGTCAACGCGGACTCCGCAGCCTCCTTCGCCGTATCGGGAAGGTTCTTTGTTCCCTCCGCCGACGCAGGCACGCAGATATGCAGGCAGAGGGTCAGTGCCAGCGCCAGAACTGCCAGGCGTTTCCTGATTGCTTCTCGTTGTTTCATATGTAGATCCTTTCCCGTCCGAAACTGTCTCCGGACGCCATTGTGATGCTCCCAGCCTACACCTTCCAGCCGGTGGAAAGTCAAGGGAGAAAGTGTAAATTTTTCAGGAATGGTCCCGGTTCTGCAAAAAGGCCAGCAGCGCGTCTTCCGGCAGGGGCTTGGCGTAGAAATAGCCCTGAATGCGGTCCAGCTCCTTTTCGCGGGCCAATAAAGCCTGAACCTCCGTTTCAATGCCCTCGGCCACAATGACGTAACGATGCTCGTGCATAATCTCCGCCAGCAGTCCTATGGTCTTCTGTCCCTGGGGGGTGCTGTCCATGACGCGGATCAGGGATTGGTCGAACTTGATGACCTCGAAGGGCAGAGAGAGCATACTGGACAGATTGGAGTATCCGGTGCCGAAGTCGTCCAGATAGAACCGGATGCCCCGCTGTTCCAGATGCTCCATAATCCGCTTGACCTCCGGGAAGTCCTCCGTGACGGTCCGCTCGGTAATCTCGATCCTCAGACGGTTCCCATCCAGCTTGTAGGTGTCCAGCAGGCCCTCTATCCGCGCAATAAACGCAGGGTCCAGAATCTGCTGTCCCGTCAGATTGACCGAAGTCGTCCGCAGTGGGAGGTCCGGGTGTGCGCCCAGAAAGCCGCAGACCTTTTCCAGCACAATCCAGCTGATATCGTCAATCAGGCCGTTGTCCTCCGCCATAGGGATAAACTCGCCGGGGGAGATAAACGCGCCGTCCCTGCCAAAGAGCCGGATCAGGGATTCCGCGGAGGTGAAGCGTTTCTCCCGGCAGTTGTAAATCGGCTGGTAATACATCTGAAAGGTCTTATGCTCGATGGCGTACCGCAGCTCTTCCAGCACGTACTCCTGATGCTCCATGGCCTGCTGAAGCGTGCTGTCAAAGAAGAGCATCCCCGCGCTGCCTTTGCCGGAGAGCAGGGAGACTGCATAGTTCATCTTATCAATCAGCCTGTCTTCTCCGGAGTCCTCCGGCGAGAGCAGCAGATGCACCAGATAGGCTTTTGCCGCGATGCTGCAAGTCTTCTCCTTGGCCGAAACATACCAGCTTTCCTCGAAACGCTTCTGTATCCTGCACGCGAACGCCTCCGCCTCTTCCTGGGTACACGCCGGGCCGATCATCATGAAACGGGAATTGGCTATCCGGTACGCCTGGTAGTTTTCATCCAGCCCCCTCAGGTAATCCGCGATGCTCCGGATCAGCGCGTCGCCGACGGGAACGCCGTAGGTCCGGTTCACCAAAAGAAGCTGGCTGGGCTGTATCAGGACGATATGGGCCTGCAAACCCTTCTCCCGGCAGCGATTGACGTCCCGGGCAAAGGTCAGCCGGTCCTTCAGCTTTGTCATGGCATCAAACGACGCCGAAATATTTTCCTTCACGCCTTCTTCCTCCATCATCTGTCTGTCTGTGCAACGAACGAAGGTGTCCGCCGGCTGTTCTGTCAAGGGTCCGGCGGCGCTCTGTAGTTTCTGATTTATGCACCATATCTGTATTATAATACGCCGCTGCGGAAAAGTCAATTTCTATGCCCCGGCTGTAAGGCGACCATAAGGAAATCACCTTTGTCTTTCGAGCTGACGGCCGTCCGGTTTTGAATTGCCCGCCCAGATAACGATACAGACAGCGGCCCTTTTATTTCCGATTTATTACATTGATTATACAGCATTTGTCAGTGCGGCGCAAGGGACAGATTGGGGAACTTGCCGGAAGGATTGGCCGTCGTATGGAAGGAGCAGGGCGTTGACAGGGGGGAGTTTATGTGCTACAATCGTCCGGTAAAATACCGAAAGGAGATGCAGGGCCATGTTGGGGCTGTTTGGCAGGAAAGAGAAAAAAGAGGGCCATTTGAAGGAACTGGTGGAAAAAGAGGACTGGACAGGACTGGCAAAGGCTTGCTACGACCTGGGGAAGGGGGCCATGGAGCAGGGCGAACTGGAGAAGGCGACCCTTTGGCTCAGCCGGGCGGACACGATCTACAGCGCCAGCGACGAGATTTATGAGGCTGCCGGGAAACCGCGCCTGTTCCGGAAGGAGATTACGGAGGACTGCCCGGACCGCCTTGCAGAGCTGGAGGAAGCGGAGACCCTGTACAACACATTCCCCGCGAAGGCAGAGGAACAGGCGGAGGACCTGGCCCCGGAACAGCTTCTGTACTGGAATCTGCTTTCCGTGGCCCGCCTGACGGTTCTTTGCGAGCGCCTTGGGAAGCTGCCGGGCTGTCAGGTTCTGGGCAATGTGGGCTGGGCGGTGGAAACGGTTCTGCGGGCGCTCAAGAGTCCCATCAGCCAGGAGGAATACCAGCGCATCCAGGATCTTTGCAGCGGTCTGTATGAGTTGGGGGACTCTCCCGCGTTCTATGGCGGCGGTGAGATTGAAGTCCCCAACGGCCCGGCCTTTCAGGTGTTCGACCTCAACGGCATGACAGGCGTGCATCTGATGCTGGAGAGCTTCCTGGACGGCTTCCTGCGGGATCTGGCCAGCCACAGTCAGGGAGAAGAGGGATACGTGCGCGGCGAACCCATTGCAGGCTGCGGGCTTCTTCCGGATTACTACGTCCGTACCGGCGCCGGGAAGCTGGAGGACGTGCCGCAGATTCAGGCCGAACTGGAGCGCGTCCGGGACGACTTTGCCTTTGTCAGCGGCGCGCTCTCCTGGGAAGAACTGGCGGCCCGGGTGGAACAGTATCAGGCATTGGATATTCTGCAAAAATAAGGAAATCCCCTTGAGAGCGGCGCGCTTTCAGGGGGATTTTTTGTGATTTTATGCTTTCTCGCCCGTTTCTTCTTTCCCGCCAAGTTCATTGATATCGGCGGCAGTCAGGCGGGTCAGGTCCTCACGGCTGACTTCAGGCTGTGCGGCAAGACGTCCGGCCTGGGCGACCAGAACGCGTTCAAAGATATTCCGCACGCCCCGGGCATTGCCGAAGGACACGGGGTCTGCCGCGCTCTCCTTCCGCAGAAGCTCCTCCAAGGCCCCGGCCGCGTCCTCCTCCAGCTCGTAACAGCCCTTTCTGCACTGCATCCGGAAGATTTCCAGCAATTCCTCCGGGCTGTAGTCCTCAAAATGAAGAAAACGGTTGAAACGGGATTCCAGGCCGGGGTTGGAGTGAATGAACACATCCATCAGCCCGTCATAGCCCGCGGCGATCACCACCAAATCATTCCGATGGTCTTCCATGGCCTTCAGGAGCGTGTCGATGGCCTCCTGACCAAAATCGTTGCCGGAACCGCTGTTCAGCGCATAGGCCTCGTCGATGAACAGCACGCCGCCCAAAGCCTTCTCCACCGCCTTGCTGGTCTTGATGGCCGTCTGTCCCACGTAGCCCGCCACAAGCCCGCTGCGGTCCACCTCCACAAGCTGGCCCTTGGAGAGAATGCCCAGGCTGTGATAGATCCGGGCCATCAGACGGGCGATGGTGGTCTTGCCGGTGCCTGGATTCCCGGAAAAGACCATGTGCAGGGAGAGCTCCGTTACCGGCAGTCCGTTTTCCTTCCGCATTTTATGGACCGTGGCCAGATTGATCAGGTTCTTGACTTCCTTCTTTACGGATTCCAGCCCCACATAGCTTTCCAATTCCGCCTGTAGGTCCTCCAGCTTCTCCGGCGGCGGCGCTTCGGTCTCCCCGGCGGATTCCGTTTTCGCGGCGGGTTCCGTGCCGGGGGCCTTCGGTGTATCGGGCGTCTTCGGGTCTTCGGACGGTCCGGGTGTTTTCGGCGTGCCCCAGAAGTCCGTTCCCATCCGTCGGAGGTTGTGCTCTGTAAGCGTCTGAATGACCTCAAGCTGTTGGAGAATGATTTCATCTTTCCGGTCTTTCTTGTCCATCAAAGTTCATCCTTTCATCAAATGGGTATGGGCCAGGGCGCGGAACAGGCAGGCCGTCAGGAATCCGGTCAGGCCGCCGGTAAACAGGGATACCCCCAGCAAAACCGGCAGATAATAGAGGGGACCGGTTCCGCCCAGGGTCAGCATCGCCGCCAGGATCTGCCCGCAGTTATGAGCCGCCGCTCCGCCTGTGGACACGCCGTATACAGAAAGCCTCCGGCTCCGGGACAGCAGGGCCATCACAACAAGAGCGCCGAGGCCTCCCAGAAGCGAGAACAGCAGGGCGTTGGCATTCCCCGCGAACATTGCCCCCAGAAGACACCGGGCCAGAAGGATCAGCAGCGCCTGTCCAGGACCCAGGGCATAGAGGGCGAACAGAGTGACGATATTCGCCAGGCCCAGCTTGACTCCAGGCAGAGGAATTGCGGCGGACAGGGGGAAAAAGTTCTCAAGATAGCTCAATCCCAACGCCATTGCCGTCAAAAGCGCACATCTTGTCAACTCCCTTGTTTTCAACCCGTTTCCCTCCTGCAAAAGATCTGCCGTCCTGTCAGAACGAGATTTCCCGACAGCCCCGGAACGCTAGCCCAGTACCGCGTCAACTGCATCAGGTCCGGAATCGCCCTCCAGAACCAGGACGAACCGCGCCGGGAGACAGATAATGCTCTGCCCGCCCCGCCGGATGGTCCCCGTATGCACACAGTCCTGTGTAGGGCAGTCGGAGGACAAAACCTGTACGCCGTCGGGAGAAAAGGAGACGGTCAGGGTATAGCCGCCTGCCTGATAGACGCGGGTTTCTTTGGTTCCCAGGGACGCACGGTCGATTTCCTCCCCGTCCACGGAGATAACGGCGGTCACCTGCCCGGAAGCTCCGCCGTTCAGCCAGGTCAGGCCCAAGGTCCCCAGAGCCAGCGCAGCAATCAGAAGGATCACCAGAGCGTCCCAGGGGGAGGGACGGAGCTCAGGAGACGGTTTCAAGGACATAGCCGCTTTCCTCATCCAGGGTGAAGTCCAGGTCTCCCGTGACCACTACCCGGCCGTCTTCGGTAATCAGGATCAGGTCAAAGGGGGTATTGGACGGCGCGGCATTCCATTCATCCCGGAACGCCAGAGCCTTTTCTTCCCCCATCACAAACAAGGCCGTGGAAAAAGCGTCGCACATGGCCCCCGGAAGATCGAACGTCCCGCCCACGTCCTCACACGACGCGGCAACCGTCACGGAACGCAGGCCGCTGTCCGCCGGATACCCTGTAGCAGGATCTATGATATGGTGGTAGCGTTTGCCGTCCTGCTCAAAGAAACGCTGGTAATCGCCGGAAGTGACCGCAAAGGCGTTGGACAGAGCCAGCACTCCCGCGAAGCCCTCCGGGTTGTCAGGGCGGTTGGGGTCCTGCAAGCCGATCCGCCACGGGTCCCCGTCCGGACGGCTTCCCCATGCCAGCACGTTCCCGCCTAACTGGGCTGTAGCGCATTCCACGCCGTTCTCCTCGAAGACCTCCGCCACCCGGTCCGCCGCGTAGCCCTTTGCAATGCCCCCCAGGTCGACGGAATATCCCTCCGTGATCTGCACGCAATCCCGGGCCGTCACAAGAGTCATGCCGGGATCATGGATCGACTCAAGAAGCGTCTCCAGCTCCGACGGGTCCGGAACACGAAAGCTGTCCTCTGTAAACCCCCAAGCGGATATGATGGGAGCCATGGTGATGTCAAAAGCCCCGTCTGTAGCAGCCGCGCAGTCAAGCCCCATGCCCAGCAGTATTTGCAAGGCCTTCCCCACTTGTATTTCCTGTCCGCCGGCGGCATTCAGGCGGGAGACGTCGCTTTCGGGATTGGTGCGGGAAAGCTGCGCGTCCAGTTCCCGGATCACGTCCTCCGCGGCATAGACGGCTTTGGTGGCTGTCTCGCCGTAGGCCGTCAGCAGCATGGGGGTGTCCATGGCGATGACCTGGATGCTTTCATGGGCTTTCTCCGGGGATACGCTGCCGCAGCCGGTCAGGAGTGCCAGCAGTAAAAAAAGAGCCAAATATCGTTTCATTGCAAAATCACCTGCTTTGCTTTCGTTACAGGAACAGAATGCGCATTCCCATTCTCAATGCAGTATTTCTGACAGGAACGGGAGACGGAACCCTCCATTTCTGATTGAGACGGCCGGGAACGGAAAATAAATTTCTGCTTCCTCCTTGAAACAGCGCGCCTTATTCAGAACAGTTATGTACAGTATACCACGGAGGAGGGCGGTTCTCAACGGGAAAAACGGGCAAGTTGCGAAAAAATGAAAAACAAGGCGAGACAACTCTTGCAAAAGGGATGGAAGTCTGCTATACTATAAAATTGTGTCGGCAGGCGAGATTCTGCGCGGCATTTTTCAAAGAAATTAACCTTGGAGGTCAGGATAAATGGCAAAGAATCCGAATGGCAAGTCCAGGTCCGCACAGCGGGATCATTCCATGTTCGCGGCAATCGTTTTCTTTTTTACCGGCTGTATCGCAGAGCTGTTCCTGTTTATGGTCCGGCGCTACTATGTCAACGGCTATGTGGAGGAAGCCCTGGCCTGGGACGGATACCTGAAAGGTTTTGCGGCGGCAGGCGCGGCAGTGTTGATTGCGGGGGCGGCTTTGAGCTTCCTGTGGAAAAAGGACGCCGTGAAACGGGTTTTTGGCTGGGCACTGGCGGCGCTGGGCGTCTTTTTGGCTTTGTCCAGCGTGCTGATCCGGATGTATATGATTACCGCCGTCACCCTGTTCAGCATCGTGGTGCCGGTAGCTATGGTCCTCTGCGTGGTCTGGGCCTTCTATGACCGGGAGTGTTCCGTAGCCCTCAGCATCCTCTGCGCGTCCCTCATTGCGATCTGGCTCTGCCGCCGGCTGGGGGGAAGCCTGACGTTGGGCATCCCTATCCGTATCTGCGCCGTGGTGTACCTCCTTTTGGTGGCCGGTCTGATCTGGGCCCTGAAGGAAAAGAAGATTACCTTTATCCTCCCTGCCAACGCCGATTTGTCCCCGGTCTATCTGGCGGGCGCACTCTCTGCCGCGGGCGTGATTCTGGGTATCGTCAGCATGACCGCCGCTTATTACGCTATGTGGTGCCTGGGCGTGGTGGTCTTCGCGCTGGCTGTCTATTATACCGTGAAACAGCTTTGATAGATGATGAAGCTGCCGTCCTCTTTACATTGAGGGCGGCAGTTTATCTTTGCTGATCAAAACCACCGCCCAGGTTGATGGACGGTGGTTTTACGTTTTATTCCGTCTGGGACTGCGGGAAGGACCCAAGCTGGATTTTCATGCTGATTTCAAAGGCCCGGTCCCAGGGGAAACCGTAGTCCGTCAGAGCGATGGCGCACCAGTCCCCCTCCTTGTACGGCGCGGGGGCGGAGAGGAGCGATGGAGACAAGTCCGTCAGCAGCTTGCTCTGGGTGAGATTCCGCACGACATCTTTTACAGCGGCGTCCATACCCGATTCCAGCCGGGAAAGAATAGCGTTTCGGTCCACGTCGGGGGTCCAGAAGTTGTTGGGGTCGCCGCCCAGGTCGTTCCGCACGTAGGCCAGCAGTTCTTCCCGTACCACGTTCTTGTAACAGAAATCTTTCAGGATACTGTCCGCCAGGGTCCGCGCAAAGCCCCGCTCCATGGCCTGGTCCCCGCCGCCTCTTTGCAGTACCGCGTACCGGGCGACGCCATGGCTTAACGCGGTGCCCGTGACGATGGCCATGTCCAGAAAGCCCGCGTAGCTCAACAGCCAGCCCAGCTCGGTTTCCCTCGTCAGAGCGTCGTGGAAGGCGGTTCCGTAGCGCCCGTTTCCCGCGTCGATCAGGATCACGGGACGGCGGTCCTTCCGGCAGGCGTTCAGATCCGCAATCAGGGCGTTGTAATAGGAAGCCTTCTGTCCCTCTCCCGCAGGCTGGGTCAGGACCAGGACTTGCAGCGCCGCGTCCTTCTGTTCCGTCAGGCCGAAGAATGCGAAATGCTCCGCCATGATTTCCGTCAGGGGCTGAAAATCGTAATCGCAGGCAGGCTCGTGTTCAGAATCGCCGTAGTAACGCACAGCGGCCCCCGCGCCCGTCCAGCCGGAATCGTCCAGGTACAGCCGCGCCAGAGCCTTGAACGCCAGATCGTCCACGCCGGAAAGCAGCCAGTCGCCATCCCGTAAGCCCTGCCGCAGATAGGCGATCTCGTTTTTCTGAATGCAGTCCTCAAGAGAAGAGTCGTCAATGCCAATCAGCAGCCGGAAGCCCTCAAAACCCGGCTGGCTCAGAAGCTTCTGCACGCCGTCAGTGAGCAGGAGTTTCCGCTGCCGGGAAGCCATGCTGTCATCCACATTCTGCATCGGGCCATAGACCTCATCCGCGCTGACGGCACCCATAGCCTCTGCCGTCTCCAGATAGAGGTCCTCCTGATTGGGTCCCTGCCAGTAGCTCTCCCAGATGTTCTCTATGGTCAGCTCCTCTCCTGTCAGGGTCTTCCGGGGACGCGTTCCGAAATCCCGTATCCAGTTGTACATCTCCAGGGAGCCCTCCCGATAGCCTACTGTAGGTGCAAGCCTCATCACGCTGTCCAGTAACCAGACGGTATTCCCGCCTCCGGAAAGCGCCGTCAGGAGGTCCTCCAGGAGCAGAACGGTTTCGATAATACCGCCGTTGGGAAGGGCCGTCTCAAAGGAAGTCTCGGAGCGGGAATTCACCAGCCCTCCGGAATGGAGCTGGTCCAGGGAGAGAATGTAGCGGTCACAGCCAGCTTCCTCCTGGGCCAGGACCCACTGCACCAGCTGCCATGGGTCGCCGCACTGGGTTCCGTTTTCATTCTTCGGCTGACCGTCCAGACGCGTGCGGTACAGGTCCGGTTCCGGCATCGCCAGCTGATACCCCAGAGACGCCGCCAGATATTCCACCCGCTCCATATTGTCCGGCCGGTCGTCCAAGGGCACGTAAGCAATCACCGGGCCATCCGATTGAGGCTCCTCTGAATCCGGAAGCACCTCCGGTCCGCCGCAGGCCGTCAGGGTCAGAAGCATCGCCATAATCAGCCCCAGAAGCCTTTTTTTCATTTGCACGCCTCCTTTCTCTCTTGTTACAACCGCAAAGCTGTTCTTTTCGCATCACTCCCGGCTCTGCTATAAAAATGGGAACCAGGAGGAAATCACATGATCCCGATTTCCACTCCTGATTCCCGGAAATTCCCGCTCAGATGGTAATGCCGCCAAGATTCAGATTGCTTGCCAGTCCCCCGGTTACGTTGTCCATCGCCTGGTCCATGGCCTCTCCCGCCTGACGAAGGGCTTCATTGGCCGCAGAAACCACCAGGTCCTGAAGCATCTCCACGTCCTCCGGGTCCACGGCCTCCGGCTTGATGGTGATCGACACCAGCTCCTTTTTTCCGCTGGCCACTGCCGTTACCACTCCGCCGCCTGCGCTGGACGTAAAGGTTTTTGCTTCTACCTCTTCCTGCGCGGTGTTCATGGCCTCCTGCATCTGTGTGATCTTCTGCTGGACCTCCGCCTGACGCTGCGCGCCGGTGGCCTTCATGCTGCCGCTGTTAAATCCACGGCGGGCACTGTATCCCATGATCGTTGCTCCTTTCTGTCAAGTAAACTCCACATTATCGTATTGGCCGCCGAAATTCTTCAGCAAAGCCTTGAAATTTTCCTCCGGGGACCCTATGGGCGGATTCCCTACCCGGAATATCAGGCGGGAAATCACCGTTTTGCCAAGGGCCTCCTGCGCTTCCTCCAGCAGGACCGTCCGAATCCGCTCGTTGTCCAGACGCCCTGCCGTGATCTCATCCGGGGCGTAAATCACCACCACGCTGTCCTCCAGAACGCCGGCGCAGCAATTCAGAAACGCCCGGTACATCGGCGAAACCCGGCTCTTGCACTTCTCCGCCGCCCCCGGCCACCAGCTGCCCGACACCACCTGCGCGCTGCCGGGTTCCTCCGCGGGTACGGGTATTGCTGCGCCGGATACAGCAGGCTTTGGAACCGCGGAGCTTTCCGGCTTTGGCGGCGCTGGGGCCTTCATCTCCCAGGGCAGCTCGTCCGGCGGCTCGATCGTCTCCCGAGGCGGCTGTTCCGTCGTTTCCTCCGGCGGCGGTTCCATCAGCTCCCAGGGCGGCTGTTCCGTCGTTTTCTCCGGCGGCGGTTCCATCAGCTCCCAAGGCGGCTGTTCCATCGTTTTCTCCGGCGGCGGTTCCATCAGCTCCCAGGGCGGACGGTCTATCTCCTCCGGCATTGGCTGGGGTACTGGTTTTGCTTTCGGTTTAGGGGTTGATTTTGCTTTCGGCCTGCGCTCCGGTGCCGGTTCAGGTTTTGCTTCCGGCCTGCGCTCTGGTACTGGTTCAGGTTTTGCTTTCGGCCTGCGCTCCGGTGCCGGTTCAGGTTTTGCTTCCGGCCTGCGCTCTGGTGCCGGTTCGGGTTTTGCTTCCGGCCTGCGCTCCTGCGCTGGTTCCGGGCTGGGTCCTGACGCTGGTTTTTGTTTTGGTACGGATTCTGTTTTTGTCTCTTCCTGCCGCCGGACGCCTCTGGGAGAGCCGGGGAGAAGAACGCCAGATGTCAGGGCGTCCTCCAATCTCCGGACGCGGGCAGCCAGGGCCGTCAGGTCACCGGAGAGGGATTCGTCGCAGAGCCGCAGCAGGCAGAGTTCAGTATCCAGACGGCGGTTTGCGCTATAGTACAGCTCCGCCGCCGCCTTTTGCAGGGTTGACGCAAAGTACAGGAACCGGGTCCCCGGCACGCCCTGCCCAAGCCTGTCCAGCAAAGCCGTGTCGTAGCCGCCGGAGAGCAGTTCCGCGCCGCCCTCGGGAGCCGTTTTCCGCAGAAGCAGGTCCCGGGTCAGGGACGACAGCTCGGAGAGCACCGCACCCATATCCTTGCCGTTGTTATACAGTCCGTCCAGCTGGGTCAGAGCGTCCTGAGCGTCCCGTTTCAGGATTGACTCCATTATACGGGCAGTCTGGAGATTCCCGGCCAGGCCCAGCACATCCAGCACGGCGGCGGCGTCAATGGCCCCACCCGGCGCGGCGCATTGGTCCAGCAGGCTCAATCCATCCCGCAGAGCGCCGTCGGCCAACCGGCTCAGAAGCTCCGAACCGTCAGGCCGCAGGTCAATTCCTTCCTGTTCCGCCACATACTCCAGACGCTGGGCGATAATCTTCGGGGGAATCCGCCGGAAAGAAAACCGCTGGCATCGGGAGAGTATGGTGGGCAGGATCTTATGGACCTCCGTAGTGGCCAGAATAAACATCAGATGCTCCGGCGGCTCCTCCATAATTTTCAGAAGGGCGTTGAAAGCGGCGTCGGAGAGCATATGGACTTCGTCGATAATATAGACCCGTTTTTTCACCTTGGCCGGGGAATAGACCGCCTCGCTCCGCAGCGCCCGCACCTGGTCCACGCCGCTGTTGGAAGCCGCGTCCAGCTCCAGCACGTCCATGGAACCGCCCCGCTCAATGCCCGTACAGGCCGCGCACACGCCGCAGGGGTCCCCGTCCACAGGATGCTCGCAGTTCACTGCCCGGGCCAGAATCTTGGCGCAGGTGGTCTTCCCCGTGCCCCGGGTGCCTGTGAAGAGGTAGGCGTGGGAGATGCGTCCCTCCGCTGCCTGCCGCCGGAGCGTCTCTGTAATATGGGGCTGTCCGATCACGTCGGAAAAGACCTTCGGACGCCATTTCCGATAGAGCGCCTGATACACCGTACCCCTCCTGTTCTGGCTGTCTGATATGGATTAAGGAGTCAGGAACCGGGAATTTCGGACAGCCTCCTTCCAAAATCCTCATTCCTCACTCCCATAGAACGTCCTCCGTACGCTGCCACAGAGCCGGCACCCTCACGGCACATGAAACTTCCCGCTAAATGCTGCTCGGTTCCCCGCCTGACATGGTTCACGGGCATTCATTGCGTAAGACCGGCTCCGCAGCGGCCTACGGAGGACTTGCTATCTATTTTACTATATTCTTTCCCAAATGGCAACAGAAAATTTCACTTTCTCCAAAACTTTCTCCAAAAACCCTGAATCCCTTGCCGCCGTATGGATTGCCGCGCCGTCTACAGCCCGTTTTCCGTCAAAAGCGCCCTCCCGCACGGATTCAGCGGCCGTCTTCCCATGTAACGGGACGGAATCGGGCGGCAAAAACAAGACAACACAATCAAACGTTTATTTGCAGGCTGTGGGCGTGAATGATTCCAGACTTTCATTTTATCAGGAGTCCAGTTTTTATGCCTGAACAAGACCGGTACCTCCCTTCTCCTTACGCATTTCATTGCGGTACAAAATGACAGCGCTGATGGGCGGGGAGCTTCCGGCAACGAAACAGGGGCATAAAAAGAACCCGCCGGCGAAAAAACCAGCGGGATCTTTGATTGTTGGAATTACTGCTTGCTGTCCACGGAGAACATATAGGCAATCAGCTCGACCATCTTGTTGGCATAGCCCCATTCGTTGTCGTACCAGGAAACGACCTTCACGAAGTTATCGGTCAGGGAGAGGCCGGCCTTCTTGTCAAAGATGGAGGTGCGGGGATCGCCCAGGAAGTCGGAGGAAACCACGTCCTCGTCAGTGTAGCCCAGAACGCCCTTCAGCTCGCCCTCGGAAGCGGCCTTCATCGCCTTGCAGATGTCCTCATAGGATGCGGGCTTCTCCAGACGAACGGTCAGGTCAACCACGGACACGTCCAGAGTAGGAACGCGCATAGAGATGCCGGTCAGCTTGCCGTTCAGCTCGGGGATAACCTTGCCCACAGCCTTGGCCGCGCCGGTGGAGGAGGGGATGATGTTGCCGGTAGCCGCACGGCCGCCGCGCCAATCCTTCATAGAGGGGCCGTCCAGGAGCTTCTGGGTGGGGGTCACGGAGTGAACGGTGGTCATCAGGCCCTCAATGATGCCGAAGTTCTCGTTCAGAACCTTGGCGATGGGGGACAGGCAGTTGGTGGTGCAGGATGCGTTGGACACGAAGGTCATATCAGAGGTGTACTTCTGATTGTTGACGCCCATAACGAACATCGGGGTGTCGTCCTTGGAGGGAGCGCCCATGACAACGTGCTTTGCGCCGGCGTCGATATGGCCCTGGCACAGGTCCTTGCTCAGATGCTTGCCGGTGCACTCGCAGATATACTCAGCGCCCACAGAGGCCCAGGGAATCTCGGCAACGTTCATCGCGGTCAGGACCTTGAACTCCTTGCCATTGACAACCAGGCTGTCGGCGGTATAGGAAATCTCGCCGTTGAAGCGGCCGTGTACGCTGTCATACTTCAGCATATAGGCCATATACTCAGGATTCATAAAGGGGTCGTTGATGGCAACAACCTCGACATCGTCCCGGCCCAGAGCGGCGCGGAAGACGACACGGCCAATACGGCCAAAGCCATTGATACCGATTTTCGCTTTCATTGTTACAAAACTCCTTTCAGTAACTCAGGTACAGAGACGTACCGCAAAAACGATTGCGTAAACGATTTGCTTTGCTGTTTCACAGGCAATATGGTAACACATTGACAGGGTCTTCGCAACTGTCATTTCAAATAACAATTGGTTGGCGGAATTGTGAATTTTTAATAATAAACATAAAAAATTCAGGAATCCGTTTCCGGAGGGAGAAAAAGGCCCTTGACGAACGGCGGAAAAGGTCCTATACTGGGCGTGGTCTGCAATTGCGCAACCAGAATATTTTTTACGCAAAGGACGGCACCATGAAAGTAACCATCAGCGACGTGGCCAGACTTGCGGGCGTCTCCACTGCCACCGTCTCCCATACCATCAACGGCACCCGCTACGTCTCCGGCGAAACGAAGGACCGGGTTTACCGCGCCATTGCCGAGCTGGGCTATACGCCGGACGCCTCTGCCCGGAGCTTCCGCACGGGGAAAAAGAAGACCATCGGCTTTATTGTGCCGGATATCTCCAATAAATTTTTCGGCACCATTATTGAATCCGCAGAGAATTATCTTTCGACAAAAGGCTATCATCTGATTATTGCCAACACCAAGGAGAACGTGGAGCGGGAGGAAACCAACCTGCGCCTTCTGACCGCGGGACTGGTGGACGGGCTTCTGGTGGCCAGCACCATGGACGACTTCCGGCATTTTGACTCTCTGATTCCCGCCGGGTTCCCGGTGGTGCTGGTGGACCGGAACTTTGAGACAAAGAAATTCCCCTCCGTCAGCGTGTCCAACTTCCAGCCGATTTACCGCAGCGTCTGCCGTCTGTCCGCCAAGGGCTGCAAACGGGTGGGCCTGATTGCCGGGCTGCCCAGACTGTCCACCACCAAGGAGCGCGTTTCCGCTTACCGGGAGGCTGTGGCTGACTGCGGGCTGGACTGCGACGAGGCCCTGATCAGCTACGGCGATTCCATGGAGAGCAGCGCGCCTGCCTGTCTGGACCAGCTCCTCTCCCAGAACTGCGACGGCATTATCGTCTGTCAGGGTCTGATGGCCTCCGTGATTATCGCCTACCTGCGTCAAAAGGATCTCATGCTCAGTCAGAATCTGATGCTGGTGAGCTTCGTGGATTATAATGTCCAATCTTACAATCTTTATTACCAGCAGGTAGACCAGATTGTCCAGCCTGTGGAGGAAATCGGTCTGGCCGCCGGGGAGGAGATCCTGCGCCGCGTTGAAGCCCCTGACTCGCCCGTGTTTGAAAGGGTCCTGACTTCTACTTATAAGCCCTACGAATGGCCCAAAGCTGCCGGAAACTGAATCCCGCCGCGCCTGGAGGCTTTTAACAGCCTTCGGGCGTTTTTTCAGCTTGTCAAAAAAAGAAGCCAGCCTGACGGCCAGCTCCCTTTTTTCGATTATTCCTTCTCGAAGACTTCCTTGCCCATTTCGCAGACGGGGCAGACCCAGCTCTCGGGAACCTGTTCCCAGGGAGTGCCGGGGGCGACGCCGTTGTCGGGATCTCCCACGGCAGGATCATAGACGTATCCGCAGGGGCAGACATATTTATCCATAGTTTCCTCCAATGATAAGCCGGATGATTTCAACCTGGTACTGGCTGGCAGTGTTTTCAGCCCTCTTCTTTACCCAACGGCTGTAAATGCACTGTCCAACCAGACATAGGATTCCCGGTATGGTCACAGTTAATCCGCATTTTTGCCAGGGAATACATTTTGCCGCCTCTTTCTCCATGTTCCCTCTCGAAAAATCCACCGCCACAGACGTGATTCTCAAGCGTTTCATAAACATAACAAGACAATGTGAAAACACCAGATATTGTCAGTTCTTCTGTGCCGGAGAAGGAGAATCAAGAAAGCCGCATAGAGGACTCCCGGTATCGCCAGTCAGAGCGCGCCCGTGACTTGCGCTCAGCCGAAATAACGCTCCAGCAGGCCCTTGAACGCCTTGCCGTGGCGGGCCTCGTCCCGGGCCATCTCATGCACGGTGTCATGGATTGCGTCCAGGTTATACTGCTTGGCCAGCTTCGCCAAAGCAAACTTACCGGCGGTAGCGCCATTCTCGGCCTCCACGCGCAGCTCCAGATTCTTCTTGGTGCTGGTGGTCACCACGTCGCCCAGCAGTTCCGCGAACTTGGCGGCGTGTTCGGCTTCTTCGTAGGCAGCCTTTTCCCAGTACAGGCCGATTTCGGGATAACCCTCCCGGAAAGCCACCCGCGCCATGGCCAGATACATACCGACTTCGGTGCATTCGCCGGTGAAGTTGGCGTTCAGACCGTCAAGGATTTCCTTCTGCGCCTCGGCGGGAACGTCCGCGCCAAAGGTCTTGCCGACGCCTACGACGTGCTCGGCGGCCCAGGTCATATCAGCCTTCTGCTCGGTGAACTTGGAACCCGCGACGCCGCACTGGGGGCACTTCTCAGGGGGGGTATCTCCCTCGTGAACATAACCGCAGACAGGGCAAACCCATTTTTTCATATGATATTTCCTCCTTAAATTAGAATCAGGAATCTTCCGTTCCCCTCATTTGGGATTATTCTATAGTATACCAGTATCCGGCCAACTTATCTAGTTGCATTTGCCACAAATCGAAAATTATTCCCGGAAATTTCAAATTTATCATAAATATACCAGCGAAACGCGCAAAGAGAGACCGTCAGGGGGGCATATGACACGGGACAAAGGAGCCGCCTGCCCATCAAGGAAGACAGGCAGGCGGCGGGGATATGAGGTCAGCCGGTTGATCAGATTCTTTCCAGGATACGGCAGAGCATGGAAGCGGCGTCGGCACGGCTGGCGTTGCGGGTCGCGCCGTAGGTGTCCTTTGCCATTCCCAAAGCCTGAGCGATAGCGGCATAGCCCAGGTCACCGGCAGGGATAGAAGCCTTGTCGCTGTACGAGCAGGTATAGATTCCGCTCAGTCTGGCGGCGGGACCGTAACCGGCGGCGTTCAGGAGCATCTTTACCAGCGCGCCGCGGGTAAGTGGGGATTCGTCGGAGCGTTCGGCGCGGGTCAGGGCGCCCAGGCTGTACGCGGTTCCATAGGCGGAATCCCGTTCCGATTTGCTGGCGGCGGCGGGGTCCAGACGCTGGCCCTCGGTGCTGGCAAGCAGACAGACAAACTCCCATTGGGTCATCCCCTTGCCGGGCCGGAACTCCGAAGACGCATAGCCAATGCCGTACCGGGCCAGCTTCTCGATGTCCGCCTGCGCAGAATGGCCCTTTACATCGGTGTAGGAAATTTCCTCATTAACGGCGCTCTTTTCAGGATAAACGGGCTCTCCGGTCTTAGCGCTGATCCCCTGGCAGTAATCCTCACGGCTCAGGGCGTAGGTCAGGCGGAGGCCGTAGAAGCTCTTCACACCCTGAGCGATCAGGAGGGCCTGCACGGGCTCCTTGCCGTCCAGAGCCTGGGGTACGAGACGGTATGCCAGCTTCACCTCGTAGGTATCGGCCCAGGCGTTTCTGGCGGCGGCGGGGGTAATCACGCCCTCGGGACTCTCAAAGGTCATATCTTCATTCCAGGTGTAATTCAGCGCGTAGATATAGCCGTCCTGATTGTCAATGGCGATATTGTAGTAATTGTTCTCGAAGGGATAGCCGTTGACCTCCCGGGAGAAGGAGAAGGAGTAGTAAGGCGCTTTGCTCTCCCCATCGTTTTCGGACTTCTTGAGCGTGACAGTCCTGCCCGGCGCGAACTCCTTCACAAAGGCTTCCGCTTTCTCACGGGCCTGGGCTTCCGTCAGCACGGCGTCCCGGCCCCAAGGAGTGGACGAGTACATCTGACGGACTTCCCCGGTGCGGGCGTCCACGGTAAAGGTCCGGCTCTTAACGGCGTCCTCCGAAGGTTCGACCTTGTCCGATTTTTCCGCCGCAAGGACGTAACGCAGACGGCAGACAGGTGTGCGTTCCTCTTCCCCGCCCGCATCCTTTGCAATGGGAGTGGCCGTATAATCCGTCTCCAGCGTGTAGGAGGTGGAAGCCAGCGTATAGCCGTTCAGACCGTAAGCCGCCACAGCCCGCAGGGACGCGTCCAGCTTTTCCGTGGGAAGCACCCCGACCAGCTTTTCCACTCCGGCCTGTTCTGCGGCGGACATCCCACGGTCGCCTCCGCTCGCTGTTGCCATAGGAGCGGCGGCGGCGTCTTCGGCCATGGAGTTTTTGGTAAAACCGTTATAGCGCATTCCCTTTTCCAGCTCGGTGATATCCAGAACCTCACCGGAATGGGCGTCTACATAAAAGGTATGCAGATCCGTTTCCGGCAGGTAGCGCAGGACGGCCTGGTTTTCCTCGCCGTCAGCCCCGACGTAGGCCAGCCGCAGCGCCAGTTTCTCCCGCAGCTCCGCCGACGCCTTGGCCTGGTCTGCGGCAGCCTTAGGGTCTGGGACCGCGCCCAGGAACGTGTTCGCCTGCACGCCCCGGCTGAAACGGACCACCTTGCCGTTCTCTACGGTGATATTGCAGGTCATAGGGGAGGAAACCCCGTTCAGAAGAATTTCGCCGTTGAAATAGCTGCTGGTGCTGTTCAGCCTGTCCATATTTTCCCGGTTCTTCAAAGACGCGGTCTCGTTGGCGGCCAGGACCTTTTTCAGGAACGCCTCCGCAGTTTCCCGGTCGGCGGACGCGTCCTGTTTTTCGGGGAATTTCGGCAGGTCTCCGCGCCAATAAACAGGAACCGCGTCGTCGGTATTGACCCGGTAGCTGATGATGGTCCCGTCCTCCAGGGCTTCGATGGACAGGGTGGAATCATTGGGGCCGTTTTGCCAGCGGAGGTACCAGATGGCGGCAAGCTCTTCGTCGTAGCACTCCCCCTGGAAGTCCTCATAGGCCTCGGTGTCCAGGTCCAGACGTGTTTTCACAGCCTGGGTCACCTTTTCCAGGCGGGCGCTTGTGTCCTCCGCGGCGGCAGGCATGGCCAGGGCGCACAGCAGCGTCAGGGCCAGCAGCATGGAGAGCAGTTTCTTCATAAGAATCCCCCTTTTCAGATCAGAGACATGAGATTAAGAGATACGAGATATTTATTTGGACGAAAAGGATTGGAGAAAAGTTCCGGATTTTACAAAACTTTTTTGATTCTTGTTTTTTTGTTGTCCGTCCTATTTCAGCTGGTCCAGGGTCAGGGAAAAGCTGGGCAGAAAGGTCTCCAGGAAATAGTCCAGCTCCGGCAGGCGGCAGGCTTCCAGGGCTTCCCGGGTCTGTTGGGCGGCGTCGCGGAATTCGTTGTTTCCGGCTTTCAGTTCTTCCAGGCATTTGATATGGGCGGAGAGCTTGTCGGCGGCCTTCACCAGGGCTTCCAGTTCGGGGTCCGTATTGATCAGCAGGGGACGGTACGCGGCTTGCAGCTCCTCCGGCAGCATGGCCAGCAGCTTGGCTTCCGCGACGGCCTCCACGTCCTTGTAAGCGGTCTGGATGGCGGGGTTATCGTACTTGATGGGGGTGGGCAGATCGCCGGTGAGGATTTCGCTGGCGTCATGGAACAAAGCCGCGGCCGCCGCCATGCCGGGGTCAATGGTCCCGCCGAATTTCTCCCGCCGGATCACCGCCAGCGCATGGGCCAGCACCGCCGCCTGATGACTGTGCTCCTGTACGTTCTCCGGGGCTGTGTTCCGCATCAGGGCCCAGCGCTGTATAAAACGCATCCGGGAGACGTAGGCAAAGAAATGGCTTTTCAACGGCGGGCCTCCAATTCTCCGAACAGTATATGACCGTCAGTCCCGGCAATGCGGACAGAGCGCGTCTGATTCCGCAGGTTCCCGGCCTGTACCAGCACGCCGGAGTAATTTTCCGCGTGGCCGAAGAAACCGCCGTCACGGGGCTGTTCAAAGAGGACGCTGTGGACCTCGCCGGTACAGCCCTCCAGATAAGCCCTGCGCATCTGTTCGGCCTCGGCAGTGGCGCGGCGGGCACGGGCTTCCCGCACTTCCTTAGGGAGCTGGGGCATGGCCGCCGCCGGGGTGCCGGGCCGGGAGGAATAGGGAAAGATGTGCATCCGGGCGAAATCACAGCGGCGGATAAAGTCCAGGGTGTCCTGAAATTCCTGCTCCGTCTCGCCGGGGAATCCGGTGATCAGATCGGTGGTGATGGCCGGCCGCCGGAAGGATTCCCGCAGCATTGCCACGGACTCCAGATAACGGGCGGTATTGTAGCGGCGGTTCATGCGCTTGAGGGTGGCGTCGCAGCCGCTCTGGAGGGACAGATGGAACTGCGGGCAAAGCTCCGGGATCTGCGCGGCCCTGCGGCAGAACTCCGGGGTAATGGTCCGGGGTTCCAGGCTCCCCAGGCGAATCCGGACACCCGGCGCGGCGCTTCGGATTGTCTCCAGCAAATCGATCAGCGTCAGGCCGATATGAAGCTCCCGGCCCCAGCTGGAAATCTCGATGCCCGTCACCACAATTTCACGGTAGCCCTCCGCGGCCAGCTTCGACGCCTGCACCGCGGCTTCCTCCAGCGGCATGGAGCGCACCGGGCCTCTGGCATAGGGAATGATGCAGTAGGAGCAGAAGTTTGCGCACCCGTCCTCCACCTTCAGCATAGCTCTGGTGCGCGCCCCCAGGCCTCCGGCGGGCAGGGTCTCGAACTGCTTTCGTTTGGCGGACACGTCGATGGATTCCAGCGGGGTCCGGACGGCGTCTGGGTCCCGGCTCTGCTTCCCCGCCCACGCCTGCTCCAGAAGCCGGATAAAGCCCTGACGGTCGCCGGAACCGGAGAGCACGTCCGCCTTTAGGGTATGGGCTTCATCGGCATGGGTCTGGGCGTAGCAGCCGCAGAGGGCCACCAGCGCTTCGGGATGCTCCCGGCGTATCCTGCGGACGGCCTGCCGGGATTTATGGTCGCTGGCGGCGGTGACGGAACAGCTGTTGATTACATATACGTCCGCGTCTCCGGAAAAGGGCGCGATTTCGTGGCCGCGTTCCCGCAGAAGCTGCTCCATGGCCTGGGTTTCATATTGGTTGACTTTACAGCCAAGCGTATCAATTGCAACTCTCATGATTCTCCTTGCACTTTCTGATTCTTTTTTGTATAATGATGAGACTTGTCTATTATACTTGGATTTTCCCGTCAGGGCAAGCCCCTGGGGAAAGGAGGGACCATGATTTATCTCGATTATGCCGCCACCGCGCCCATGCCCCGGGCCGCGGCGGACGCCATGTATGCCGTTCTGACAGAGCAGTATGGGAATCCCAGCGCCCAGTATCCCTTTGGCCTGGAGATGAAAAAGCGTCTGGAGGGCTGGCGGGGAATCGTTGCCGCCGCAATGGGCTGTCCTCCGGAGCGGCTTTATTTTACATCCTGCGGCACGGAAGGGGATAACTGGGCCATTCGTGCGGCGCTCTGGCAGAACCGGCACGCGGGCAGGCATATTGTGACCACCGCCGTAGAGCACAGCGCGGTTCTGGAGTGCTGCAAGTGGCTGGAGAAGGACGGGTACGAGGTCACCCGCCTGCTTCCGGACGGCCAGGGGAATATAACAGCCGGACAGGTTCTCGAGGCCGTCCGTCCGGATACCGCGCTGGTTTCGGTTATGCTGGTGAACAACGAATTGGGGACCATTTTTCCTGTCGGCGAGATTGCGGAAGGACTGCCGGCAAAAAATCCCAAAACCCTCCTGCATACCGACGCGGTGCAGGGTTTCCTGACGTTCTCGGCCAGGGATTTGGGCGCGGACCTGATCTCCGTTTCCGCCCATAAAATCGGAGGCCCCAAAGGAATCGGCGCGCTGTACATCGGGCCGCGCGTCCGGAATCCCCGCCCGCTGCTTCCCGGCGGAGGACAGGAGGGAGGCGTCCGGGCCGGCACGGAAGCCACGGCGCAGATTGCAGGCTTTGCCAAGGCCGCGGAGCTTCGTATGGACAGCCGCCTGGAGGACCAAAGGCATCTTTGTGAACTGAAAGCCTATGCGATAGAAAAACTTTCTGCCATCCCGGACCTGCACTTTGTGGGAAACGGCGCGGCTCCCCATATCCTCTCCGTCTCTCTTGCGGGCTGGCCCAGTCAGAATATTGTCAATGATCTGGGCAGTCAGGGCATCTGTGTCTCCGCCGGGTCCGCCTGTCATCAGGGGAAGCCCAGCCATGTCATTGCCGCCCTGAAACTGCCGAAACGGACAGCCTCCGGGGTCATACGGCTCAGCTTCGGGCCCGCCGTCACGAAAGCCGATATAGACGCCTGCGCGGATGCCATCCGGAAGCACCACGACAGCCGCTGTCCCATGCTGCTGTGATATCGGGGAATCAAGGGTTGAGAATGATTTTGGTTTCTGATTCACCAGTTTCCTCATTCCTGATGTAAGAAAGGTGGTTTTTGTCTTGTGAATATTCTGAAGCGAGAACCGGGCTTTTATAAACGGCTCTTCTGTTTATCCCTGCCGATGGTGCTGCAAAATCTGATAACCTTTTCTCTGGGGCTGATTGACACCTTTATGGTCAGCCAGCTTGGAAATGAGGAAATGGCGGCGGTCACTACGGCCAACGTACCGGTTTTTATACTTATCAGCATCATTTTCGGCGTTCAGAGCGGTCTTGGGATTCTCATCAGCCAATACTGGGGCAAGGGCGACGTGAAGAGCATCAGCCGGGCGCTGGGGGTAGCTTGCATCATTGGCGGCGGGCTGACCCTGATACTGGCCGCGGTCTTCTTCCTGTTTCCCGTGCAGGTGATGGATCTGCTGTCCAACCGTCACGACCTGTCTCTGCTGGGCGCGCCTTATTTGCGGGTTATTGGCTTTGCCTTTGTGTTCAATATGCTCTCGTCCATTTATGCCAGTGCCCAGCGGTCCGTGGAGAACCCCAGCTTTGGAATGAAGCTCTTTGGATTCTCCACCATCCTGAACACCGGCCTGAATTACCTGCTGATTTTCGGGCATTTCGGCTTCCCGGCGCTGGGCGTGGCGGGTGCGGCCATTGCTACCCTGCTGGCCCGGATCAGCGAATTCGTGATCTGCGTGATCTGCGCCCTGCGGAGTAAGACCATCCCGCTGGAGATACCGTTATTTCTGCGCCCGGGCCTTGGGATGGTGCGGAAGTTCTTGAAATACGCCTCCCCGGTGGTGCTGAACGAGGCCGTCTGGGGACTGGGGAACTCTTTGCTGACGGTGATCCTGGGCTATACGGACAACTCCGTGGAAATGCTGGCGGCCAACGCGGTTATGGGCAATCTGAACCGGGTGCTTCTGGTGGTCTGCTTTGGTCTTGGTTCGGCTACGGCGGTGATTCTGGGCAAGGCCATCGGCGAGGGGAAGCGTCACGCGTTCGTTCTGGACCTGGGCCGGGCGCTGCTGTGGTTCACAATCCTGGTGGGCGGCGTGCTGGGACTGATCTGCCTGATTCTGACGCCGGTGTTTTTCGTGCCGGTGGTCTTCCCGATGTTCAAGCTCTACGATGAATCCGCCGCGATTGCCTTTGCCCTGGCCGTGGCGAACTTCCTCTTCTTTCCCTTCCATGCCTGCTCCACCTCCGCGATTGTCGGCATCCTCCGGGGCGGCGGCGATGTGATCTGGTCCACCGTCCTGGACAACGCGCCCCTATGGTTGGTCTGTCTGCCTGTAACGGCCTTGACCGCGCTGGTGTTGAAAACAGGCGTCTGGCCCATTGTTCTGTCCATGCAGCTGGAAAATCTGGTCAAATTCCCCTTCTGCGTCTGGCGGGTCGGCAGCGGGAAGTGGATCAACGACGTGACGGAAGGAGGGACGGTATGAGTCTGTTCTGCTGTCCCCTCTGCGGCGCGGCTCTGTCCCGGAACGGCGGCGCTTACGTCTGCCCGGGCCGTCACAGCTTTGACATCGCGAAAGAGGGCTATGTGCATCTCCTGCCGCCCAATCAGAAGCATTCCGCTCTTCCGGGGGACGACCGGGAGATGGTGGCGGCCCGGCGGGGATTCCTGTCCAAGGGGTATTACCGGCCTCTTTTGAATACCCTTTGTTGTCAGATTTTGTCCTGTCCCGTCAAATCCCCGGTGATTCTGGACGCGGGCTGCGGCGAGGGCTGGTACACCGCGGGAGTGTATCAGGCTCTCCGGGAAGCGGGCCGCGCGCCTCTTATGGCCGGCACGGATATTTCCAAATTCGCCCTCCGGACGGCGGCAAAACGGGCAAAGGAAATTGAATTTGCCGTTGCGTCCTCCTTCCGTCTCCCTCTGCCCGGCGCCGCTGCGGATGTCCTCCTGAACTGCTTTTCGCCTCTGGCCCTGGAGGAATTCCGGCGCGTCCTGAAGCCCGGCGGCTGGTTCCTCTATGTGGTGCCGGGACCGGGGCATCTCTGGGAGCTGAAAGAAATTCTCTACGACCAGCCCTACCCCAATGAAGAGAAGGAAACGCCTTATGAGGGCTTCGCGTATCAGGAAATTGTACCGGTGGACGATATGATTACCCTGGAGAGCCGGGAGGATATTCAGAATCTGTTCCATATGACCCCCTACGCCTGGAAGACCCCGAAATCCGGCGCGGAACGTCTGGCGGAGCTGGAACGGCTGACGGTACGGATTTCCTTCCGGGTCCACGTCTTCCGGAGAACGGAGGGAACGCAATGAGAAAACGCGGCCTGTTCACCGGGCGGACCCGGCAGATTTCCGTCCATATCCCCCAACGCTATGTCCTCCGGGAATCCAAGGCTAACCGGGTTATCTGGATTCTGCTGACCCCGCTGGCGGTTTTCCTGACCGTGGTCTGTGCCGTGGGACTTCTGGCGGCCGGCTGGGAATTCAAGCCCCTTGCGGAATTGGCGGGCGTTCTGTTCTGGTTTTATCTGGCCGGCGTTCTGATGGGCCTGGGGCTTCTGGCGCTGATGCTGGTCTGTCCTCTGCTGGCTGTCAGGAGCCGGAAGAATTCCCTGACCGTAGACGGCGAACGGCTGGCCCTCCGGCGCTGGCTGCGGAAACCGGTGGATTTTGCCTTTACGGAGATCGCTTTCGTCCGGGCGCTGAAAGGACGGGAAACCATTCTGATTCAAGGCCGGGATGGTCGCGTGCTGTGCCGCCTTTCGGTTGCTATGGAGCATATGGATATTTTGCAGGCCGATTTGAGGAGCCGCCGGGTGCCCTTCGCGGAACGGGACGGCCTTGTCCAGAACGCCTTTATACTCAGCCCCGGACCCCGCCGCGAGGATATCTCCCTGACCCTTCCCGACGAAATACCGCAATATTACCGCCTGACCCATTCGCCGCTGTTTACGGGTATTTTTGCGGCGCTGCTGGTCTTTACGCTGGGCTGTATGCTGTTTTTCGGGCTGGTGCAGGGCGACCCCGGCGTGCTGCTCATGCTGCCTTTTACGGCGCTGGCGATGGTGGGGCTGGTATGGGTGAAAATGGAGCGTGCGGAAATTCTGGGGGACCGGGTCCGTCTTCGGAACCCTCTGGGGAAAGTGACGGAATTCAATTTTGATTCTGTTGCGGCGGTGCGGATTTCCACAACGGTCACCGGAATCGGTCCCCTGTCGTCCATGGAGCTTCTGGCGGAGGACGGCGCGATATTGTACAGCCCCGGAATGTGGATGCCTGAAAGTCACCTGCTTCTGACGGACCTGATCAACCGGGGAATTCCATTTACCTACTGACTGTCAGAAAATTCCCGATTCAAGAAAGGAGCTGCTGTTTATGAAAGCAAACCCTACCCGTTCGGCCCTTGTGCTGATTGATATGGAAAACGGCTTTGTGAATCCCCAGGGCGGGCACTGCATCCGGGGCGCGGCGTCTACGGTGCCTGCCTGTATCCGGGCCCTGTCGCTGGCGCGTGAGAAGGGCATTCCGGTGTTCTTTGTGAAGCGGATTTACCGGGCTGACGGAAGCGATGTGGAGCTGACCCGCTACGCCGCCTGGAAAGCCGGTGGCCGCGCCTGTATGCCTGCCTCCCAAGGCCCCAACAGCGCCCAGGCCCCCGACGGACTCCGACCCCAGCCGGGAGATTATACCATCATCAAGCCCCGCTGGAGCGCCTTCTTTCAGACGGAGCTGGACCTGATTCTCCGGCGGCTGGATATCCGGACCGTGATTCTTGCCGGAACCACCACCCCCAATTGTGTCCGTACCTCCTGCTACGACGCCATTGCCCTGGAATATAACGCCCTGGTTCTGACGGACTGCTGTTCCTCCCAGACCGAGGAAATCCAGCGGGTGAATCTGGAGGACATGGAACGCGCCGGGGCGATTCTGATGGACAGCGGCGCGTTTGCGGACTACGGCCCCGATACCGTCCCTGATACCTCTGCCGTCATCCGGGCGGAGATGGAGGCTTCCGGCGAGATCCCCGAACCCTTCGGCCGCGAGTCCTCCGGCTGGACCGACCTCTGGTGATACCGGATATTTTTTGCGGAGATTTATTATGCTGATTCGAAAATTTCAGAAAGAGGACATAGCCCAGGTCGCAGGCGTCTGGCTTTCTACCAATATTTCCGCCCATGATTTTGTTCCGGCCCAATACTGGCAGAGTCATTTTGACACGGTAAAAGAACAGCTTCTGAAATCGGAAATCTATGTATGCGAGGACGGGGGAGACATACTGGGTTTTGTTGGAATGAGCAGTGATTATATTGCGGGACTTTTTGTTTCCGGAGAAGCGCAGTCACAGGGAATCGGCAGACGTTTGCTGGACTTTGTAAAGGGCAGAAAAGAAGAACTGCGCTTGAATGTTTACCAGAAGAACAAGCGGGCAATCCATTTTTATCTGAGAGAGGGCTTTGAAATCCGGCGTGAAGGTCTGGACGAAAACACCGGCGAAAAAGAATGCGAAATGATCTGGTGCCGGAAATAGGGACTTCCGGAGAATATCCCGAATCCTCTGGTAAGACCGGCGGTATTTTGCGGTTTTTACAGCTTCTGCATCCGTTTCAGGC
Source organism: uncultured Oscillibacter sp. (assembly GCA_910577405.1). GTDB lineage: Bacteria > Bacillota > Clostridia > Oscillospirales > Oscillospiraceae > Oscillibacter. Next base: position 79,781 of record CAJTMG010000003.1, on the reverse strand, counting down.
ATTTTATTATCCGTTTCCGGTTCTTTGCTGTCTTCATGAACTTCGGCAGACGGTCCGATTGAGACAGCCCTGGCGCCGGGTCTTCGGAGGGTCCTGCCCGTAATCCGGCGCTGAGATAGTCTATCAAACTGGACAGATGCGTCCGGTTCAATGCCCATACCAGTTTCCCGCCGCAGTCCGACAGAAACCATAGCTCCAGGCCAAAATATGGCTCCCGGCCTCGCTGGACCTCACTGGAGACGCGGCAGCTGATCAGCCGTTTCTGCACCCGTCCCGGCATCCGGAAGCCGCAGTATGGACAGACTGCCGTCAGGACAGAAAAGTGGCTGCCCGGAACCTGTACCCGGTAATAACGCCCGCAGGATTTGCAGTGGTTTTCTATGGAATTGTCGTACTCCATCAGAACCCGCTTCCTGGAATGCCCGCAGGACGTGCAGCAGAATCGCGCCTGTTCTCCGTCTGACGTCACCAGAGCCGCCCTGCCGCAGTTCGGGCATTTTACGCAGATTCCGTCCCTTCCGGCTGCTGCTGTCGTGTATACTCTGAAGCGCATTTGTATCCACCTCCTGCTGTTGATACAGAATATTTTATCATCGCGTTCCCAGCTTTTCAAGCGGACCGGATCAGAATTGCATAATCTCTGCTGGCAGATTCTCCCGTGCCGCTCCCGGCATAAGGAATGGAAAGAAGCCTGACAGAATCCGCCGGTTTCGGCCAATAACAGTCAGATGAATATCCATCCTTGACAAGGTAAACGATTACCGATATAATAATGCCGTGCGAAGCGCCGGGAGGCTCCGGAAACGGACCCGCCCCGAACGAAGACAAAAAGGAAAGGATTGGACGACTATGATCTATTCCACCGAAGTGCAGAATATGTGCCCCGTCGCCAAGGGCGCATACCATGGTCCCGCCCCCATCCCCGAGGAGGGGAAGTGGGTCCAGGCTAAGGAAATCAAGGATATTTCCGGCCTTACTCACGGCGTCGGCTGGTGCGCTCCCCAGCAGGGCGCCTGCAAGCTCACCCTCAACGTGAAGGACGGTATTATCGAGGAGGCCCTTGTGGAAACCCTGGGCTGCTCCGGCATGACCCATTCCGCGGCCATGGCTTCCGAGATCCTGATCGGCAAGACCCTTTTGGAGGCCCTGAATACGGACCTGGTGTGCGACGCCATCAATACCGCTATGCGGGAGCTGTTCCTCCAGATCGTCTATGGCCGTACCCAGACCGCATTCTCCGAGGGCGGGCTTCCTATCGGCGCTTCCCTGGAAGACCTGGGCAAGGGCCTGCGTTCCCAGGTCGGCACCATGTTCGGCACCAAGGCCAAGGGTCCCCGGTATCTGGAAATGGCCGAGGGCTACGTTACACGCGTCGCTCTGAATAAGGACGATGAGATCATTGGCTACGAGTTCGTGAACCTGGGCAAGATGATGGACGCCATTAAGAAGGGCACCGACGCCAATGAAGCCCTTAACGCCGCAAAGGGTCACTACGGCCAGTTCGACGGGGCCGCCAAGTATATCGACCCCCGTCACGAATAAGAAAAGGAGGAATTGACAATGGCTCTGTTTGAAAGCTACGAGAGAAGAATCGATCATATCAATTCCGTCCTGTCTCAGTACGGAATCAAGAGCGTGGAAGAATGCCGGGAGATCTGCAAGGCCGCCGGCTTCGACCCCTATGAGATTGTAAAGGGCATCCAGCCGATCTGCTTCGAGAACGCTTGCTGGGCTTACTGCGTGGGCGCGGCCATCGCTCTGAAAAAGAACGTCGCCACTGCCGCCGACGCCGCGGAAGCCATCGGCGAGGGCCTCCAGGCGTTCTGCATCGCCGGTTCTGTCGCCGACGACCGGAAAGTCGGCCTGGGTCACGGCAACCTGGGCGCGATGCTCCTGCGGGATGAAACCAAGTGCTTTGCGTTCCTGGCCGGTCACGAGTCCTTCGCCGCTGCCGAGGGCGCCATCGGTATCGTCCGGAACGCGAACAAGGCCCGGAAAGAACCCCTCCGGGTGATCCTCAACGGCCTGGGCAAGGACGCCGCGCAGATCATCAGCCGTATCAATGGCTTCACTTATGTGCAGACTCAGTTTGACTACAGCACCGGCGAGGTGAAGGTGGTCAAGGAAACCCGTTACTCTGAGGGCGAGCGCGCCAACGTCCGCTGCTTCGGTGCCGACGACGTTCGCGAGGGCGTGGCCATCATGCACCTGGAGGGCGTGGACGTGTCCATCACCGGCAACTCTACCAACCCCACCCGGTTCCAGCATCCTGTAGCGGGCACCTATAAGAAGGAGTGCGTTGAGCAGGGCAAGAAATATTTCTCCGTGGCCTCCGGCGGCGGTACAGGTCGGACCCTGCACCCCGACAACATGGCCGCGGGCCCCGCTTCCTACGGCATGACCGACACCATGGGCCGGATGCACTCCGACGCTCAGTTCGCCGGTTCTTCCTCCGTACCCGCCCACGTGGAAATGATGGGCTTCCTGGGTATGGGCAATAACCCCATGGTCGGCGCGACCGTTGCCGTTGCCGTTGCCGTGGCGGAGAGCAAGAAGTAATTTCTGACCCGCAATAACAATAGGCAGTCCCTGGGGCGTACGCTCTGGGGGCTGCTTTTTTCGGTATCAGATTTTCGCGCAAAAAAGAAGAACCCGCGCGCCGGACCGTCTCCTGCAACAGTCCGGCACGCGGTTTTTTCATGCGTGCTCCGTCAAAACATGACTCAGGGTTTCAAGAGCCTTTTCAGCGTCAGCCCCCTCCGCGGAAATCTCAATCGGCGCCCCGCTGCTCATACCCAGCGAGAGGAATCCGAGAAGACTTTTCGCATTGACGCTGTTCCCGCCCCGGGAAATAACAATGTAGCTTGTGAATTCATTAGCCGCCTGGATGAAGACGGTCGCCAGCCGGTTCAGTTTTTCCTCCGGTATCTGCGCCTCAATGATTTTCTTCATTTGGTCCCACTCCATTCTCCCAAAAGATAGCAAGCAAGATTATAGCACAGTAAAAAAATAATTCCACAATTTATTAAAGATTTGAGAAGCCCTTAACGCATTTTTGTTGCTTCTGTACGGTTTCCTTTCCGACGGGCTTCTAAAATTGTAAGAAATTTTTAAGACTTTTGTCGAGTATTTTTTAAGATTTTCACGCTATCCTTTCTTCAGCTTCCGGAAGACAAAAAATAACGCCCCGGCAGAAATCAGAAGGCAGACAATATGCGCCTGATTTCCCGCCGCGGACCTGGACGAATACAAAAAGGAGACTGAACGATGAAACGAACGATTCTGGCATTGGTCCTCTGTTTTGCCCTGACCGCCTGCGCCGCGCCCGCACCGTCGGAGGACTGGGACCCCGACCTTGCCAACGCCCTGGGTCTGACGCAGGAGCAGCGTCTTGAGGACTACGACTATTTTGTGAAAACCCTGGGGGACAGCTATCTCTGCATGGGCGTCCGGGAGCGGGACAACCCCGACCGCTCCTCCGCCGAAATCTTCCAGCGTTATCGGAAAATGATCGAAGAGAGCGACAGCGACGACGCCTTCTATTCCGCCCTCTACAGCACCCTCTGGACCCTGGGCAGCTACGGTCATCTTTGGATCATCGAGCCGGGGGATTATCAGGAAATGCTGGACTGGTGCAGAAACGAGGATACCACCGGACGGGAGCACTGGAAGGAGTTATTGGAGCAGTCCGAAGAGCAGTACAAAAAACTAGACGCTTACCTGAACGCCCTGGAGAATGAAGACAGTACCGTAGCTGTGTCAGAGGGCAGCCAGCAGGAAAATCTCCATACCCTCCTGATGCCTGAAACAGGAACGGCTTACCTGAAAGTGGACAGCTTTCTGCCAGATTACCACCCCGATTATCAGAAGGACGCGGAAGCCATCCGGAAATTCTACAACGCCGCCGCGGACTGTACGGATCTTATCATCGACCTGACGGACAACAGCGGCGGAAGCGAGGGCTACTGGCAGAATCTTCTGGCTGCGCCTTTGACGGACGTGCCCCTGGAATGTACCAATTACGCCCTGCTTGCCGACAGCGAAAATAACCGGCCTTTTGTCAACAACGTTTTCGCGCCATCGGACCTGCATCCCATCGCGGAGCTTCCCGATCTGCCCAAGCTGAACCGGGACGGTCTGGACGCCGCGACGCATTTTGTGGAAAGCACCCTTCATGTGGACCCTGCGGAGGAACGGGCGGCGTTTCATGGCCGGGTGTGGCTTCTGGTAGGGCCTATGGTCTATTCCGCCAGCGAATCCTTTTCCGTCTTCTGTCAGGCCACCGGTTTCGCAACCCTTGTTGGAACCCAGACCAGCGGAGACGGCATCGGCGCCCTGAACCCCGTTCTGATGCGGCTCCCCAACAGCGGCATTCTGATTCAGTATACCATGATGTTCGGCCTGAATCCCGACGGTTCCAGCAGTGAGGAAGCCGGCACCACCCCCGACGTGCTCTCCCCCGCAGGCGAACCCGCTCTGGTGACTGCCCTCCGCGCCGTCCAGCAGGGCAGAAATTAAGCCGCCTCTTCTTCAAACGCCTCCGCCAGAACCGGATAGAACGCGGCGTAGGCTTCCCGGCGGGACTGCCAGTTGCTTCCGCCTACGATTTTGGAGGCAATGTCCGTATTCATCGAACAGGGGAATTTCAGGAACGACTGACTCACGCCGCTGATATACCAGAAATAGGCCGCGCTTTCCCACGCAAATTTTTCAGCTATGTAATCCGCGCCTGTGGTTAGTCCGCCGGTTTGGTTTTCATTGTAGACCACCCGGGAATAGGCGGAGACGTTCAAACCCAGATTCGCGGCGGTCTGCAAGGCGGCGTAATAGGTCCTGGAAATTTCATCGCGGCCATGTTCGGCGGGACTGGCATAGTCAATCTCAGACAGCGCCGGGACATACTTCTTCATCAGCCATACCGCAAACGCCATCTGTCCATACGCGAAGGTCAGGTGCAGGTAGCCAGCCCCCCGGGTGCCCTCGCTGTAGCCCCGGCCGCGGAAATATTCCTCGTCGCCCCATTCCGTCAGCGCCGTGCCCGCCAGACTTTCTATCGCCGCCTGCGCAAGAAACTGACTGATATCTTCCGCTGTTGTGATCCCGTATTCTGTCAGCACCCGGTTCAGGTCCGCCAGCGCCTCGTCAGACAATTCCCAGCTTACATAGCCCAGAACGCTGTCATCATAGGCCAGACGCTCCACCTGCTCCCGGCTCACCAGCCAGTCCTGGGGCTCTGGTTCCTCTATGGGCAGCGGTTCCTCCTGCACCTCCGGTTCGCCCCGGAAAAACAGGACCAGCGCCGCTGTCAGTCCTGCCGTCAGCAAAACCGTACAGACTGCTATCATGACCTTTTTCCTGTCCAGCAGTTCCAGTTTTTCTTTCAGCTCCGTCACAGGACCGTCCCCTCTCTGCTTACCCTTCTGTTCCATTCTACCATATCCCGCCCCGTATTGCAAGGCTGTGAATTCCTTTGGATGATTCCTGTCGTCAGACATCATTTGGGCGGAAACCGAGGGTGGTGACAGCATGAAAGACACGATAATATAAAGAAAGGAGATATGGCGCGGTCTGGTATGCCTGGACATAGCCGGTCGCTCCTGTGGTTTTTCTATTATATCCTATGGCCGCTCCGGTGTACGGCCAGAACGGACGGGTATCATAACAAGAGGGGATTTGATAATTGACAATTTACGGAGAATGAAGCATAATCATTTTATGGAGAGAAGAAAATGGCGTGCCAGGACAGCGAGAAATAAGGAGGAATATCCATGTACCGGATAAAGGACGAACAGATCGACCAATGGATAGAGGCCCACAAGGAGCAGATGCTGGAGGATATCTGCGAACTGATCCGAATCCGAAGCGTCAGCGCGTACGACCCGAACAGCCCGGAACGGCCCTTTGGAGAAGGCTGTGCGAAAGTGCTCCTGCGGGCTCTGGAGCTGTGCGAGCGCCGCGGCTTCCGGACACGGAACTATGATTTCTACTGCGGGACGGCGGTATTACCAGGGACCACATCCTCTTCCATCGGCATATTCAATCATTTGGATGTGGTGCCGGAGGGGAACGGCTGGAGCTTTGACCCCTTCTCGCCCTTTGTCCGGGACGGCGTGCTGTTTGGCCGCGGGAGTATGGACAACAAGGGCGCGGCGGTTATGTCTCTTTATACGATGATGTGTCTGCGGGAGCTTGCGCCGAAGCTGAAACACAGTCTGATTTTATGCCTGGGCTGCAACGAGGAAGCGGGCATGAAGGACATAAGGCACTATCTGGAATGCGAACCCGCGCCTGCATTTTCCTACACGCCGGACGCGGGACTGCCGGTCTGCAACGGGGAGAAAGGCATTCTGGAGGCGGACCTGATACAGACCATAGAGCCTGGGAATTTGCTGGCGCTCTTTTCCGGCATGGCGTCCAACATGGTGCCGGACAAGGCGTATGCGGAGCTGGACTGCACGCTGGAGGAAGCAAGGGCGGCGCTGTCGGACCGTGACGGCATAACCATAGAAGGACAGAACGGCCGGGTGCGGGTAACGGCCCATGGCGTCGGAGGACACGCGGCATTCCCGGAGAACACGGTGAACGCGGAGGAAAAGCTGCTCTGCGCGTTATTGGAAAGCGGGCTGCTTCAAGGCGGGGCGGCGGAACCCCTGGCGTTTTTGCAGAAGGCGTTTGCGGATGATACCGGCGTTGGGCTAGGGATAGACTTCCGTGACGAGCCGTCGGGATATACGACCCATGTGGGCGGGATGGTCCGTCTGGAGGGCAGGGAGCTGCGTCAGAACGTGAATATCCGGTATGTGGTGACGGCAGACCCGGAGGAAGTGGAACGCCGTCTCTGCACCGCGGCGGGACAGGGCGGCTTCCGGTGTGTGGTGCTGAGAAACAGTCCGCCGAGCTATATGCCTGGGGACCATCCCGCGGTACAGGTAATCACCCGTGTGACCAACGAGGTTCTGCATACGGACCTGAAACCCTTCACCATGGGCGGCGGGACCTACGCGAGAGAACTCCCCAACGCCGTTGCCTTCGGCCCCAATCGGATGGATTTGAAGCTGCCGGAGGGCGTGGGCGACGGGCATCAGGCGGACGAGGGCGTCTGCGTTCAGTATCTTCTGGACGGGCTGAAAATCTATGTAAAGGCCCTGTTGGAGCTGGACGAAGTGATAGAATCTGATTAAGGCCAACAAAAAAACGCTCCCGTGTACCGAAAGGCGTATACGGGTGCGCTTTTTTTGCAAGGAGGGCTGCGGAAAAAACGCTGAAACAGTTCCATCCGGCAATTGATAATCAGGGAAGGAAGCATTATAATAGGACCATACCAAGCGCGAGAGCAAGGAACAGGAGGAACATGGCATGAAGACAGTTTTAATCACAGGAGCGGCGTCGGGCATCGGGAAAGCCTGCGCGGAGCGGATGTCCAGGGAGGGTTACTGCGTAGCGGCGGCGGACCTGAATCTGGAGGGCGCGGAGGCAGTGGCAGAAGAGCTGACGGCTTCGGGAGGCAGGGCAATTGCGGTAAGAATGGACGTATCCAGCGAACAGGAAGTGGAGGCCGGCTTTGACCGCATGATGGAGGAATTCGGCGCCTGTGATCTGGTGATGTCCAACGCGGGCGTGCAGATCGTGCATCCCTACGAATCCTATCCCTTTGAGGACTGGCGGAAGATGATGGCGATTCACGCGGACGGAGCGTTTCTGGTGTCCCGCGCCGCCTACCGCCGGATGAAGGAGAGCGGGAAGGGCGGACGCATTGTGTTCACCGGTTCGGTCCAGAGCTTTGTGGGCTCCAAGCTGAAGGAACCCTATAACTTTGCAAAGCACGGCGTAGCGGGACTTGCGAAAGCCATTGCCCGGGAAGGCGCGGAATACGGCATTTATACATACACCATCTGCCCCAGCTATATCAAGACGCCTCTGGTGGAGAAGCAGATACCGGAGCAGGCCCGGGACCTGGGCATCAGCGAGGAAGAGGTGGTCAGGAACATCATGCTGCGGGACACGGTGGACGGCGTGTTTACTACGGTGGAGGATGTCGCCAACACGCTGGTGTTCCTTGCCAACGACCAGGGCGCGCTGACTGGGCAGTCCATCCGTCTGACCCACGGCTGGGCGATGATGTGAGGGCGGCGTGATGGAGAGAATCGCGGTATACGGCGCGGGGACCATAGGCTCCTGTCAGGCGACGCTGGTGATTGGCCACGGGCTTCCCTGCACGGTGGTAGGCCATTCTGAAACCGGACTGGAGCGGTGCCGGAGGACCATTGCGCAGAACTGGGATGACCTGATTGAAAACGGCCTTGCGGAGGAAGCCAACAAGACCGCCGCCCTGAAGCTCCTGACCCTGACCAACGAGCCGGAGAAGCTGGCGGGCCATACGTTTGTATTCGAGGCCGTAGCGGAAGCCACCGAAGCAAAGCGGGCGGTTTATGAGAACATCGGGAAATACGCAGACCCCTCTGCCGTCACAGCGTCCTGCACGTCCTCCATAGATGCGGAGATTCTGGCGGACCTGACCCCGCGGCCTGAACAGCTTCTGATAGCCCATCCCTTCCAGCCGGTGCATATGCTGCCCCTGGTGGAGGTGGTCCGGCATCAGCGCACCGGGGAAAATGCCGCGGCACGGACCACAGCGCTGCTGGAACGTCTTCACAGACAGGTGGTGGTCCTGAACCGCAGCGTGCCGGGCTTTCTGGTAAACCGCTTTGCCCAGGCGCTGTTCCGGGAATCCATCTATCTGATAGAACAGGGCGTGACCACAGCGGCGGATATCGACAGAGCGGTCAAGTACGCCGTAGGAATGCGATACGCCTCCATAGGACTGCTGGAGTATTTCGACGCGGTAGGCTTCCAGTTGGAAAAAGCCATCGCGGAGAACGTGTACCCGGACCTGTGCGGCACGTCGGAAATCCAGAGGACCGTAACAGAGGGCCTTTCCAGCGGGAGAACGGGACAGGCGGCGGGCTGCGGTCTGTACGACTGGACGGAAAAAGACGAAGACGATTTCCGGTACCGGAAGCAGGCCCCCTATTTCGACGGCGTAAAGGAATGGGATATGCCCCGATAAAGGACGAAAAAAGACGCCGGGAGATAACAGGACTGTTGTTTCCCGGCGTCTGTCCGCGTCAAGGGTTCCAGGGCGGAAAAGACGGTATTTTATGGCGGCGCAACTGCTGGTAGCGGCATTTTCCAGTCCTGCATGGTGGCGCGCAACCGCGTTTTGTGGTAGAATCAGGCCATAAAGGGAGGCGATGCAGATGAAGCTGAATGAGAAAATCCTGTATTACCGGAAGGCGGCAAAGCTGTCCCAGGAAGAGCTTGCCGTACAGATCGGGGTATCCCGTCAGGCGGTGAGCAAATGGGAGTTGGACGCCGCTATGCCGGAGATTGACAAACTGCTGGCGCTGGCCCGAATCTTTGGCGTGACCACGGACGAGTTGCTGAGCGAAGACGACCCCGGGGCCAATCCAATAAAAGAAGAACCGCCGAAGACCGAATCCCGCGTACCGTCAGAGGATGGGATAGGCCGGTTTTTCGGGCACGCGGGCAGACTGATCCGGAAACACGGCTGGCTTGCGGGAGTGTACATCGCCTTGCAGGGATTGGGGATTGCTTTTGTAGGAGTGCTGGCCCGCTGGGGATTCAAAGAAATGCTTACAGGCGGCATGATTTACAACGGCGTGCCGGAATTAAAGGGAGAAATTCTGGGAGATCTTGGCGGTTCACCGTTCGGGAGCATGGGCGGTTTTGCGATAGGTTTTGCTAATATGATGATAGGAGTTGGCGTACTGACCATGCTGGCAGGTGCGGTCCTTGCGGCGGTTCTCTATCAAAAGGGAAATCGAAGGGATTAGCACAACCCCGCTGGTTCACTCCACAGGCGCGGCCCGAATCAGCACAATCCAGGGTTTTATTCTACAGGCGCGACCCGGACGCTCCCAACACAATCAGCGGCGGCAAGGGTTCCGGCGGCGTCCAGCAGAGCAACCCGAAAGCTGCCTGTGCCCTGACGGACTGCCATAGTCTCTGCCCGCAGGGAGCAGGATTTCCAGAAAGCGGCGGCAGTGACGGCGGCGGTAAAGGTATCCGGAGCCACAGCCGCGAAGATGCCGCAGAGAACGGACAGCATACAGCCCGTACCCGTGACCCGCGCCAGGACGGGGCTTCCTCCGGAGACTTTCCAAAGCTGGTTTCCGTCTGAAATAAAATCCTCCGGGCCGGAAACCAGAACAATCGCGCGGCGTTCCAAGGCCAGACAGCGAGCCAATTCACCACCGAGGGCGGAATCTGTATGGCCGGGACTGTCTACCCCCTGGGCCTGGCTTTCCAGATGCAGAAGCGCCCTGGCCTCTCCCGGATTGACCCGCAGCAGGGAAGGAGCGAAGCCGTTCAGCAGCGTTTCAGTCCATTCCAGACGCCACGGACTTGCCCCTATGCCCACAGGGTCCAGAATCACCGGCTGGCCCAGTTCCACGGCGGCGCGGCCCCGAAGGAGACAGGCCCGGAATTTTTCCTCATCGGGCGTGCCGGTATTCAGAACAGCGGCGTCAGAGGCGGCGGCAATGGCTTCCATCTCCTGACGCGCCTGGGCCATAATCGGGCTGGCTCCCAGGGCAAGGGCAAGGTTGGCGCAGTCGTTGGCGGAGACCAGATTGGAGACGCAGTGGATCAGCGGACGGCGGGACCGGATCACGTCCAGAAGGGAAAAATCAGGCGCGGACATAGGACCTCCCGAATCAGCGTTCCAGGGCGGACTGCATGGCTTTCAGACCGCCGTTTTTTTGCAGGGCGAACAAAAGAATCCCCGCCAGGATGGAACCCGCGACAGTAGAAATCAGGAAGGGGACGACGTAAGCGGTAAAGGCGATATCAGCCGCGGACTGTCCCAGAAAAGCAATGGCCAGAGGATACGCCGCCAGACCGCCCACGATACCGGTGCCAATGACCTCGGCAATGAGCGTAAGCGCAGGATTTCGGGTCTTCCAGTAGACCAGCCCGCAGAGGAAGGCGCCGCACATACTGCCGGGAAAGGCCAGGATGCTCCCCCAGCCCAGGAGGTTGCGGAGGAGGCTGGCAATAAAAGCGGCGGCGAGGCCATACCAGGGACCAAGGAAGACGGCGCAGAGGATGTTGACCATATGCTGGACCGGCGCGCAGCGGCTTCCCAACACGGGGAAGGTGAAGAACAGACTGCCCGCAACAGCCAGAGCGCAGAGCAGTCCGGCGATGGACAGCTTTTTGACAGAATCAGACTTCATAAGAAACACTCCTTCATGAAAGACGGCTTGCGCAAAGAGAACCGCGTGGCAGCGACTTCTCCCCGCGCAGCAAGGCCCGGAGGAAATTTCGGTCGAGGCTTGCTGGCCTCCTCTCACGCCGGAACACGGCTTCCCATCGCTGCAAATGCTTTCCGGCCCGAACGCAGGGCGCTCCCCCTCCGTCCGCTCCCAAATCCCGGGACGCCGGCTGATTCTCTCCCGCCTCCTTCCTGAAGGGTTTTTACAAAAAGCAAGACGGCCCGCAAATACGCGCACCGCCGTCAAAAGTCCCTCTATCGACTCCCTACGGCGGCATTACCCGCGTCAGGTGAAAGGGTCGAAGCGTCTGCTTCCTCTCAGCCTTCCGGCTCCCCTGCTTTTCTGGCTACAGGATATCATTGCCGGGAGGATTTGTCAAGCGTCATTTTCAGCACGGCAAAAACAGTCTGATGATCAAAACAGACAGAAAACGGCGGGGCCATCAAGAGGCGATGGTTCCGCCGTAAATCGTGTTTGCGTCAGTTTTTGCAGGAATCGTCAGTCATTGCGCGTCTTCCCTCTTTTGCGGGCGACATCCTGAAACCGTCAGTCATTCCCGGTTTTTTCCTTTTTCGCAGACGCCGTCCAGGGACCGCCGCGGTAGAAGGCCAGAGAAATTATAGCAGCAGTACACCAGCCGCCAGGCCACGCGCACCAGATGCCCGCCGCGCCCAGGGAGGTCTTTGCCAACACCGCGGCCAGGGTTACGCGAAGGACCAGGTCCACCAGGGTTCCAATCATAAACTGCCGCATCAGGCCCGCGCCCCGGAGAACGCCGTCGGACACCAGCTTTGCCGAGACGATGAAATAGAAGGGGGAGAGAATCCGCAGATAGAGAATCCCCGTCCGGAGGGCCGTATCGGTAGGATGGTCCAGAAACAGCCCCAGCGCGTAACGGCCGGCGAAGAAGTACAGCAGGAACATCGGCAGGCACAGGGTCCAGACCAGCCGCACCCCTGCCCGGAAGCCGTCCTGGATTCGGCTCAGCTTATGGGCGCCAAGATTCTGAGCCGTGTAGTTGGAAACGCCGTTGCCCAGGGTGGTAAAGGAGGTAATGACCAGATTATTCAGCTTTACCGCCGCGGAGTAGCCAGCCATTACCCCGGTGCCGAAGCCGTTGATGATCCCCTGTATGATGATATTGCCCACGGAGATAAAGCTCTGCTGCATAATACTGGGTATGGCAATCATAGCGAGCCTTTTCAGAAGGGGAAGAGAGAACAGCTGAAATTCCCCTTTGCCCTGTATCGCCTTAAGACGCAGGAAGACCGCCGCGACAGCCAGCAGACAGCTCACGCCCTGGCAGAGGAACGTCGCCCAGGCCACGCCAGCCACGCCCATAGAGAACACGGTGACAAAGAGAATGTCCACGCCGATGTTGGCCGTAGAGGACGCGGCGAGGAAGAGGAAAGGCGTACGGGAATCCCCCAGGGCGGAGAAGATGCCGGTTGCGATGTTGTAGAAGAAGACAAAGGGCAGGCTCCAGATGTAGATATCCAGATAGAGCTTGGAGTCCGCGAAAGCTTCCTCAGGCGTGCGAATCAGACAGAGCAGGCTGTTGCAGGTCAGCATCCCCACGGCCATCAGCGCGAGGCAGAGGACGGCGCTGGCAATGCAGGCAGTCGAAACGGCGGTCTTCATCCGGCCATAGTCTTTCGCGCCGAAGAGCTGGGAGACAACGACGGAACAGCCGATGTTGCAGCCAAAGGCGAAGGCAATGAAAATCAGCGTGACCTCATAGCTGTTGCCCACGGAGGCCAGGGCGTTCTCACCGATGAACTTTCCGGCTACCAGACTGTCCGCAATATTATAGAGCTGCTGGAAAATGATGCTTCCAAACAGCGGGAGGCAGAACCGGCGCAGTACTGCGTTCGGCTCCCCAACCGTCAGATCTTTGTTCATAGAGTCCGCTTCCTTTCTCTCGGTTGACTTTTGAGAACGGTTTTATTATAATCGCCTTAACGCCATATGTAAAATATCAATTTCTTCTCTCAGATATATCAAAATAATATGGAGTATTCTATGAATATCAGCTACGACAGCTACCGCGTTTTTTACTATGCCGCCAAATACCGGAGCTTCACACAGGCGGCGAAACTCCTTGGCGGCAGTCAGCCCAACGTTACCCGCTCCATGAAGCTCCTGGAAGCCGCCCTGGGTTGTCAGCTCTTCGCCCGCAGCCGCCAGGGGGTCCGCCTGACGCCGGAGGGAGAGACGCTCTACGGGCATATTGCCTTAGCCTTTGCGCATATTCAGGCGGGGGAGAACGAGATCGCGTCCATGCAGGGAATGCAGAGCGGGGTCGTTACCGTTGCCGCCAGCGGGATTGCTCTTCGGTGCTGCCTTCTGCCAGTGCTGAAAGACTATCGGAGCAAATATCCCGGAGTGCGCGTCCGGGTCTCCAACCATGCCACGCCCCAGGCCATCGCCGTTTTGCAGGACGGCCTGGCTGATCTGGCGGTGGTCACCATGCCCCTGCATCTCCCCAAGAGCCTGCGGCGGCGGAAGCTGATGGAAATCCAGGAAGTCCCGGTGGCTGGCACGGCATTCACTGCTCTGGCGGGCCGGATACTGACGTTGGCTGATCTGGCGGACTGCCCTCTGGTGGGCCTGGGTCCTCAGTCCGCCGCTTTTGCCTTTTACAGTCAGATCTTTTCCAGCCAGGGCCTGCCCTATCATCCAGACATCGAAACCGCGACATCAGACCAGATCCTCCCCATGGTCCGCAGTAACCTGGGGGTCGGTTTTGTGCCCGAGTCCTTCGCCAAAGACGGCGTCCTGTCAGGGACCCTGCTCCCCCTTGCCCTCCAGACGCCGATCCCCAAACGGGCGGTCTGCCTGGTTCAGCAGGAGCATCAGCCCCTCAGCGCCGCCGCCCGGGAACTGGAAGCTATGCTGAAAGCCTTCTGATTCCGGGGCCTTTCGGGAAATGTGGAAAAAGTCTCGACCTGGGACGGGATTTGTGTTATACTGTAGAAGACCTCAAAAAACTCGTTAGAAAGTTTTTCCATCTCTTCTGTTTTCTTTTTTAAACGGAAGAGAACAGATGATTTTGGGGGAAGCGGTTCTCTTAACGGACTGCTTCGGATATTCCTGAAAGGATGGGTCTCATTATGTGGGCTAACGAAAGCGTATTTTATCAGATTTTCCCCCTGGGCTTCTGCGGCGCGCCTTTGGAGAACGACGGGAAGGAGGTCAGCCGCATCGGGAAGGTCGCGGATTGGGCGGAGCACATCCAAAAGCTGGGCGCCAACGCACTCTACCTCTCGCCGGTTTTTGAAAGCGACCGCCACGGCTACGATACCCGTGATTACCGGAAGATTGACTGCCGCCTGGGAACCAACGAAGACTTTGCCGCCGTCTGCAAGACCCTGCATGACCACGGGATCAAGGTGGTGCTGGACGGCGTGTTCAACCATGTGGGCCGGGGCTTCTGGGCGTTCCGGGACGTGCAGGAGAAGAAGTGGGACTCCCCCTATAAAGATTGGTTCCATATCAATTTCGACGGCAATTCCGGATATAACGACGGCTTCTGGTATGAGGGCTGGGAGGGCCATTATGAGCTGGTAAAGCTGAACCTCCGTAATCCTGCCGTGGTGGACTATCTGCTGGAATCCGTCCGGCTTTGGGTGGAGTGGTTCGATATCGACGGCCTGCGCCTGGACGTGGCCTACTGCCTGGAACAGGACTTTCTGCGCCGTCTGCGGGAATTCACGGAGCAGGTCAAGCCGGAGTTTTTCCTGGTGGGCGAGACGCTCCATGGGGATTATAACCGCTGGGTAGGGGACGGCCTTCTGCACAGCTGCACCAACTACGAGTGCTACAAGGGCCTTTACTCCAGCCTGAATTCCATGAATCTGTTTGAAATCGTACACAGTCTCAAGCGGCAGTTCGGGCCTGAAAACTGGACGCTGTACAAGGGAAAGCATCTGCTCTGCTTTGCGGACAACCACGACGTGACCCGCGCCGCCAGCATCCTGACCAATCCCAAACACCTGCCCCTGATTTACGGCCTGCTTTTCGGTATGCCGGGCATTCCCTGTCTGTACTACGGCAGCGAATGGGGCGCGTTGGGAGAGAAGACCCGCGGCAGTGACGACGACCTGCGGCCTTCGTTTGAACAGCCTGAGTGGAACGACCTGACGGACCAGATCGCGGCCATGGCGAAAGCCCACCGGAAGAGCGACGCCCTTTGCAGCGGCGATTTCCATGACGTGCTGCTCACCAACCATCAGACCATCTTCCAGCGCCAGACGGAGAAGGAACGGGTCCTGGTAGCCATAAACGCCGACGACAAGCCCTTCACCGCCCATTTCGACGCCCGCTGCGGACGCGCCGTGGACCTGATTACCGGCGAACTCCACGATTTCGGCGGCGGGAGCGAGCTTCCTCCCTACAGCGTGGCTTTCTGGCAGTGCGAGTAAAGCCGCCCGTAAATTCGTAAAAAGTTCTCTTGCATATTCCTGACGGACCGTGCTATGATAACAGTACCACAAAAAGCCGTGGCAGCAGAAAACCCCTGGAGAGATGGTTGCTCCCTAGGGGTTTTCTGCTGCTTGGGGTGGGCTTTCGCTGTCCTCCATGCCGGTCAAGCCACACTTGCTGCGACCGACATCAAAAATGCCAACAACAGCGACATTGCTTTACCGCCTCTTCTGTGCCAGGATTTGTCTCCAGGGGAGAGCAGGGCAGTAAACTCATTTAAACATCATTCGACAAATTCCGCAAGTCCGGGACGCCCTGATGAAAAAGCGTCCCGGAAAATTTTTTTGTCCGCTGAAAGTTTTCGGCCCGCTGAATCGTATCCATAACGAGAGCGCTCCAAAGGAGTTGATAACATGAACACAAACGAACAGGCGGAACGTCTGGCAAACGCCTACGCCGACATGATTCTCCGTCTGAGCTATACCTATCTGAAGAATACCTATGACGCCCAGGATATCTGCCAGACAGTCTTTGTAAAGCTTCTGAGCGAGCCGCGGGAATTTGAAAGCGCGGAGCATGAACGGGCCTATGTTCTGCGGATGGCGTCCAATGCCTGCAAGGACCTGCTGAAAAGCTCCTGGCGGAAGCGGACCTGCGGTCTTGATACCGTGCTGGAGGTCCCGGCGCCGGAGGCGGAGGAAGGCGGAGTGCTGGCGGCGGTAAACGAACTGCCCGACAATTACCGCACAGTGATTTACCTCCACTATTATGAAGGCTATCAGGCGTCTGAGATCGGGAAGATTCTGGGTGTGCCGACAGCCACAATACATACCCGTCTCGCCCGTGGCAGGGCCAGACTGAAAGAACTTTTAGGAGGGACCGACTATGAGCGAACTGTTTGATTACAAAAAGGAGATGAGCGCATTGCGTTTTACTGATGAACAAAAAAGGACCCTGGCCAACGCCGCTGCCAACGCCGCAAAAGGCCCCGCCCGGAAGCGCCGCCGTCCGGTATTCCGCACCGCCCTGATTGCCGCCGTCCTCGCGATGGCCCTTGTGGTAGGCTCCAGCGCCGCCGGACTTCTGCCGGAACCCATTGATGTTTTCTCGCCCATCTTCGGCGGGGCCGTGGCGCAGACGGAAATTATCGATAAGATCGGCCATCCCATCGGGGCCAGCGATTCCGACAACGGCATTACGATTTCCGCCGACGCCATTATGGGTGACCAGTACAACGCCGTGATTGTCTACACCATCAGCCGGGACGACGGAGAGCGCATCCTGCCCGCGGACAAAGCGCTGGACAGCTCCAGACTGCTGATGGGCGGCTTTAGCGGGGCCAGCTGGGTAAAGCGCGGCGGCACCCACGGCTCCAGTTGGTTTGTGGACGAAGACCCTGAGGACAACAAGATCCAGCTGGTAGAAACCGCCTCCTCCAACGTGCCCATGACCAAGGGAACCGCCTCGGCGGAATTTGAAGATCTCTGCTATTGGGACACGGAAACAGAAGCGCCGGTTCCCCTGTACTCCGGCAAATGGAAATTCCGTTTTGAGGTCAACTATGAGGACTGCGCCGTGTATCTGGGCGGCGGCGAGACCTTTGTCCAGGACGATGTTGCCTTTGTCATCGACAGCATTTCCGTTTCTCCTATCGCCGTGAAGGTGGACTATACCGCAGATCAGGAGGCGCAGTGGAGCGATTCCGGAAGCGGGCGGCAGTCGGAAGAGGACAGCCAGCAGGCCCGGCGGTATCTGGAGAACATTGAAATCCTCCTGACCAAAACCGACGGCACGACAATCGACCTGAGCAATTCCGGCGGCAGCATCCGGCCCGAGGACGGGAAGTCCGTCTGCTCCAAGGGCGGGGTGCTGGAGGAAATCATTCCCCTGGAAGATATGGCGTCCATTTCCGTAGGCGGCGTGGTCTGTGAAATCCCGAAGAAATGACCCTATAGGCACTCTAACGGAAAACCGGTTCCTTCGGGAGTCGGTTTTCTTTTTCTTAGGGGCTGTTTTCTTCCGCAAAATGTGTTATAATGTGCAGAAAACGCCTCCCTGTTCTTGACCGTCGGAGGCGCAGAGCAAAGAGAGGGAATTTCCATGGAACTACAGGAAATCTATCAGAAAATTGGCGTCAGCCCGGAGGTTTATGAATACGGCGAAAAAATACTGTCCGGACTGCGGGCGCGGTTTGAAGCCATAGACCAAACGGCGGAATACAATCAGGCGAAGGTTCTGGCGGCGATGCAGGAACACCGGGTCAACGCCACCCATTTCGCGGCCACCACCGGCTACGGCTACAACGACGGCGGCCGGGACAATCTGGAACGGGTCTATGCGTCCGTGTTCCATACCGAAGCCGCCCTGGTACGTCCCCAAATCACCTGCGGCACCCATGCCCTGGCGGTGGCGTTGTCGGCGAACCTCCTGCCTGGGGACGAGCTGCTGTCTCCCGTCGGCGCGCCCTACGACACCCTGGAAGAGGTCATTGGCATCCGGGACAGCAAATGCTCCCTGCGGGAATACGGGGTCAGCTACGCCCAGGCCGATTTGCTCCCGGACGGTTCTTTTGACTATGACGCTGTCCGGAACGCCATCAACGACCGGACGAAGCTCATTACCATCCAGCGCTCCAAGGGCTACGCCACCCGGCCCACCTTCTCACCGGCCCAGATCGGCGAACTGATAAGCTTTTGCAAGACCATCAAGCCGGACGTAAAAGTGATGGTGGACAACTGCTACGGCGAATTTGTGGACACCGTGGAGCCGTCGGATTTCGGGGCGGATATGGTCGTTGGCAGTCTGATCAAAAACCCCGGCGGCGGGCTGGCTCCCATCGGCGGCTACATCTGCGGGACACAGGAATGCGTGGACCGGTGCGCCTGCCGTCTTTCCGCGCCGGGCCTGGGGCAGGAGGTGGGCGCGAACCTTGGCCTGATGCCCGCCTTGTATCAGGGCCTGTTCCTTGCGCCTACGGTGACAGCAGGGGCCTTGAAGGGCGCGGTATTTGCCGCGAATCTGTATGAGAAATTAGGGTTTGCCTGCGTGCCCAATGCCACAGAACCCCGTTTCGACATCATACAGGCAGTGACCCTGGGCAGCCGGGAAGCCATGGTCGCATTCTGCAAGGGGATTCAGGCCGCCGCGCCGGTGGACAGCTACGTGACGCCGGAACCCTGGGCCATGCCGGGCTATGACAGCGAGGTGATTATGGCGGCGGGAGCGTTCGTGCAGGGCAGTTCCATCGAGCTTTCGGCGGACGGGCCAATCCGGGAACCCTACGCGGTCTATTTCCAAGGGGGCCTGACCTGGCAGCACGCGAAGATTGGTATTTTGATGAGCCTGCAAAAGCTCCTGGAGGCGGGTCTGGTGGTACTGCCGGAATGAAGACGCGCAGTGCAAGGCTGGACGCAATCCGGGGCTGGGCGCTGGTGAGTATGATCGCCTACCACGCGTCCTGGGACCTGGTGTATCTCTTCGGCCTGGACTGGCCCTGGTATCACAGCTTCGGGGCCCATGTCTGGCAGCAGAGCATTTGCTGGACGTTTCTTCTGCTCTCCGGCTTCTGCTGGTCGTTGGGGCGGCGGCAGCTTCGGCGGGGCCTGACGGTCTTTCTCTGCGGGGCGGCGATTACCGGCGTGACCTGGGCCTTTATGCCGTCCAATCTGGTTTTCTGGGGCGTACTGTCTCTTTTGGGCGCGTCCTCCATGCTGCTGGTGCCGTTGGAGCCGCTGCTGCGTCGGGTTCCGGCAAGATTGGGACTGTGCGTCAGCTTTGCAGCCTTTCTGATACTGCGGGACGTTCATTCCGGCTGGCTGGGCTTTGAGGGCCTGCGGATTCTGCCCCTGCCCGCCGGGTTGTATCGGAATCTGTTCACCGCCTGCCTGGGCTTTCCTCCAGACGGCTTCTTCTCCACGGATTATTTCCCCCTTCTGCCCTGGTTTTTCCTCTTCCTGACGGGCTGGTTTCTCTACCGCCTGAAACCGGAGGACGTACAGGAGGGCCGGGCAAGACCGCTGGTTTCTTTCCTCGGGCGGCATTCCCTGCTGGTCTATATGCTCCATCAGCCGGTGGTGTATGGAATCCTGCGGCTGATGTTCCATTAAAGCCCGCCGCGAAAAAAGAACGAAAGAAGTGAGGATTTGAAGCGATTGGTAACGGGTATACTGGCCCATGTAGACGCGGGAAAGACGACCCTCTCGGAAGCGCTGCTGTATTACGGCGGGGCAATCCGACAGGTAGGGCGCGTAGACCATAAGAACGCCTTTCTGGACACGGACGCCATGGAACGGGAGCGGGGAATCACAATCTTCTCCAAACAGGCGGAACTGCAAACGGGCAGTCTGTCTCTGACTTTGCTGGACACTCCCGGACACGTGGACTTCTCCGCGGAAGCCGAACGGGTATTACAGGTGTTGGACTGCGCGATTCTGGTCATCAGCGGAAGCGACGGCGTGCAGGCCCATACCCGGACCCTCTGGCGGCTTCTGGAGGGCTACGGCGTGCCGGTATTCCTGTTCGTGAACAAGATGGACCTTGCGGGCGCGGACCGGGAAGCCCGTATGTCCGAGCTGAAAACCCGTTTGGACGGCGGCTGTGTAGATTTCTCCCTTTCCCGTGAAGCCCTTGCGGAGGAAGCGGCCATGTGCGACGAGGGGCTTCTGGAGGCCTACCTGGAAACGGGGGAGGTCTCCGACGCCGCCCTGACAGACCTGATCGCCCGCCGGAAGCTCTTCCCCTGCTTTTTCGGCTCCGCCCTGCGTCTTGACGGCGTGGAGGATTTTTTGACAGCCCTGGAACGCTTCGCCCCGCAGCCCGTATACCCCAATGAATTCGGCGCGCGGGTGTTCAAGGTGTCCCGGGACCCCCGAGGCGCGCGGCTCACCTATCTGAAGGTCACCGGCGGGTCCCTCAAGGTCAAAACGCCTTTGACAAACCGTCGGCCCGGCGTGGCGGAGGAACAGGTCTGGGAGGAAAAAGCAGACCAGCTGAGAATCTACTCCGGCGCGAAATTCCGTGTCGTGGACGAAGCCCCTGCCGGATCTGTCGCGGCCGTAACAGGGCTCAGCCGAACCGTTCCCGGGCAGGGCCTGGGCTTTGAATCCCCCTGGACCGTGCCGGTACTGGAACCCGTGCTGGCCTACCGGGTGGAGACGGACCTGGACCCAGCCTCCGCGCTGCAAAACCTGCGGCTGTTGGAAGAGGAAGACCCACAGCTGCACGTGGTCTGGAATGAGGCGGCCAAAGAAATCCGCATCCAGCTGATGGGGGAGGTACAGATAGAGATTTTACGGCGGCGGCTTCTGGAGCGTTTCGGCATGACGGCGGACTTTGGCGCGGGCCGGGTAGTGTATCGGGAGACAATCGCCGGACCGGTGGAGGGGGTAGGGCATTTCGAACCGCTGCGGCACTATGCGGAGGTGCATTTGCTTCTGGAACCCCTGCCCCGTGGAAGCGGCCTGCGCTGCGGCACGGCCTGCCCGGAGGACCTGCTGGACGGCCATTGGCAGCGTCTGATTCTCACGCATCTTTGGGAGAAGACCCACGTCGGCGTATTGACCGGCTCGCCCATTACAGATATGCGCGTTACGCTGATCTCAGGCCGGGCCCACGAAAAGCATACCGAGGGCGGCGACTTCCGTCAGGCCACCTACCGCGCTCTTCGTCAGGGCCTGATGTCGGCGGAAAGCGTGCTGCTGGAACCCTGGTATGAATTCCGGCTGGAGCTTCCGGCGGCACAGCTTGGAAGGGCGGCAGGGGATATTCAGCGCATGGGCGGGGAGACGAACCCACCGGAAAACGACGGCGAGGAAGCGGTTCTGACCGGCGGCGCGCCCGTTGCGGCAATGGGGGACTATGCCAGGGAGGTGGCGGCGTACACCAAGGGCCGCGGACGGCTGACCTTACGGCCGGCGGGCTTCCGGCGCTACGGTGACCCGGAGGCCGTCAGAGCTGCCATCGGCTACGACCCGGAACGGGACCTGGAAAACACGCCGGATTCCGTCTTCTGCGGCCACGGGGCGGGGTACACTGTCAAATGGTCCGACGTGCCCGCCCAGGCCCATCTGCCCCTCCTGCGGCTGGACAAACCCGAACCGGAAGCCGTCCCGGAACCCGCCCGAAGGTCCGAAGCCTACGCCGGGACACTACAGCAGGATAAGGAATTGCAGGCCATTTTCGAGCGCACGTACGGACCGGTGAAGCGCCGGGAATTCCTGCCCCCCAAGCCGCCCCGCCGCCCGGTATCAGACGCCGACGCGCCGCAGCGGACCGTCCCGAAGCGGAAGAGCGGGCCGGAATATCTCCTGGTGGACGGCTATAACCTGATTTTCGCCTGGGACGAGCTGAAAGCCATTGCCCGCGAGAATCTGGACGCCGCCCGGAAAGCTCTCTGTGATTTGCTGTGCAACTATCAGGGCTGGAAAAAATGCGTGGTCATCGCGGTGTTCGACGCCTACAAGGTCCAGGGCGGGCAGGGATCTGTAGAGAAGTACCATAATATCTACGTCGTTTACACCAAAGAAGCCGAAACCGCCGATGCTTACATTGAACGCGCCACCTATGAGATTGGCCGGGACCATCGGGTGCGTGTAGCCACCTCCGACGGGCCGGAACAGCTCATTATTCTGGGTCACGGCGCGCTGCGGGAATCGGCGTCCGGATTCCGGGAGGAGATCGAGCAGGTGCAGGGCCAGATTGCCGGCGTCCTGACGAAAAACAACAGCCGTTCCCGCAATACCGGAGCCATCAGGAAAGCTCTGGCGCGGGCGGAACAAAAGGAGAAGCTTTGATATGCGAACCATCATGACAGCCTTAACTGCCTTTGCGGGATGCACCGTCACGCGCTGGTATCTGGACCGGACCAGCCGCCGCGACGAGGAATTTTGTCAGGGACGGGTCCGGCTGAGAAGTCTCTGGAACGAGGGCGCGTGCTTTGGAGCGCCGGTTCCGAAAAGACTGCTGAACATAGCGTCCTCCGCGGCAATGGGGGCCCTCTGCGGGATGCTCCTGGCCCGGCGTAAGGATTCAGCCGCCGCGGGACTGCTTCTGGGCGGCGGGCTGAGCAATCTTCTGGAACGCCAGCTCCACGGACGCGTTCTGGATTATGTGCAGTTCCCGAAGGCCCCCGGCATCCTGAAACGATACGTTTTCAATCTGGCCGATTTTGCCATTCTCACCGGCAGCGTTCTGCTGGCAGCCGGGACAGAAAAGGATTGCAGCCGGAAAGGACATGACTTGCACTGCGCTCCAGGCAGAAAATAAGGAATACGACGCATTGCCGTGAAGGAGCGTTCCGCGGCGGCAGTAAAACCGGCTCAATCGGCGGCGGTGAGGAAGAGACAGTCCTTGCCGCCGTTTTTGTATCTGAAAGGGCCAATGGAAAGCATAAAAGGGAGGGATTGGGGGAAACTGAGGAAAACGCCAAGCAAAAGAGGTAGCAGATAATGAGCAGCAAACGAGTAGGACGGCGTACCGTGGCTTTATCCGCGCCGCCGTCGGTAATCGCATACGCCAACATCGGAGGAAAGATGGAAGGAGAAGGGCCTTTAGGGGATACCTTCGACGAAATCAGCGAGGATTCCTTTTTTGGCGAGAAGACCTGGGAGAAAGCGGAGTCGGCGATGCAGAAAAAGGCGCTTTCCCGTGCGTTGGACCGTGCCCGGCTGAAGACCGGCGACCTGGATTTTATTCTTGCCGGGGACCTGCTGAATCAGTGCATTGGTTCTGCGTTCAGTATACGGGATTTCGGGATACCGTTCTTTGGGCTTTACGGCGCCTGTTCCACCATGGGGGAATCCCTGGCATTGGCGGCGATGCTGATTGACGGCGGGTTTGCCCGGAGAGCCGCGGCGATGACCTCCTCCCACTTCTGCACCGCCGAACGCCAGTACCGTATGCCGGTGCCCTACGGAAGCCAGCGCACACCCACCGCCCAATGGACCGCAACCGCCGCCGGATGCACCATTCTGGCCAGCGAGGGACCGGGCCCGTATATCACCCATGTCACCTGCGGCAGAATCATCGACCAGGGCATTTCCGACGCGAACAATATGGGCGCTGCCATGGCCGTTGCCGCCTACGACACGCTGTCCGCCTTCTTTCAGGATACCGGCACCAAGCCTCAGGATTATGATCTGGTGGTTACCGGCGACCTTGGGGAACTGGGTCACGGCATTGTACGGGATTTCTTCACAAAGGACGGCATAGACATGGGCCCGAACTTCCAGGACTGCGGGCTGCTGATTTACGACCGGGAAAAGCAGGATATGCACGCGGGCGGTTCCGGCTGCGGCTGTTCGGCGTCGGTGCTGAACGGCTACCTGCTCTCCGGAATGCGTTCGGGGAAGTGGAAAAAGATTCTCTTTGCACCCACTGGAGCCTTGCTGTCGCCCACGTCCAGCTTTCAGGGGGAATCCATTCCGTCCATCTGCCACGCGGTGCTTTTGTCCGCCCAGAGGTGACCGCCCGGGGATTTTTTGTTTCCGGCCAGCCGTCAGAAAAGGGAATGACCGCCCACGGAATACAAACGTGCGGCTGAGACGGGCAAAAATGCACAAAGGGGTTTTTCTGCCCGGATAGCCTTTTGGAGAAGTCCCCAAAATCGAAGGAAAAGCCGTCCGAAACGCCGCAAAAGCGTTGACAGGGCGGTTTTTTTCGTCGTATCATGAAGAGC
This sequence comes from uncultured Oscillibacter sp., assembly GCA_910577405.1. GTDB lineage: Bacteria > Bacillota > Clostridia > Oscillospirales > Oscillospiraceae > Oscillibacter. The sequence goes on along the minus strand of CAJTMG010000003.1, from coordinate 55,385 downwards.
AGAGAGAGCAAAGGCGCCCCCTCCGGGGTTGTTTGCGCTCATTTTTTATTTTGCAGCAAAACGGACGGCATAAGAAAGGCAGGTTCGGCGAATGAGTTATGCAAAAGAAGACGTTTTCCGCATGGTCCGGGAGGAAGACGTGCAGTTTATCCGGATGCAGTTTACAGACATTTTCGGTCAGCTGAAGAATGTGGCGGTAACGGCGTCCCAGATTGAGCGGGCAGTGAACAACGAGATTATGCTGGACGGAAGCTCCATCGAGGGCTATGTACGCATACAAGAGTCGGACCAATACCTCTGGCCGGACCTGGACACCTTTGCCGTGCTTCCCTGGCGGCCACAATACGGAAAGGTGGCCCGGCTGATCTGCGATGTACACAATCCCGACGGCGCGTCCTTTATGGGCGACCCCCGGAATGTCCTGAAACGCACCCTCCTGCGGGCGGAACGTCTGGGCTACACGTTCAACATCGGCCCGGAGCTGGAGTTTTTCCTCTTCCAGACCGACGAACGGGGCCGGCCTACCACGGAGACCTCCGACGAAGCGGGCTATTTTGATTTGGGACCCCTGGACCACGGCGAGTCCACCCGGCGGGAGGTCTGCCTGTCTTTGGAGGAAATGGGGATGCAGATTGAGGCCAGCCATCACGAGCTTGCCCCGGGACAGCATGAGATTGATCTGAAGTATGTGGACGCGCTTCAGGCTGCGGATAATATCATGACCTTCAAGCTGGCGGTGAAGACGCTGGCCCAGAAGAACGGCCTGCACGCAACCTTTATGCCCAAGCCCGTCAGCGGAACGGCCGGCAGCGGGATGCACGTGAATATGTCCCTTTTCCGGAACGGGCGGAATGTCTTCTTTGACGAAAACGCTCCCGGGCAGCTTTCGGAACTGGCGCGGCAGTTTATGGCGGGACTGCTTGCCCATGCCCGCGGCTTCTGCGCCCTGACGAATCCCCTGGTGAACTCCTACAAGCGCCTCCTGACCGGCTACGAAGCCCCCTGCTATCTGGCCTGGTCCTCCTCCAACCGTTCCTCGCTGATCCGCATTCCCGCGCCCAGAGGTCAGGGTACCCGGGTAGAGCTGCGGAATCCGGACCCGGCGTGCAATCCCTACCTGGTCTTTGCGGCCTGTCTCGCGGCGGGTCTGGACGGGATTGAGCATGGCCTGACCCCGCCGCCGGAGGTGACAGAGAATATCTATGCCATGAGCGACGCTGATCGGGCCGCCCGGAATATCACCAATCTGCCCGTGAATCTCGCCGGCGCCCTCTGCACCCTGGAAGGGGACCCGGTGATTACAGAGGCCCTGGGGGAACACGTGACCCGGCAGTACACGGAAGGAAAGCGGCGGGAATGGGAGGAATACAGGGCGCAGGTGTCTCAATGGGAGCTGTCGCGTTATCTGGTGACCTATTGAATGGGCGCCTATGGACAGTATTATCGTTGTCTTCGCCAATGAGGAAGCCCGCCGCCGCATCCGGAGCCTTCTGGACGCGGGAGGCTTCCGGGCGGACGCGGTCTGTTCCTCCGGGTCGGAAGCCATCCGCGCGGTCAGGACTCTTGGCGGCGGCGTGGTGGTCTGCGGCTTCCGGCTGGGGGATATGACGGCCAACCATCTGGGCGCGGATCTCCTGGGACTGGCTGCGCTGCTGGTGGTGTCCTCCGCCGCTAATCTGGATTTGTGCGAGGGCGAGAATCTTTACAAGCTGGCAAGCCCCGTTTCCCGCGCCGACTTCTTCGCCATGCTGGACCTGCTCTTCCGGAAGCTCCGCAGGCCGTCCCGGAAACGCGGTCAGGAGGACAAGGCCCTGATTCAGCGCGCAAAGGAAATCCTGATGGACGTGAACCGTATGACAGAAGCCGAAGCCCATCGATTCCTGCAAAAGCGCAGCATGGACACGGGAGCCAGGCTGACAGATACCGCCCAGGCTGTCATTGACGCGTATCGCTGACAAAAGAAAACAGTAAAACATCAAAGAGAGAAAAGAGAACAATGAACGCTCCTCAGCCCAATACCGGCAATTCCATGAGCTGCCTGTTCTCAAGACGGTCGGATTTCTGGCAGCTCCGCGACCATATCCTGACCGCCGGGGCACGATCCGATTCCTTGGGAAGCATGGACCTATTTCCCGAGTGTTTTATCAAAATCGCGTCCCGTACGCGCAGGGCAGCGTTCTGACAGCATATCTCTGATCTCTTAATCTGAAAAAGAGGGGTGTTATTGATGTATCAATCTTCATTATATAGTCCCCGGTTCGAGCACGATGCCTGTGGAATCGGCGCGGTGGTGGACCTGCGGGGCAGAAAGACCTGGCGGACCGTGGACGACGCGCTGAAGATCGTGGAAAAGCTGGAGCACCGCGCAGGAAAGGACGCCGCGGGGGAAACAGGCGACGGCGTTGGACTGCTGCTGCAAATCCCCCATAAGCTGATGGTCAAGGCCGCCGCTGTGGAAGGAATCACTCTGGGCGGCGAACGGGATTACGGCGTGGGTATGTGCTTTTTCCCCAACGACAGTCTGAAACGCGCGCAGGCAAAGAAAATGCTGGAAATCATTGTGGCAAAGGAGGGCATGGAGTTTCTGGGCTGGCGGGACGTGCCGACGAATCCGGAAGTTCTGGGAGAAAAGGCCCTCAGCTGTATGCCCCATATCAGTCAGTGCTTCGTCAAGCGGCCTGGGGACTGCGAGCCGGGTCTGGATTTCGACCGGAAGCTCTACGTCGCCCGGCGGGTTTTCGAGCAGTCCAATATCAATACATACATTCCGTCCTTCTCCAGCCGGACCATTGTCTATAAGGGTATGTTCCTGGTAGGCCAGCTCCGCCGCTTCTACGCCGACCTGACGGACCCCGACTGTGAATCCGCCATCGCCCTGGTGCATTCCCGCTTCTCCACCAATACGAATCCCTCCTGGGAGCGGGCCCATCCCAACCGCTGCATTCTCCATAACGGCGAGATCAATACCATCCGGGGCAACGTGGACCGTATGCTTGCCCGTGAAGAGACGATGAACTCCGCCATTATGGAAGAGGACATGGACAAGATTCTGCCGGTGGTGGACCAGAGCGGTTCCGATTCCTCCATGCTGGACAACACCCTGGAATTCCTGATGATGAACGGCATGGAGCTGCCCCAGGCGGTGATGCTGTGCATCCCGGAACCCTGGGCCAATGACAAGCGGATGGAACGGGAAAAGCGGGATTTTTATCATTACTACGCAACCATGATGGAACCCTGGGACGGTCCCGCGGCGATTGTCTTCTCTGACGGCGACACGGTAGGCGCGGTTCTGGACCGGAACGGCCTCCGCCCCTGCCGCTGGTATCTGACCAAGGACGAACGGCTCATTCTTGCCTCCGAGGTGGGCGTTCTGGACATCCCGCCGGAGAACATCGTGCGCAAATCCCGCCTCCAGCCCGGCAAAATGCTGCTGGCTGACCTCCGGGAGGGCCGCCTGATTGACGATACCGAGCTGAAACGCCGCTTCGCCCTCCAGCAGCCCTACGGCGAATGGCTGGACCGGCATCTGGTCTGTCTCCGGGACCTCAATATCCCAAATCGCCGTGTAGAAACCCATTCCCAGGTACAGCGGGACCGGCTCTATAAGGCGTTCGGCTACACCTATGAGGAAATCAAGGAATCCATCCTCCCCATGGCCCGGGACGGCATGGAACCCACCTCCGCCATGGGGGTAGACACTCCGCTGGCCGTGCTCTCGGAACGCCGTCAGCCGCTGTTCAACTACTTCAAGCAGCTCTTTGCCCAGGTGACCAATCCGCCTATGGACGCCATCCGGGAAGAGATCGTCACCGACACCACCGTCTATGTAGGCACCTCCGGAAACCTCTTGCAGGAACGGGCTGAAAACTGCACCGTCCTGCAAATCCACAATCCCATTCTGACCTCCGTGGACCTGATGAAAATCCGCTGCATGGACAAACCTGGCTTTCATGTGGAGACGATTTCCCTTCTCTATTACAAATCCATGCCTCTGGAGCACGCCCTGGACCAGCTCTTTGTCAGCTGCGACCGGGCCTGGCGTCACGGGGCCAATATCCTGATCCTCTCTGACCGGGGCGTGGACGAAAACCATGTGGCCATCCCGTCCCTCCTGGCGGTCAGCGCGTTGGAGCAGTATCTGGTCCGGACCAAAAAGCGCACCTCCGTCTCCGTCATTCTGGAGAGCGCCGAACCTCGGGACGTGCATCACTTCGCCGCCCTCCTTGGCTACGGCGCCCATGCCATCAACCCCTATCTTGCCCAGGAGTGCGTGGAAGAGCTGATTTCCCTTGGGATGCTGGACAAGGACCCCTCTGCCGCCGTCAACGACTACAACAGCGCGATTCTCCACGGCATTGTGAAAATCGCGTCCAAAATGGGCATTTCCACAGTGCAGTCCTACCAGTCGGCCCAGATTTTCGAGTGTATCGGCATCAACAAGGACGTGATCGACAAATACTTCACCAATACTGTCAGCCGCGTGGGAGGCATCGGCCTGGAAGAGATTGGCGAGGGCGTGGAATGGAATCACAATCAGGCCTTTGACCCCCTGGGGCTGGGCTATGATACCACCCTGGATTCCATGGGCGGACACAAGCTCCGTTCCGGCCCGGACAAGGAAGATCATATGTATTCCCCCCGGACCATTCTCCTGCTGCAAAGGGCCGTCCGGGAAGGGAATTACCAGACCTTCAAGGAGTATTCCGGACTGGTGGATTTCGCCGACAAGCCCCATACCCTCCGGGGCCTGCTGGACTTCAGACTGCCCGGAGACGGCGGGATTTCCGTTGACGATGTGGAACCGGTGGAATCCATCGTGAAGCGCTTCAAGACCGGGGCCATGAGTTACGGTTCCATCTCCCAGGAGGCCCACGAGTGCATGGCCATTGCGATGAACCGGATTGGCGGCAAGTCCAACTCCGGCGAAGGCGGCGAGGCCCGGGAGCGGCTGGGGGACGAACGCTGTTCCGCCATCAAGCAGGTAGCGTCCGGGCGGTTCGGCGTCACCAGCGAGTATCTGGGCAGCGCGAAGGAGATTCAGATCAAAATGGCCCAGGGCGCGAAACCAGGCGAGGGCGGGCATCTGCCGGGCAAGAAGGTCTATCCTTGGATTGCAAAAACCCGCTGCTCCACCCCCGGCGTGACCCTGATTTCCCCGCCGCCCCATCACGACATCTATTCCATTGAAGACCTGGCGCAGTTGATCTACGACCTCAAGAACGCCAACCGTCAGGCCCGGATCAGCGTCAAACTGGTGAGCGAGGCGGGCGTGGGGACCATCGCGGCGGGCGTGGCCAAGGCGGGCGCGCAGGTAGTGCTGATTTCCGGGCACGACGGCGGAACAGGCGCGGCTCCCCGGAGTTCCATACAAGGGGCGGGCCTGCCCTGGGAGCTGGGCGTGGCGGAAGCCCATCAGACCCTGATCCAGAACGGCCTGAGGTCTCAGGTGATGATCGAGGCCGACGGCAAGCTGATGACCGGCCGGGACGTGGCCATCGCCTGTATGCTGGGCGCGGAGGAATTCGGTTTCGCCACCGCGCCGCTGGTAGCCCTGGGCTGCTGCATGATGCGGGTCTGCAATCTGGACACCTGCCCGGCGGGTATCGCGACGCAGAACCCACAGCTTCGCAGGCGTTTTTCGGGTAAGCCGGAGTATATCATCAACTTCATGTATTTTGTGGCTCAGGAACTGCGGGAGCATATGGCGGCGCTGGGCATCCGGACGGTAGACGAGCTGGTGGGCCGGAGCGATCTTCTGCGGGTCCGGGACCATCTGGTGACCCATCGCGCCGAAACCCTGGACCTCAGCGGACTTCTGCAAAATCCCTACGGCCCGGAAGCGCCCCATTTCGACCCGGAAGCCGCCTATGACTTCCATCTGGAGCGCACGGCGGATATGAACATCCTGATGAAGAAGCTGGGGAACACGCTGAAATCAAAAAAGACCGGCAGGCTGGATCTTCGGGTGACCTCCACCGACCGTTCCTTCGGCACCCTGTTCGGCGCGGAAATCACCCGTCAGTGCGGCGGCGATTTGCCCGACGACAGCTATGTTATCAATTGTCGGGGCGGCGGCGGGCAGTCCTTTGGCGCGTTCATTCCAAAGGGACTGACCCTCTCCCTTACCGGCGACTGCAACGATGGTTTCGGCAAGGGACTTTCCGGCGGCAGGCTGATTGTCCGTCCCCCGGAAGGCAGTCCCTTCAATCCCGGCGATAATATCATCGTGGGCAACGTGGCTCTTTACGGCGCTACCTCCGGCAAGGCGTTCATCAACGGTATGGCCGGCGAACGATTCTGCGTGCGGAATTCCGGCGCGGTGGCGGTAGTCGAGGGCGTGGGGGACCATGGCTGCGAGTACATGACCGGCGGCCGGGTAGTGATCCTGGGCCCCACGGGGAAGAACTTCGCGGCAGGTATGTCCGGCGGCATTGTCTACGTGCTGGACGAGAATCACGACCTCTATCTGCGTCTGAACAAGGAGCAGGTCCTGACGGATACCCTGACGGAACCCCACGATATTCAGGAGCTTCGGGACCTGATCGAGGAACACGTGGCCGCCACCGGTTCCCCCAGAGGAAAGAAGATTCTGGCGGCGTTCAAGTCCTATATTTCCTGCTTCAAACGGGTCCTGCCGCGGGATTACGACAAAATGCTCCGTTCCATCGCCCAGTTTGAGGAAAAGGGCATGAGCCGGGAGCAGGCGGAAATCCAAGCCTTCTACACCAACACCAAGGCTTGAGAGGAGGAACTTTTTATGGGAAAGACCACTGGATTTTTGGAATACATCCGGAAGGACGCCCCTCTCCGGCCTGCCGCGGAACGGGTCCGGGACTGGGAGGAATTCCATCTTCCCCTGCCGGACCCCCTCCGGGAGGAGCAGGGCGCGCGGTGCATGAACTGCGGCGTGCCCTTTTGTCAGAGCGGCATGATGTTCGACGGGATGACCTTCGGCTGTCCTCTGCACAATCTGATTCCGGAATGGAACGATATGATTTTTGCGGGCAACCGGAGTCATGGCCTGAGCCGTCTGCTGAAAACCAACAACTTCCCTGAATTCACAGGCCGCGTCTGCCCTGCCCCCTGCGAAGCCGCCTGCGTCTGCGGGATGTACGGCGACGCGGTGACGATCCGGGACAACGAGCTTTGCATCATTGAGGAAGCCTTTGCCGCGAAAAATGTCAAGCGCCGTTCGCCTCCCCAGCGTTCCGGAAAGACCGTCTGCGTTGTCGGCTCCGGGCCCGCGGGACTGGCGGCGGCGGACCAGCTGAACCATCGGGGCCATCTGGTGACGGTCGTCGAACGGGACGCGCGCCCCGGCGGACTGCTGACCTACGGCATCCCGAATATGAAGCTGCCGAAATCTGTCGTCCAGCGTCGGATTGACCTGATGACGGACGAGGGCGTGAGCTTTGTAACAGGCGTAGACGCGTCCGACCCCGCCGAAGCCAAACGCCTGCTGCATTCCTATGACGCGGTGATTCTCTGCTGCGGCGCGGGACGGCCCAGACCCCTGTCCCTGGATACCAAAGGCGTGAACGGCGTCTGCTGCGGCACGGACTACCTGAAAGCGGCGGTCCAGCGGCATTGCCTCCAGGAGGACGCTGCGCTGCCCGCGGCGGAAGGATTGGACGTGGTGATCGTCGGTACCGGCGATACCGCAAGCGACTGCGTGGCAACGGCTCTGCGGGAAAACTGCAAATCCGTCACTCAGCTTGTCCGCCGTCCTGAAAGCGATTACCTCCAGGACGGAAAGCTGCCCGTCGATTACGCCCATGAGGAAGCCCTGGCCATATTGGGCGAAGACCCCCGGCGGTTCAGCGTGCAGGTCCAAAAGCTGGAGACAAACGAAAACGGCCAGCTGACCGGCATTGTCACCACCAACGGCGAAACGCTCCCCTGTCAGCTCCTGATCGCGGCCACTGGCTTTGCGGGCTGTGAATCCGCGGTCTGCATGGCCTTTGGGGTAGAAGCGGAGAACACCGTCGCCACTGAGCCGGGCCGCTTTGCCACCAACGTCCCCAAGGTCTTTGCCGCCGGGGATATGCGCCGTGGACAGTCCCTGGTAGTCTGGGCAATCGCCGAAGGCCGTGCCGCCGCCGCAGAGGTGGACGCGTTCCTGATCGGCTATACCAACCTGGTCAGCCCGCTGTAGAAAGGGAAACTACCTGGAAAAGAGACCGGCAATCCCCAATCTGGTCTGACCTCAATAAAAAAGCGGTACACTTCCGGAAAAAGAAAGTGTACCGTTTTTCTTATGCGTATTTTGAAATGATCCCGTTCAGTTCCGTCTGATGGGAAGCGGACCAGGAAGACCAGCCCTCCGCCGAAGCCGCCCTGCCCAATTCGATCAGCAAAGCGGGGATGTCCTTTTCCAGAATGACCCCGGCCGGTTCCCCGAAGGCCGTGTTGCTTCCGCCGAGGAACATCCGGAAAGCGGGCTGAGGCTTGCCGTCCGACAGCTTCACGCCGCCCTGGAAGCCAATCTCTCCCGCTTGATGGGCCGCACAGCTGGAAGGACAGCCGGAAATGCAGATTCTGGGTAAGGCTCCGTCGGGAATCCCGGCCTCCCGGACTGCCGAGACCGCCGCCTGCAAAAGCTCCTGGCTGTCCCGGACGCCCTGCTGACAGACCGTCGCGCCGATGCAGGCCACGCTGTGTTCAAAGACCGTTTCCGCGCCGTCTCCGGTAACCGCCAGCACTTTTTCGGCTTCCCTTCCGGTCAGGTTGATGATATACAGGGTTTCATCCGGCGTTACCCGGCACTCCGTCAGGGGCATATCCTTCAGAACGCCGTACAGCTCCGCCGGTTTGCTCACGGGAAGCCCCCCGCCGATGGGGTGATAGGATACCGCGTACAGCCCCGCCTGCTTCTGGGGAATCGCCCGCTTATGGGAGATGGAGCCATCCGGAGCCTTCTCCACGGCTGCGGGTTTCAGGTCCAGTTCCAGACCTCCTGCGGATTTTGCGGCGGCGAAGTTGGCAAGATAAGCGTCCTTCAAGCCGTCCGGCCCCAGGCTGTCCTGCATATAACGGGTGCGGGCCTTGGCGCGGTTCTCGTAATTCCCGTGCTGACAGAAGGTGTCCACCATAGCCTTGACATAGCAGAGAATGTCTTTCGGGTCCGCCGATTCTTCCACAAGCACGCCCATGGAAGGCCGGGCCGCACCCAGGCCTCCGGCGATACGGACAGAGAAGGTCCCGTCCGGGTTTGCCTGAAAGCCCATGTCCCGGAACGCGCTGTGTACGGAATCATCCGCGCCGTTGGAGAAAGCGATTTTCAGTTTCCGGGGCATATGAATCTCCCGGCAGATGGAGAGCAGGTAAGCGGTCACGGCTTCGGCCCAAGGATTCACGTCGAACGCCTCCCCGATCTGCACGCCGGAAAGGGGACTGCTGATAACGTTCCGGGGATTGTCTCCGCCGCCGCCCTTGGTGTAGATGCCTGCGGAAACGGCCGCTTCCATAATGGCGGGCACCTGTTCCGGCGCAAGGTCATGGAGCTGTATCGTCTCGCAGGTGGTGAGCTTGAGCCTGTCCACGCCCCAGTTCTCCACGGTTTCCGCAAGAAATTTCAGCCGTTCCAATGTCAGCCGTCCGCCGGGGAGCCGGAGCCGCAGCATATGTTTGCTCTGGTCCCTCTGCGCGTAACTGCCCATGCCGCCTGAATACCCCTTGTAGGCTTTCTGATCTATGCCGCCCTGGGCAAAGCTGGCGATTTTATCGGAAAACTCCCTGATTTCGCTCTGATAAGTTTCAAGCCATTTCTGATCTACCATAAATATTCAACCTCTCTTAGGGATTTGCCGTCTTTCACAGCGGATACTTCTATGATGCCACGCGCCTGCTGAAAAGAAACGAAAAATAACGCCGGCAATTCTTTTTTCATGACAGAGCGGTTTTCCCCCGAGCCATATATTTCCCCTGAGGGCTGTGGGTCAGGACGTTGCCGTTTTCCACCGCCAGCCGTCCCCGGAGCCAGACCTGCTGAATACAGCCCTCTGTCAAAAAGCCCTCGTAAGGACTGTACCCGGCGGCGGAAAGGCAGTCCTCGGCCCGGATCACATGACTGTCCCCAGGATTATAGACCACGATATCAGCGTCGCTTCCCGGCCGCAGGAGGCCCTTTCTGGGATAGAGTCCGTAGAGCTTCGCGGGATTCTCGGAGAGCAGGCGGCACATCTGGGCAATGGTAATCTTCCGCCTGCTGACGCCGTAGGACCAGACCAGCTCCCCCCGGGTCTCCACGCCGGGCAGACCGCCGGGAATACGGGTAAAGTCGTCGAGTCCCACGGCTTTCTGCTCCAGGGTGAAGGAACAGTGATCGGTGGAAATAGTCTGAATCTCCCCCCGCCGCAGCGCCTTCCAGAGGGTCTCCTGTTCCGCCTGATTCCGCAGGGGCGGCGCGCAGATGTACCGGGCGGCGGCGGACGCGTCGGGGTTGAAGTAAAGGCTTTCGTCCAGAAGCAGATACTGAGGGCAGGTTTCCACATAGACGGTCTGTCCCCGCTTCCTGGCCCGCCGGACCTCCTCCAGCGCGTCCCCGTTGGTCAGATGAACGATGATAACGGGGCATTCTGCCGCCTGAGCAATCCGCAGGAGCCGTCCCACCGCCTCGGCTTCCAGGTAAGGCGGGCGTGTCAGGGCATGACTTGCGGGAACCAGTTCCCCGGCGGCCCGGCGCTCTGCGATCATGCCGTCAATCACCCCGGCGTTCTCGCAGTGGACCCCGCAGATTCCCCCGAGCTGACGGAGTTCCTTCAAGGCCCAATAGAGGTCCCGGTCTCCCAGCATCATGGCGGGATAGGTCATATACATTTTGAAAGAGGAAATCCCCTGGGCAAACATATCCGGCAGCTCGCCCCGGATGGCCTCATTCCAGTCATCGATGGTCATATGAAAGCCGTAGTCGCAGAAGGTCTGTCCATCGGCCTTTTTCCGCCACCGCTCCAGACCGCTGTGCAGGCTCTCACCCTTGTCCGGGCAGGCGAAGTCGATCACCGTGGTAGTACCGCCCCGCAGCGCCGCCCGGCTTCCGGAGGCAAATCCGTCCGCGGTAACGGTCCCGGCGACTTCCAGGTCAAAATGGGTGTGGGCGTCCACAAAGCCCGGGAAGAGGTAGCAGCCGGAAACGTCGATGACCCGGTCCGCCTCGGCCTTGAGATTCCGTCCCAGAGCCGCGACCTTCTCATTCTCCACCAGCAGGTCTCCCCGCCGGACCCCTCCGCCCGAAACCACCGTGCCGCCTTTGAACAGTGTACGCATACGCATTCCTCCGCTCTTTTTTCACGGCGTCCCCGACCTCTCCGGAAAGCCGCCGCTTCTGACCTACAGTATACCACACTCTTCCGCAAATTTCCACCCCATTCCGCATTGGAAACGGCCTTTTTCCGGCAAATCTTCCAAAAACCTCCGGGCGTACAGGGCTGCGCTTCGTGACTTTCGAAAAACGGAACCGGCAGTCAGGAGTTGACTTCGCGGATTTTGTCCAGCCGGTCCAGGTACAGCTCCGCGCAGCCGCAGAAGGGACAGACTGCCGCTTTCAGGTTCCCAAGAGTGCCCAGAACGCCGTGATGGGACACCCGCAGCTCCTCCGGATGCACGTCTCCGGTGACAGACAGGTTTTCCATCATTTCATGACCGCATCGCATACATTTTCTCATAAGCAACGCCCCTTTTGATTGAATTTCCACAGAAAATCCCTCCATTAAGAGAAATTCCCCCTGCGGATGGCAAAGCTGGCGTTAGGCCGGGTATCGGTTGCTTTAAGGAACGCGAGCAGTCCCCAAGCGGAGAGCATTGCGGAGCCGCCGTTGGAGACAAAGGGGAGAGTCACGCCGGTAAGGGGCAGAAGATCCACAGACCCGAAGATATTCAGGCAGCTTTGGAAGACCAGCAGGGACCCTGCGGCGCAGGCGGCGATGGTATAGAAGCAGGAGCGTCCCACCCGGCAGGCCCGCACGGTAAAAAGAGCCAGCATCACAATGGACCCCGCCGCCAGAAGCGCAATCAGCAGCCCCCATTCCTCGCAGAGCATCCCAAAGACCAGGTCGGTATCAGCGGCGGCCACCCGATGCAGCCAGCCCTCCCCAGGCCCCACGCCCAGAAGCCCTCCCGACGCGGCGGCGGACATGGTGCGGGTCTGCTGGTAACCCGTGGTGGACGCCGCTTCCCAGGCATGGCCCCAGGACGCGAAGCGGTTCAGGATATAGGGCTTGAACTTCATAATCAGCCCCGCGCCGAACACCGCCCCGCCGCAGATCAGGGACAGGGTAGCGAAGTCGCCGGAACGCAGGTAGGCAATCACCAGAAAGGTCACAAAGAAAATCGCCGCCGTGCCGAAATCGCTCATCAGACCCAGAAAGCCGATACACACGCCTGTCAGAACGATGAACAAGCTCAGGTTTCTCCGGCGGAACAGGCGGTCCAGCGTGGCGGAACCGGCGAAGATGTAGCAGATTTTTGCCAGCTCCGACGGCTGAAAGGACATCCCGAACATGGAAATCCAGTTTACCGCGCCGTACTTCCGGTTTCCCAGCAGAAGGGTGACCGCCAGAAGCCCGATTGCCGCCGCCGCCATCAGCCAGCGGATACTCTGCACCCGGCCCAGGTCCCGCAGGAAGAGGCCCAGAATCAGAAAGACCAGCAGTCCCAGCACCACGGCGGCAAGCTGCTTCAGGAGGCTTCCCGGCGCGCTGGAGGCCGTGACGGCAAGGGAGAGGGTGGACAGGAAAAAGGCAATCGTCTCCATCTCAAAGCCCACGCAGCGTCCCAGACGGAGGGCGATGAAATACAGCCACATCACCGCCGTCAGCCCCAGAAAGGCGATGGGAGTCACAGGAGAGCATTCTGTCCCCGCCGAAATCATCAGCTGAAGACAGGCCAGAATCTGGAACAGCGTCAGCCATAAAAACGACGGCCAGATTACCACCGGACGTTCCTTTTTCCGCTCCTTTTCCTGCCTTTTGTGGTCCGCTGCGGTCTGAGGCAGGAACAAAAGGGGAACGCCGCCCAAAGTAATCTTATCCCCCAGCTTCACCGGCGCGGAACCGTCCACCGTCTCGCCGTTGACCTTGACGCCGCCCTTGGAACGCAGGTCGTAGAGGGTCCAGCAGCCCTCCCCGTCCCGGCAGAGAGCGGCGTGCTGCCGGGAAATGCTGGCGTAATTCAGCTGCACGTCCGCAATCCGGCTTCGGCCTATGATGTTCTCCCAATGGGTCAGGGCAGCCGGAGTGCCGTTGGGCAGGCTCAGTTGACCCCAGGTCTCCGGCGTATGGGGCACCCGAAGCAGTGAGCGGATTGCACGGAATAAAATCAGCCCTGCCAGTACCGGAAACAGCGGCCGGACAAATACGGTAAACCATTCCCCCAGCCAGGGATATTCTGCCAGCGCCGTCAGAATGGCCGTATACAGCTCCAATACTTCCACCTCCTGTTTTTGCGCCGGTTCCCTGACAGACCTTTTTTGCAGAATGCCGGCGTTTGGATTGGATTGTTATGAGCATACCACAGTTCAGAGGAAAAATCCAGACAGAATGGAAAAGTCTCCCGGAATGCTTATCTCCCAGGGCCGGTATGCCGATAGTTCAATTAGAGAGATCAGAGACAGAAATCACGGAGGGAGGAGGTCTTATGGACGCCATCAGCGGAGTGAGCGGCGCGGGCAGTCAGTACCAGGCGCAGCTCCGGAAGGCTGAGGAGAAGCAGAAGGAGGGTCCCGACATTTACGAGATGATGCGGGACGCAAAAGAGAAGGCGGAGGCAGCGAGAGAGAAATTTCAGAGCCTGAAAAGCAAGCCCCGCTACGGAGACGCGCCCATTGAAGCCCACGCGCGTCTTGCCAGGGCGAAGCGTCCGTCGGAGGTCAACGCGGCGGCTGGCTACGCGAGGCGGCAGATTACCCGTCTGAAGGCCGCCAAGCGTCAGGACCCGGACAACGCCAAACGGATTCAGGCGGCCATCAACCAGCTCCAGAAGGCGGTGAACCGGGCGGGGAAGAAATGCCGGGAGCTGGAGAAGGAGAAGGTCGCGGAAGCCCGGCAGAAGCGTCTGGCAGAGGAACACCGTTCCCGGGAGGCCCGCCGTCAGAAACAGGAGCTCCGCAGAAAGCAGGCCGCGCGGATGCTCCGGGAATCGGGCTATATCCGGGAGGCCGAAATCGATAACCGGATGCAGTCCCATATCTCCGCCACCCAGATGGAACTCCGGGAACAGGCGCAGAAGCTGGCCGAAACCTTTCAGCCCTCCCCGGAAGCCGCCGCCGCTGGATATGCCGGTACCGCAGCCCCTGCCACGGAAACCGGCACGGAACTGAATCTTGAAGCATGAAAAGAATCCCCTGTACGAAAAGACGCGCCGTACAGGGGATTTTTTATGTACATGGGACCGTCAGCTTTCAGGTGCGTCCTCGTTCTTGGACAGGTACTCAACAGGAATGCCGTTGACCTCCAGGCCCTCCTGAATGGGGATCAGCAGGAAGGGGCGGCCATTGATGAACCGGGTTTCCACCATGGCGCTTGCGTCGGGCTCCAGGGACACGGACGCCTGACCGGTCTTGAGGTCGAAGCGCTTGCAGTCCACCAGGTTTTCCGGGTTCATGGCGGCGGGTCCGAAGGCTTCCTCCCACTGGGCCGCGAACGCCTGGGACTGTTCCTCCGTCACGCCGCAGTCCGTCAGAATATCCTCCACGTCCTTTGCAGTCACGGCCAGGGGTTCCGGGTCTTTGCGCTCCTTATGGGCCTCCACCTTGCTGAGAAGACCCCCGTGGACCGCCTGCAAAACTTCCAGCGAACAGGTTTCCAGCGCGCCGGTCAGCACATTCTGAAAGGCTTCCTTCTGTTCCGCGGGGGACATAGGCGGTTCGGTACGGAAAATGGCGTCAATAAATTCATGGTGCATCTGGTCGGGCTTGCGGGAATAGAGCAGGGCGTTGTAAATATTAGCGGCGCGGTTGTCAAAGGCCGGGAAGAGAAAGCCCAGTTCCGGCGCTCCGATCACCTGTCCGGCGGCGCAGGAGTGGAATTCGTTCTCGCCGGGGAAGTAGCCCAATTCCATTTTGCAGTCCTTGACGGGGCAGACCGCGCATAGGATATACGAGAAGACTTCCTCAGAGCCGTCTGTCTCGTCGTTTTTGTTCTTATGGGGCACGTCATACGCGTCATGGGCCAGCAGGATGATATAGTTCGCCCCGTCCAGGTCCAGCGCGTCCATTACCTTCTGATAAAAATTCTCCCTCGCGGCGGAATCCTTCAGCTCCGAATCCCGAAGGGCGCTGAGCAGTCGGTGTTCCTCGCTGTCCGCTACCTGTTCCGTTGAAAACACCACGTCCGTAAGCTGCCTGCCCAGGTTCCCGGAAAGCGCCTTTTTCAGAAGACCCAGAAATTTTTCCGCTTCCTCCTGGGGCATCATGCCAAGGGACGCGTCCAGATACGAGATGATTTCCCTGCTGCTTCCGTTGACGTAGCATCCGTAGACCCGGCTGACGGCGCAGCGTTCGGGACGGAACCGGCGGCGCAGTTCTCCCAGTTCTTTTTGATTCATCGGCTGTTACCTCCTTTTCAAACGAATATTCTACATCATTCCGGAGGAAAAAGCAAGAAAAATCCGCACGTTCTTTTTACGCCCTCCGCTCCAATACCCAGGCCGCAAAGTCCTCCATCAGGTCCAGCTGCGCGTCCGACATCCCCCGCAGGCGTTCGGCGACGGTCCGCCAGCGTTGGTCTTCGTATCGCGCCGTGCCTACCAGAAATTCGTCCGGCGTGGTGTCCAGCACAAGGGCAAGACGCATGATGACTTCCGTGGAGGGGATGGATTTGGCACGTTCGATGTTGGATACATATTGCGGCGAAATATCTACCCATTCTGCAAGCATTTCCTGTGTGATATCCAGCTTTTTTCTGCGCCGTGCTATGCGTTTTCCGATTTCTTTATAATCCAGCTTCATAAATGCTCCGTATGCTCCGCAACCCAAGCGGCAAAATCTTCCATCAGGTCCAATTGCGCGTCCGACATCCCACGGAGAAGTTTAGCGACAGTCTGCCAGCGTTGGCCCTCGTATCGCGCCGTGCCTACCAGGAATTCGTCCGGCGTTGTCTCCAGCACGCTGGCCAGACGCATGACAACCTCCATAGATGGGATGGACTTGGCACATTCAATATTGGATACATACTTTGTCGAAATACCCGCCCATTCTGCAAGCATTTCCTGCGTAATATCCAGCTTTTTTCTGCGCCGTGCTATGCGTTTTCCTATTTCTTTATCTTCCAGCTTCATAAATGCCCCATACGTTCCGCCACCCAGGTAATAAAGTTCTCAATCATATCCAACTGACCGTCCGACATTCCGCGCAGGCGTTCGGAAATGGTGCGCCAACGCTGGTCTTCGTGACGGGCTGTACCTACCAGAAATTCATCCGGCGTGGTTTCCAGCGCGATAGCCAGACGCATGATAACTTCCGTGGATGGAATGGACCGGGCGTGTTCAATATGGGAGATGTACTGCGGGGAAACGTCAACCAGCTCCGCAAGAAATTCCTGTGTGAGTTTCAGTTGTTTCCTGCGTCGGGCAACACGCCGTCCGATTTCCTTATAATCCAGCTCCATTACCTACCTCCAGCGTTTAATGAAGATATGATACCCATAAAAACGCGGAAAGAATAATTGACTACAAATATAGATTGTACTTGACAATACAGTTTGCGTGATTTACAATCAATGGAAAAAGGAGGCGCATCAACTTGTATCAAAAACTATACTACCTACTGTTCAACGCCATCACGGACGCGCTGGACGAACTGCGGGAGACGGAAGACTGCGGAAGAGTGGAAGAAATCCTGGTATCGGCCCAGCAGCGGGCGGAGGACCGGTTTCTGGACGAGTCGGAAGACAATTGGAATTGAATTTCCAGTAGTGTAAAGAAAATGTAAAGAACCGGCGGGTTTCCTTGAGAGACGCGCCGGTTTTGTGGTATAATAAGGAAAGTTTTGGGCTAAAGACAGAAAAGCAGCTCCAGCCGGAAATGACGCTGCTGCATTTTTTTATGGGCAGGGCAAACGTTTTCGGATGGGGAAGATCATAGGAAAGGAGCTGGTGCGGGAATGCACTTGAGAGCGGACCTGGGCAGGACAAAGACGATTCTGGGCGAGAAGGTGCGGGAGGCTCTGGCTTCTGTACTGCCGATCACAGCCATTGTGCTGGCGCTGTGCTTCACCCTCTCGCCGGTGCCTGTGGACGTGCTGCTTGCGTTTCTGGCGGGCGCGGTGCTGCTGATTATCGGCATGGGCTTTTTCACCCTGGGCGCGGATATGGCCATGACTCCCATAGGCGAGCAGCTCGGTTCCCGTATGGCCGGTTCGCGGAAACTCTGGGTGGTGGTAACGGTCAGCTTTGCCATCGGCCTGATTGTCACCCTTTCAGAACCGGATTTGCAGGTGCTGGCGGGTCAGGTGCCCGGGATTCCCAATATGGTCCTGATTGCTGCGGTAGCCATCGGCGTGGGGGTCTTCCTGGTGATCGCCCTCCTGCGTATCCTCTTTCAGGTCCCGCTGCAATGGCTTCTGATCGGTTCCTATGCCCTGGTGTTCCTGCTGGCCGCCTTTGTGCCCAAGGATTTTCTCGCCGTGGCTTTCGATTCCGGCGGCGTGACCACAGGACCTATGACCGTCCCCTTTATCATGGCCCTGGGCTTGGGCGTGTCCTCTATCCGCAGCGACGCCAATGCCGCGCAGGACAGCTTCGGCCTCATCGCCCTCTGTTCTGTAGGCCCTATCCTGTCCGTGCTGATCCTGGCCCTGGTTTTCCCGGCCTCCAGTTCGTATGTGCCCGCCGCGATCCCTCAGGCCGGGGACAGCCGGGAACTGATGCAGCTTTTCGTCAGCGCCTTCCCACATTACGCCTGGGAGGTCCTGACCTGCCTGCTGCCTATCGCGGCCTTTTTCGCCCTTTTCCAGATCTTCTTCCTGCGCCTGAAAATGAAGAAGCTCCTGCGGATTCTGGTGGGCCTGCTCTATACATACATTGGACTGGCTGTCTTCCTCACCGGCGTGAATGTGGGCTTCCTTCCCGCAGGCACGTATTTGGGACAGAAAATCGCGGGCCTGTCTGTCCAGTGGATTCTGGTCCCCATCGGAATGCTGATGGGCTGGTATATCGTCCAGGCAGAACCGGCGGTCCATGTCCTGAACAAGCAGGTGGAGGAAATTACCGCCGGGGCCATTCCGGGCAGCGCCATGAGCACCAGTCTGTCTTTGGGCGTGGCGGCTTCCATCGGCCTTGCCCTGGTGCGGGTCCTGACGGGGATTTCAGTCCTCTGGTTCCTGGCACCGGGCTATCTGCTGGCTGTGGGACTGTCCTTCTTTGTGCCGAAAATCTTTACCTCTATCGCGTTTGACTCCGGCGGGGTGGCCTCCGGCCCTATGACGGCTACCTTCCTGCTGCCCTTTGCACAGGGGGCCTGCGAAGCCTTGGGCGGCAATATTGTCACGGACGCTTTCGGAGTGGTTGCCATGGTCGCCATGACGCCGCTGCTGACGATACAGCTTCTGGGCCTTGCGTATCAATGGAAGATGCGCGCGCAGCAGGCGGCAGGCCCGGAGGACGAGGAGATCATCGAGCTTGCTTTCTGATTTCCTGAAATTGCGGAGGGACAGGGAAGCAATGGAATCCCTCATTCCTCATGCCTGATTCCGAATTGAAACAGGAGGGTTTTTATGGGCGGAGCGGTTCTGATGTTTGCCATTACGGACCGGAAGCGGAGCAGGGAATTTGCCGCCTGGTTCCAGGGTCAGCAGATACCGCTGGTGCTGGCCACGCCCGGGCAGGGTACGGCGACCACGGAGGTGCTGGACTGGCTGGGTCTGGAGGCTACGGAAAAGGTGGTGCTGATGCTGGTCGCGCCCCAGTCCCGGGAGCTTGTCCGGCGGGCGGAACGGGACCTTTGGCTGGACGTGCCGGGAAGGGGAATCCTGATGACGGTGCCCCTGAGCAGTATTGGCGGCGCAAGAGCGAAAAATTATCTCTTGAAGCAGGAGGGGGAAGTCATGGAACAGGAACGGACACATGAGCTGATTGTCGTCATTACCAACGGCGGCCGGACGGACCAGGTGATGGACGCCGCACGTTCCGCAGGGGCAGGCGGCGGCACCAGTATCCACGCCAAGGGCACCGGTACGGCGCTGGCAAAGAAGTTCTTCGGCGTTACCCTGTCGGCGGAAAAGGAGATCGTCTTTATCCTCACCGAACGGGAAAAGCGGAATCCTATCATGAAAGCCATCATGGACCAGGCCGGAATGCAGACCGACGCTCAGTCCCTTGCGTTCTCCCTGCCCGTCAACGATATCGCGGGTCTGCGGCGGCTTGATTTGCAGGACAGGAGTTAAGCGTAAGCAAAGGCCTGGATTCCATAAAAAAGAAGAGTGGAGCGCGAACCCGGCAGACGGTATCGCGCTCCATTCTTTTTCATTTGTAAGCCCGCGGCCTCAAAGCAGCAGAACGATGTACGCGGCGTAAAGAGAGAGGATCGCCACGCCCTGCCAGCGGAAGAATCTCCCGGCGAGAAGGGGCGGCAGTACGGCGAGACAGCAGAGCAGCAGGCAGGCGGGTAAATCCAAAGCGGTGGTCTGACTGACGATAGCGAGACGGCCTCCGGAGATCGCGGCGCATACGGGGAGGATCAGGGTCAGGTCGATGACGTTGGCCCCGATGATGTTCCCCACGGACATGGAGGCTTCTTTTTTCGCAATGGCCGTCAAAGTCGTCACCAGCTCCGGCAGAGAAGTCCCGATGGCCACCATCGTCACGCCGATAATGCTGGACGGAACCCCCATCAGCAAAGCCAGCTCGCTCCCGTAGTCAATCAGCAGCCGGGACCCGACCACGATGGCCCCGATCCCAAGAACAAAAAGCAGGATTTTCCCCAGAGCCTTTTTCCACTGGATGCCGGGCCGGGCCTCTCCTGACATACCGGAACGGGCGTCGTGAAGATTGCTCCAGAGATACGCGCCGAAGATGCCCAGAAGCAGCAGGCCCGGCAGGACGGCAAGGCTTCCCTCCCGGCACAGGACCATCAGAAGAGCCGCCGCGCAGACCATCAGAAAGGCTTTCAGCTCGAACTGCGCCCGCACGACCCTGGACGGAATGCACACCAGCGAAATCCCCAGAATCAGCCCCAGATTTGCCGTTACCGACCCCACCGCGTTTCCCACCGCCAAATCCGTCTCTCCTTGCAGCACCCCCGTTACCGAAACCATCAGCTCCGGCAGCGTGGTGGCCAGCGAGACGATGGTAGCCCCGATAATAAAACGCGGCACGCCCGTAGCCTCGGCAATCCATACCGCGCCGCTGAGGAACCAGTCGCCGCCCTTGATAATCAGCGCCAGACCCAACAGAAACAGCAGTACCGCCGTCCAGATTTCCATAGAATGACCTCCTTGCACGCCCTGAAATGGTTCGCATAAGAAAATCATACACGCGCTGTCAACGGCAGTTTGGTCGAAGCCCGGCGAATGGTCAGCCTTCTCCTGAAATCGACTGGTCGAAACGGATATCCTTGGCCATAGCGGACCCCGAGCCTGTGGGAAAGAAGCCGCAGTACCGGAAAAAGGCCCGGCTGTCTCCCTTGGGACGCGCAAGCAGGAACCCGGCGCCCGACTCCCGCGCCTCCAGCACCGCCTGTCCTATGAGCTGAATCCCAAAGCCACGCCGTCGGCAGTCCTCCCGGACCCAGAGCCAGGAAATTGAGAGCGCCCTGGAGCCGTCCGGAATGTCGGACAGCCCGGGGACGGTCTGCAAAAGAGCTGCCGGTTCCTCACCCCGGAAGCCTATCCGTGTATGCAGTTCCGTCCGGAAGGGCGCGCCGGAGGATAAAATCACCGCCCGCAGAGGATCGTCCTCCGGCAGTCCTTCCAGGGAAACGGCGCGGTACCAAAGACCCGGTTCCAGAGCGTTTGCGCGTTTGCGGGGCTTCTGTCCGGATGGAAGGGTCAGAGAGAGCAGATGCCGGTTGTCGTTCTGCCAGACCACCCGGAGAACGTCCCCGTCGGCCTCCAGAAGGGACACGGACGTATTGTCGCCGGTAGGAGCTTTCGGCCCGGTATCCCGCAGAGAGATGCCCTGCAATGCCGCCAGCGCCAGCCGTATCGCGTAGCCGTGGGAAAAGACCGCGATGGTCCGGCCCGGGTTCTCCGCCGCAATGGAGCGGATTTCACGCAGAAGCCGCGCCTGTACCTCCGCCGGGGTCTCCGCGCCGGGAATGCTCCAGCGGTCCATACGCTGCCCGAAATCCGCCATTTCCTGGGGGTACGTCCTGGCAATATCGCCCCAGGTCCGCTGTTCCCAGTCGCCCACGCAGATTTCCCGCAGACCGGCCCGTTTATGCAGCGGCAGGCCCCGGGGTTTGTATATGGCGCTGGCTGTGGCACAGGTACGGTAGAGGTCGCTGGAGTACACGGCGTCGATCTGCACGCCCTCGAAGCGTTTCCGCAGCGCCTGCACCTGCTGCCAGCCCCAGTCGGTCAGATTGCTGTCGTGCTGGCCCTGGGCGATGCGGTACAGATTGCCCTCCGCCTCCGCGTGCCGGATCAGGTAGATGCTGGTCATAGTAAAGCCCCCTGTTTTAATTAGGAATTAGGAGTGAGGAATCAGGAATTATTTTCAAATTGGATGTTTTTGAATTCAGCAATCCCGCCATAAACAGAAGCCCAACGCAGGGACAAGTCAATATCAATATCCCGCGGACCCGGTGAGATTGCTGCAAGGGTCAGAATTTTTGCGCTGATAAAAATTGGCAGGCAGAAAAGCGGTTTGTTTTCCATCGGCGGCGCATACTAGTCCTGTGCCGAAAGGGAGTGACTGAATATGAAAATGTGTGCCGGATTCTGGCTCGGCATAGGCGCTGGTCTGGTGACTGGCGCGGCGGTAGGGATGATGAAGCCCAACGGCAGGGATTCCATGAAAACGCAGGTGGGTAAGAGTATCCACAAGCTGGGTGTCGCTGTGGACCATGCCGTGGACAACATTGTCTCTGAAATGCACTGATTCTGGTGCGAAGGCAGGCGGAGAGCATTCTCTGTCTGCCTTTTACTATAGCACAACTGCAAGCGTCCTGCAAATCCGTTTCGAAGGACGAAAACAGGAGTCAGGAACGAAAAGGATTCACGGAAAATTCCGGATTCCTCATTCCCAACTCCCAATTCCATAGCGTCTGACTTCTGATTCAAAAATAATTCCTGATTCCCCGCCTCCGGCTCCTGATTTCAACGCTTAATTCCTGATCAACGCAGGCGCGGCGGGGAGGATGCTGGCCTGCCGGTAGATGTCCTGAAGCCGTTCGCCGACCCGTTCCAGACTGCGGGCTTCGGCAACGGCGCGCCCGGCTTCGGTGAGGTCCGGCAGGGTACAGTCCAGGATTCCGGACAGGGTTTGATAAAAATCCTCCGCTGAGCGGGCCTTGTAGACATTCCGGCCATGGGACAGCCAGCCGTCATAGACCGGGATATCCCGCAGGAGCGCCGGCACGCCGCAGGCCAGGGCTTCCAGGACCACGATGCCCTCCGTTTCCTCGCGGCTCAGGAAGGCGAAGGCGTCCGCGCCGCAGTAGGCTTCCCGGAGCCGCTCCCGGTCCACGTAGCCGGGGAAGCTCACGTTTGACGGCGCGTTGTCCAAAGCCTCCCGGATTTCCTGGGGCACCAGACGAGGGTCCGTCCAGCCGAACCAGAGGAAGCGGGCGTCGGGGAGCTTCCGGGCCAGGTCCAGGAATTCCGGCAGGCCCTTCCGCGCAATCATATGGCCTACGGAAACCACGGCCTTCTGTCCCTCCTGAATGCCGTAACGCTTCCGGAAGACGGGCCGCAGGCTGGGGTCCGGACGGAAAAAGCTGGTGTCCACGCCGTTGGAAATGCTGTAGACCGGCTTCTTCAGTCCGTAGCTCTCCAGAAGCCGCCGGGAATATTCTGTAGGCGTCAGCACCACGTCGCCCAGGCCGTAGCAGAACGTGATCCACCGCCGGAACAGGGGAGCCAGCGCGTTGGACCCCCGGAACGAACAGCGGAAATCCTCCATGGTAGAGTGCCCGTACCAGACCACCTTCCGGCCCCGGAGCTTCGCGTGGACCGCCGCCAGCACCGCGTCCGGAAGCACCGTGTTGATATGCACTGCCGCCGCGTCCGCCGACCAGTGGTCCGAGGTCCCCACGCCCGCCCGCCGCAGACATTCCCGCTGCTGACGGATGGCTTGTCCCACGCCGCTTTTGCCTACCAGCTTTTCGCCGCCGCTGTAAATATAAATCCGCATGGCTGTACCTCCTGTGCTGCTCTGTTTCCCTTTATCCCTTCCAGGTAAATGGAACAGACGGGCATAAAATATAGAAATGCTTTCTTAAAACATAAAGATCAGGATAGAAGTTTATCAAAACCGTCAGAATCTCCGTAAAACCAGCCGCCTCCAGTTTCCTTCTATGGATATAGGAACAGGCGCGGCAGAAGACCCGGACGATATCGCCCAGGGCGGGGTCTGCACAGGTCCCTCTGAAAGGATAGGATACGCGGAAATCCGACAAAAATCCGTGGAAATCAGGGGGGAGGGGATCAATGAACGATCAGGTTCCAGACGGCGGTCAGGCCCAGGCTGTAAAGCGCGATGGCGAAGGGCTTTCCCAGGAGGATGATGGCAGTATATTTCCGCCAGGACATTTCGGTGGTTCCGGCCAGGTAGCAGAGGAAGTCGTCGGGGGCCACGGGAAGGAAGATTGCCAGCGCGAACAGTTTTGCAAAGCGGTCCCGTTCCTCGGTCCAATGGCGGTACTTCTCGATGGTCTTCTCGGAAAAAAGCAGATGCAGCAAAGGCTTTCCGCAGGTCCGCGCCACGGCGAAGGCCAGCAGGGAACCGATGCAGATGCCGGTATAGTTGTAGGCAAAGCCCCAGAGCGGCCCGAAGAGAATCACGCCCACCAGACACCCCAGACCGCCGGGGAGAATGGGAATGACCACCTGCACGGCCTGAAAGACGGTAAACAGCACGCCGCCCGCCAGACCCAGACTGCCCACCAGCTTCTGGAGCCGTTCCTGGGAGGTCA
Source organism: uncultured Oscillibacter sp. (assembly GCA_910577405.1). GTDB lineage: Bacteria > Bacillota > Clostridia > Oscillospirales > Oscillospiraceae > Oscillibacter. Next base: position 31,316 of record CAJTMG010000003.1, on the reverse strand, counting down.
GCACGCCGGTCTGCCAGCCCCAGACGGCCACGGCGACACAGATAAAAAATCCCACAGCGGAGACGATCTGCAAAACGCGCTTCTCAATAGGCTGCTGATTCATGCCGAAATCCTCCTTAAAGCGTTCCTCTGGATTTGCTCCAGGTAAATGGCTTCTACTCTCTCAGCAAAGCGCACGGAAGAAAATTCCTCTGCTGAAGCCCGGGCGTTTTTCTGAAAAGACTCCCAATGATGGGGCTGTGTCTGAAAGATCGCCAGTTTCTTCCGGAATTCGCCCTCGTCCTGATACTGCCAGCCGTTCACGCCTTCCTGCACCACGCCGGAAAGACAGGGGTCCGCCCGGCACAGAACCGGCACGCCCGCCGCCAGAGCCTCCGCGTAAGTCAGGCCCTGGGTTTCGCTGGTGGACGCGCTGACAAACAAATCCCCAAGCTGATACCAGTCGGCAATCTGTTCCGCGGGAATCATGCCGGTGAATACCACGTCCGGCGATTCCAGACCCAGTCCCGCGGCCACGCCCTCCAGACGCTTCCTGTCCGGTCCGTCGCCCACCAGCAGCAGCGTGTATCCCGGCCCCAGATTCGCCCGGAACCGCAGCAGCTCTTCCACGTTCTTCTCCTCCGCCAGACGCCCCACGCAGGCCAGCACGAAGCGGTCCGCCGGGATATGCAGGCTGGCCTTGAGCACGGCGGCCCGGAGGGGATCGGCCTCATGCTGGAACCGCCGCAGGTCGATGCCGGAAGGGGCCACGAAGACAGGCTTTGTCACGCCGTAGCTCTGGAGAAGCATCCGCACTTTCCCGGTAGGCGCGATCAGGCAGTCGGTATGCGACGCGGCCCAGCGGGTGAAGACGGCGGCGGCTTTCTTTCCGAAATGCACACTGGGGGAGAAATAATGTGTGTAGTCCTCGTAAACGGTATGATAAGTATGGACCAATGGCACGCCCAGCTCGCCAGCGATCCGCCGGGCCAGGAAGAAGGTGGAGAATTCGCACTGGGAATGAATCACGTCCGGGCCCCAGGCCACCAGTTCCCGCACCTGTTTGCCCGCCAGCGCCGTCCGGAGTCTCGCGCCGGGATAGACCAGCCCCGCGGCCACGGAGCCTAAGTATACCACGCCGTCTTTCTCCCAGGAATGGCGGTTCTGGGACAGGGTCAGGATGCGGACCTCATGCCCCATGGCCTCCAGTTCCCGGCGCAGGTTTTTTACTGACGTCACCACGCCGTTGACTGCCGGGGAGTACCAGTCCGATGTAATCAGGATTTTCATTGGGAACCTCTTTCTGCTTGATGTGTTCTGCTAATTTATACGAAATAGGCCTGTGGATTTCTTCAAGCTTTTCCATAAAATTTTCTGTCTTGTGTGATTGTACTATCGTATTAGATATAATAATACAGTTAACACAGAATGTCAACCCCCTTTTTCCTCCGGGCGAAAGGAATCGGGACTGCTTCCGGCCGTCGGAAAAAGGGGAATTATGCGTTTTTTTGCGGATAAGTCTGACATTTCCAGCGGTTGTAGGAAGGATACTCCATTATAACCGGAAAGTGGTTACAAAATGGATACAATTTTGGGTTTAACGGAAAAAAACATCATTCAGTTCCCCACGATCCGGGTATAGGTCCGGGCGGTGAGCAGGAAGACCAGGGCGTAAATCAGGCAGAAGACGGCCAGGGTTCCCAGAGAGCAGAGGGCGAACAGGGGGACGTTGTAAATCTGGAACAGCTCCAGCATTTTGGACAGCATAGGGAAGGCGGCAAGGATATGGACAGCGGCGGCGCCCAGGGGAAGGAAGAAGACCAGCAGAATCTGACTGTGAATGGATACGGCAACTTCCTTTTGACTCATGCCCACCTGACGGAGGATCTGATAACGCCGCTGGTCCTCGTAGCCCTCGGAAATCTGCTTGTAATAGATAATCAGGACGGTAGCCATCAGGAACAGGCCTCCCAGAAGAACGCCCAGGAACAGGAACCCGCCGTACATGGTATAGAATTCCGCCGCCTGGTCCTGCTTGCTGGTAGAGCTGATGCCGTTTTCAAGCTGCTTGCTGAGCTGGAGGATAATGGCGTCGGTCTTCTCCAGCTTTTCCGTTTCCGGCACGGCGAGATTGATCTGTACCCGGAACTGCTTCGAACCCCGTTCCGGATTCAGGGCCATGATGCGGTCGATTGCGTTCTGGTCCGCCGTGACAAAGAACAGCCGGGCTTCATCGGAGGTAATCAGGGTGGTGCTGGCGTGTTCGATGATCTCCGTAATGGTATCCCGGACATGGAAGGACAGCCCGGATTTGCCTGAATCGGTAAACGTGAAGTCCTCCGGGAAATCCGGCAGGTTCCGGGCGCAGACCAGCACCTCGTCCGGGGCCAGGACCACGCTGTTTCCGGTCAGGCGGGCGTAGTCGGCGGCGGTGACAAATTCCACCTCGGTCCGGACGCAGTCCTGGTCCAGCCGCAGGGAGACTTCGTTTCCCTTGACGCCGCAGTAAATCCAGCCCCGGTTGTAGTAACGCAGTTCTGACGCGCCGCCGTTTTCGGCCACAGCCTCTTCAATCATATGCAGGTACTCCATGGAATCACCGGGTTGTTTCTCCAGATCCTTCACAAACTCAAGGTCATAGGGGAACATATCGTTCAGGGATTCCTCCAGGCCGATGTTCAGGCTGACGGTGGTGGAAATGGTGACCATAACCATTGTGGACAGAATGCAGATGTTGGCCAGGCCGACGGCGTTCTGCTTCATACGGTAGAGCAGTCCGGAAACGGCGGTGAAGTGGCGGGTCTGGTAATAGAATTTCTTGTTGGCCCGGAGTCGTTTCAGAATCGCGATGGACCCGGCGGTAAAGAGGCAGTAAGTCCCGATAATGACCAGAATCACGGCCACAAAGAACCAAAGCATTGCCTCAACGGGATTTTTGGTGGCAATGGCAAGGAAGTAGCCGCCGCCCAGGGTCAGAACGCCCAGAATCACCAGAAGCCATTTTGTTTTCGGTTCCCGTTCCCCGGCCTGAGCGCTGCGGAGCAGTTCCACGGGACGGGATTTTCCCACCTGAAAGAGGTTCTTTGCCAAGGTCAGCAGGAAGAGGACCGCAAAGAGTGCCGCCGTGTTCGCAACGCCCTGGAAGTCCACAGAGAAGCCGAACAGTACCGGCAGACGGCTGATCTTCAGCAAGAGCAGCAGGGCCAGTTTGCTGAGAAGGATGCCCACCGCCACGCCGCCCGCAATGGTAATCACCGCGCAGAAGAGGGACTCCCAGAAGCACATCTGGGCGATATGACGCTTTTCCAGCCCAAGAATGTTGTAAAGCCCCAGCTCTCTCTGACGGCGTTTCATCACAAAGCTGTTGGCGTAAAGGAGGATGACGGCGGAGAACATCGCGGCAATGAAACAGCCCACAGACGCAAAGCTCTTGAGGTACATAGCCCCCCGCACGCTGTCCAGCCCTTCGTTATGCTCCAGGAATTGCAGAATATAGTACATCGCCGCCACACCGCCGCAGGAGAGCAGGTAGGGGAGATAGAAACGGCTGTTCCGGGCGATGTTCACCAGGGCCAGCCGGGGGAAAAAGCCGGATTTACGCACGGGACTCACCGCCTTGGGTCAGCACCGTAAGGGCGTCGGAGATTTTGGCGAACTGCGCCTCCGCGGACTGCCCGCCCCGGTAGAGCTGGTGGTAGACCTGGCCGTCCCGGAGGAAGAGGACCCGCTGGGCGTGACTGGCGGCTTTGACGGAGTGGGTCACCATCACGATGGTCTGACCCTGCTGGTTGATCTCGCCGAACAGCTCCAGAAGATTGTCAGAGGCCCGGGAATCCAGCGCGCCGGTAGGTTCGTCGGCCAGGACCAGCTGGGGTTCCGTCACCAGAGCACGGGCCACCGCGGCACGCTGTTTCTGCCCGCCGGAGACTTCATAGGGGTACTTGGTCAGAAGGCTCGTGATGCCCAGTTGTTCCGCGAGGGGCTGTAATTTCCTGCGCATTTCACGATAATCCTCCCCGGCCAGCACCAGGGGAAGGAAAATGTTGTCCTGCAAAGAAAAAGTGTCCAGCAGATTGAAGTCCTGGAACACAAAGCCCAGATGGGACCGCCGGAACGCCGCCAGATCCCGCTCCCGGATGCCCGACAGCGGCTTGCCGTTCAGGAAGACCTCCCCGGCGGTGGGACGGTCCAGCGCAGCCAGGATGTTCAGCAGCGTCGTCTTCCCGGAGCCGGATTCTCCCATGATGGCCACGTATTCCCCAGGTTCCACGGAAAAATTCACGTCCGCCAGAGCCGTCACCTGACTGCCCCCGAACCGCGTCGTGTAGATTTTCTGAAGATGCTGTACTTCTAACAGTGACATGACAAATGCCTCCTTGTTGATTTCTGTCCCTATTCTACCATCCCCCGCACCCGGCCTGCCATGCTTTTCCCTTACAGTTTCCCGCCGTTCCTTACATTTTTGTAAGATTGCCGGACAGAAACAAAATGCGGCTCTGTTCTTGACGCTGTAGTAAATTTATAATAAGATGATTCTTATGTTTATAAGGGAGCGGTGGAATTTTTGTCCGGAAGGGCTACACAAAGGGGAAAAAACGTGATATGATACTGGGATGGGAAAAGAGGTTCTTTTTCATCCATATCTTTTCTTTTGCGGGTACAGAAGGAGGAACGCGCCCAGTGAGAAAACGACTGTACGCGCTGCTGACGGCAATTCTGCTCTCAGTAACGCTGACCGGCTGCGGGGGAATGCGGATTGTCTTTGATCCGGAAGAGCTGTACACCCTGCCTACCCTGCCGGCGAAATATACGGAGCTGAGCGGACAGATCAACACCATACTGGACGGGGGGGCAGAGTACGCCGCGCCGGTATCGGGAACGAACATCCAGCCGGTGCAGCTCACGGACCTGGACGGCGACGGAAGAGAGGAAGCCGTGGCCTTTTTCCGGAAGAGCGACGACGAGAAGCCGCTGAAAATCTATATCTTTTCCGTGCAGGAGGACCGCTATGAACAGACGGCGGTGATCGAGGGCAGCGGCGCGTCGGTCTACAGCGTGGTGTACAGCGACATGGACGGCGACGGCGTGACAGAGCTGATCGTCGGCTGGAAGGTCAGTACAGAATTGCAGGCCCTGTCCGTCTACGCCTTGCAGGAGGGCCATGCCGAGGAACTGCTCCGGAGCGTCAGCTATGTGAAGTACGCCAATCTGGATATGGACCAGGACGGACGGCAGGAGCTTGTGGTCCTCCGGAGCGACGAGGAGGGCGGCGGCATCGCGGAATACTACGGCTGGCAGGACGGCGCGCTGACCCTTCGTTCCCCCGCACGGATATCCATGACCATGGCCGAGCTGAGCCAGCAGGGACGGGTGACCGCGGGGACCCTCCGGACAGGGGAACCGGCCCTTTTCGTCACCGGCGTGTCTGAGCAGAGCCGGGCCGTGACGGACGTTCTGGCGGTACGGCGGGGAGAGCTGGTGAATACAGTCCTTTCCGAGGCTACCGGCGTTTCCAGCGTCCTGGCACCCTTCTGCGGACTCTACCCCACCGATATCAACGGCGATGGTTTGACCGAAGTTCCCAACCCCATCCGCATCGATGAGGAAAGCCCCATTCAGCGGATCGAATGGCGCTCCTTCAGTCTGGCGGGGGAACCGGAAGCGGCGGCCTCCACCTATCACAGCATGGAGGACGGATGGTTCCTCCAGCTTCCGGATTCCTGGATCGGCCATTTCCAGACCGACCGCGTCTCATCCTCTGGGGAGGTCACCGTCACGTTTTACGACCAGAATTCCGCCGGACGCCGCGGGAAGCCCTTCCTGCGCATCACCACCATCACCGGCTCCAATCGGGAAGTCAAAGCCACCCGGGGAAGCCGTTTCCTGCTCAGCCGTCAGAAGAGCGCCATTTATACCGCCGAGCTTCTGGACGCCAATCTTACCTGGGATTACGGCGTTTCTGCCGACGACGTCCGCGCCGCCTTTTCCCTCATCGCCGCCGAATGGACCGCCGGAGACAACTGAACGAATGCAAACAGGGGGTTATTTATGAAAAAAGTATTGGTTTTAGAAGATGAAGCCAGTATTCGGAGTTTTATCGTGATAAACCTGCGCCGGGGCGGGTATGACGTGATAGAGGCCGAGAGCGGTGAGGAGGCCCTGGAGCTGCTGCGGGAAAACCCGGATACCAAGGTAGCGCTGCTGGATATCATGCTGCCGGGGATTGACGGTTTTGAGGTCTGCCGGCGTATCCGGGCTATCAATACCCGTATCGGGATTATTATGCTTACCGCCCGTTCACAGGAGATGGATAAGGTCACGGGGCTGATGACCGGCGCGGATGATTACGTCACAAAACCATTCTCACCCGCCGAACTCACCGCCCGCGTGGACGCCCTCTACCGTCGTGCCGGAGGCGAGGACCCCGTGCAGACAGGGGAACTCCGTCAGCCGCCCTTCCTGCTGAATACCCGGAACCGGACACTGGAAAAGAATGGCCAGAGAATCAAGCTGACTCAGGTGGAATACTCCATTATGCGGGTCTTTATGGAGAATCCCGGCAAGGCCCTGTCCCGGGAGGAGATTCTGGATATGGTCTGGGGCCGGGATTACTTCGGGGAACTGAAAATTGTGGACGTGAATATCCGGCGGCTGCGTCTGAAAATTGAGGACAACGTGCAGAATCCGGCTTATATTACGACGGTATGGGGCTACGGGTACAAATGGGGAGTGTAAACGGGAATAACAGCGGCTGGCAGGAGGGCGAGGGCGTGGAGAAGCAGCAGGGCTGGAAGGCTTTGCGGCTCCGGGGACTTCGTCAGCGCTGGATTTTTAATTCCATCGTTCCCATTGCCACGCTCCTGGTGCTGATCGTAACCCTCTTTTCCGCCGGGGTGTCCAATTACTATTACGGCACCATGCAGAAGGGATTGGAGAGCAGGGCCCAGGCTTTGGCCAATTCCTTCAATGAGTATTTTATGGACAACGGCTTCGGAAGCTATTACCAGAAGGCCGTTCAGTCTGCGGAATCCTTCGAGGACAAGGACTGTATCGAAATGCAGTTCATCAACGCCAGCGGACGGATACAGGTGTCCACCTCCGGGCTGACGGCGGGTACCTCCCCCAGAACCGACGACATCGCCCGGGCCCTGCAAAACCAGCCCATGCCGTATCAGGGACGGGACCTGGAGACAGGAGAGGAAATCCTGGCCGTCTCCTATCCCCTCCTCGCCAACGGCCGTGTGGTGGGCATCATGCGGCTGGTTACCTCCATGCGGGCCGTGAACAGGCAGGTGCTTTTGACGGTGCTGGTAATCCTTCTGGTGGCCCTGCTCTGTATGCTGCTGGTGGTCTTCTCCAATCTGCTGTTCATCAACGATGTGGTGGAACCCGTGGCCGTGGTGACCGACGCCGCAAAACGAATTTCCGCCGGGAGCTACGGGGCCAGAATCGAAAACCGGTACACGGACGAACTGGGGGAGCTGGTGGACAACATCAATAATATGTCCCTGAAAATCAGCCAGAATGAGAAAATGAAAAGCGAATTCATCTCCTCCGTGTCCCACGAGCTGCGGACGCCTCTGACGGCAATCAACGGCTGGGGGGAGACGATTCTGGAGGATTTGGACGACCAGGAGCAGCTCCGGCGGGGCATCAGGGTGATTGTGAAGGAGTCCCGGCGGCTGTGCAATATGGTGGAGGAACTGCTGGATTTCTCCAAGATGGAGGACGGACGGTTTACCCTACAGATCGAGCCGGTGGACTTGCAGGCGGAGCTGGAGGACGCGATTTTTACCTACCAGGAGCTTTTCCGTCAGGACGGCATTCTGCTGGAATACTCACCCGGCGACGATATCCTGCCCATGATCCCCGGCGACCCTGAACGGCTGAAACAGGTCTTCTGCAACGTTCTGGACAACGCGTCCAAGCACGGCGGGGCCGGGAAACGCATTACAGCCTCCATCTGCCGGGAGGGCGCCGCGCAGGTGGTGCGGGTCCGGGATTACGGTCCTGGCGTGCCGGAGGAAGAGCTGCCCTTTATCAAGCAGAAATTCTATAAGGGTACCTCCAAGGCAAGGGGCAGCGGTATCGGACTGGCGGTCTGCGACGAGATCATCAACCTCCACGGCGGCGCGTTTACCATTTCCAACGCGGAGGGCGGCGGCGCTTTGGTGACCATCCGCCTGCCGGAATGAGCGATTCTGAAAAATTCAAAAAATACCTCTGGATTTCTTTTGCTTCTTTTCTTTATGATTAGAAAAAGAAGGGCTGGCAGTGCATTGCGGTCAGCCATGATCCTTACCAAACTTAGAAAGGCAGTCAAATGAGTGAAAAAAACAGCGGCGCGTTTCGGACGAGCATCGGCGGACAGGCGCTGATTGAAGGCATCCTGATGCGCGGGCCAAAGAAACAGGCCATTGTTGTGCGTGATCAGGACGGGAAGCTGGTGGAGAAGGTAGAGGAACTGAGATTCATCAAGGACCGGTATCCGATTCTGGGGGTTCCTCTGATCCGGGGCACGGTGAACTTTCTGGATTCCATGGTGAACGGCGTGAAAGCCCTGATGTACTCGGCGGAATTCTACCCGGAAGAGGAGGCGTCGGAGCCTTCGAAATTCGAGCAGTGGCTGGAGAAGCGTCTTTCCAGCAAGAAAATGGAAAGCCTGGTGGTGACCCTGGCGGTGGTGCTGGGCGTGGGTATGTCGGTCTTCCTGTTTATGGTCCTGCCGACCCTGCTCACCGGCGGCATCCTCTATTTCTTCCCCAGCTTTCCGCTCTGGGGACGCAATCTGGTGGAGGGCGTGCTGAAAGTGGCCATCTTCCTGCTCTATCTGATACTCTGCTCCCGCCAGAAGGATATTTATCGGGTCTTCCAGTACCACGGCGCGGAGCACAAGACCATTTTCTGCTACGAGGCGGGACTGCCTCTGACAGTGGAAAACGTCCGCGCGCAGCCCAGGCATCATCCCCGCTGCGGCACCAGCTTCCTGTTTGTGGTCATCGCCGTCTCCATCATTTTCTCCAGCGTCTTTTTCGGCATCTGGCCCATGACCAACCCCTGGCTCCGGACCGTGGTGCATCTGGCCCTTTTGCCGCTGGTGGTGGGGGTGACCTACGAGTTCAACCGCTGGGTGGGACGGTATGTGCAGGAGAGCCGTCTTGCGAAGATCCTTACCGCGCCGGGAATGTGGATGCAGAATTTTACCACCAACGAGCCTGACGAGGGTATGATGGAATGCGCCATCCGTTCCCTGGAGCTGGTGCTGCCGGACGAGAAGGGACAGGACGAATGGTGAGAAACAAAACGAGATAACGGAGCGGAATATGACGATCACATACAACGAATTATACCTGAGACTGCGGCGGCGCCTGCGGGAGCTTGGAGTGGACGGGGCGACGCTGGAGGCCCGGGAGCTGGTCTGCTGCGCCACGGGAAAGAGCCGTCAGGAACTGGTGCGGGACGGCAATCTTTACGCGTCCCCAGAGGTGGAGGACCGGGTGCAGGCCCTTCTGGAGCGGCATCTGGAAGGGGAACCGGTGGCCTATATCATTGGCGAGTGGGAGTTCTACGGCCTGCCTCTGGATATTACCACGGATGTGCTGATTCCACGGCCGGATTCCGAGCTCCTGGCGGAACTGGCCATTGACTACCTCCGGACACTGGGGGAGTGCCGGGCCCTGGACCTCTGCGCGGGAAGCGGATGCCTGGGTCTGGCGGCGGCGTCTCAGGTCCCGCAGGCCCATGTAGTGCTGGGGGAGTTCGACGACTGCGCCCTGAAAATCTGCCGTCAGAATATCCGGCGCAATGGCCTTTCCGGAAGAGCGGTACCCGTCTGGATGGACGCGCTGGGCATACCGGACCCGGACTTGGGGGACTTCCAGTGCATCCTCTGCAACCCGCCCTATATCCCCACAAGGGACATTCAGAAGCTGGACCCGTCGGTGCGGGATTACGAGCCCCATCTGGCCCTGGATGGCGGTCCGGACGGTCTGGACTTCTACCGGGCCATTACCGCCAATTGGAAGCAGGTCCTTGCCCCCGGCGGCCGGCTCTATTTTGAGGTGGGCGTCGGTCAGGCGGAGTCCGTTGGCAGTCTGATGGAGGCCCAGGGCTTTGCAGATATACAGATACGTCAGGACCTTCACGGCATACCCCGGGTGGTCTTCGGTGATTTGGGAGCGGAGCGGCTTTCAGAATAAAAACAAAGGACAACTGCGAGAGAAGGAGGAACAGACATGGGCAAACGGTTATACAAGCTCAATCAGGGCAGGATGCTGGACGGCGTGTGCGGCGGAATCGCGAAATACTTCGGTTTGGACCCGACGTTGGTGCGGCTGGCCTGGGTGCTCTTCACGGCGTTGGGCAGCAGCGGCATGGTGGCCTATTTCATCTGCGCCATCGTCATTCCCCGGGAGCCTTGGTAAATCCCGGGACGAAATCAGAACAATAGGAGGAAAGCAGTATGGCAAAAGAAAAAGCGCCTATCCCCAGCGCGGCGCCAGCAGCCGACAAGAAAAAGGCAATCAGCACCGCCATGAGCCAGATCGAGAAGATGTACGGCAAGGGCTCCATTATGCGGTTTGGCGACAAGGCGGACCTGAATATCGAGTACATCCCCACGGGCTCCCTGGCGCTGGATGTGGCCCTGGGCATCGGCGGCCTGCCCCGGGGACGCATTGTGGAAATCTACGGCCCCGAATCCTCAGGCAAGACAACCTTGGCCCTGCACGTGGTGGCGGAGGCCCAGAAGAAGGGCGGCGAGGTGGCCTTCGTGGACGCGGAACACGCTCTGGACCCCACCTATGCCCGCGCCCTGGGAGTGAAAGTCGAGGACCTGCTGATCTCCCAGCCCGACGCCGGCGAGCAGGCCCTTGAGATTACAGAAGCTCTGGTTCGTTCCGGAGCCATTGATGTGATTGTGGTGGACAGCGTGGCGGCTCTGGTGCCCCGCGCGGAAATCGAGGGCGAGATGGGGGACAGTTACGTTGGCCTCCACGCGCGTCTGATGAGCCAGGCGCTCCGGAAGCTTACCGCCGCTATCAGCAAGACCAATACCATCGTTATTTTTATCAACCAGCTCCGTGAGAAGGTCGGCGTGATGTACGGAAACCCGGAAGTCACCACCGGCGGACGGGCGCTGAAATTCTATGCCTCCGTCCGCATCGATATCCGCCGGGTGGAGAGCATCAAGGTCAACGGCGAAATCGTAGGCAACCGTACCCGCGCCAAGGTGGTCAAGAACAAGATGGCCCCTCCGTTCCGGGAAGCCGAATTCGATATCATGTATGGCGAGGGCATTGTGCGGGAGAGCGAGCTGGTGGACCTGGGCGTGAAACTGGACCTGATGCAGAAATCCGGCTCCTGGTTCTCCATGGGCGAGACCCGGATCGGTCAGGGCCGCGACGCCGCAAAACGCTACTTGCAGGAAAATCCGGAGATTCGGGACCAGCTTGAGGCGGAGGTCCGAAAGAATTTTGATAAACTCATGAGCAATCAGTCCCGGGCCGCCGCGAAAGCCGCAGGAAGAGCGGTAGACGTAAGCGCCGACGACTTCGACGACTCCGCTGCCCCCGAAAACGCAGCGCAGGAGGAAGATCGGGAACCCATAGCTGAAAATGAGGATTGAACGCGTTGCGCCGTCCCAGCATATAAAGGGCCGGGTGCTGGTGTTCCTGGAGGGCGGCGAATGCCTGAAAATTACGGAACAGGAGCTTCTGGACTTTGACCTGCGTGCCGGCGGCGAGCTGGACGGCCCTGAACTGGAACGGCTGAAAGCGTCGGCGGGACTGTCGGGCACCCGTGCGGCGGCGGCGGGATTGATCGGCAGGCGTGCTATGAGCCGTCGTGACCTGGAGAAGAAGCTCCGGGAGAAGGGGGCCAGCGCCGATGATGCCCGTTATGCCGCGGAATGGCTGGAGTCCATCGGGGCCCTGGACGACGCGCAGTACGCCGCTGCTCTGGTCCGTCATTACAGCGGCAAGGGTTACGGACGGCGGCGCATTCAGGAGAAATTATATGAAAAGGGCGTCCCCCGGGAGCTTTGGGAGGACGCTCTGGATGAGATGCCCGAAAACGATGGACAGATTGACGATTTTTTAACGGGGAAGCTCCGGGGACGCGCGCCCGACGAGAAGGAAAAGCGCCGTCTCACCAATGCCCTGATGCGCCGCGGTTTCCCCTGGAGCGATATCAAAGCCGCCTGGGAACGCCTGGGGGACCGGATTGAAGAGGATTAAACGCCTTCCAGAAGTTCCGCCATAAGCTGCGCGCCGAACCGGGACCCGCGGAGAAACGCCTTGTCCCGCTGTTCTATGGCTACGATCCGAAAGCGTTGTTTCAGTTCTTTGGCGGTTTCCGGGTCCAGTGTGTCCAGGCATTCACAAAGGGCGTTTTCCGCTGTGGTGTAGGGTGGTTTCAGGATTCTTTTTCCCCGCAGGTCGTGGAGATCGTCGTAATAGATGGCAGTCAGAATGTCAAACATGGGAAACCCTCTTTTCATATGTAATATTGCTCTTCTTTTATACATGTTCCAAATCATATAGTTCCCCTTTCTATTTTGGAACAAGTTCAGTATAAATCATTTCATTCAATTCGTCAAGTGTTTTTCTTGACTTATTCAAGTTTTACTGCTGAGGTGCGGCAATGAACCAATGTGACCGGTTAAAACTTATATTGCAGGAAAATCATCTGAAGCAAAAGCAACTTGCAGCGGAATTGGGTATTACCGAAAGCTATATATCCAAGCTTTTGAAAGACCCTGATATCCGGCTTTCTCAATCCCTTGCGGCGTTGATTGAGGAAAAATACGGCTATCGTGCGGATTGGATTCTAAAAGGGGAAGAGCCAAAAATAAAGCAAACCAGCAAATTAAGGGGATTATCTGAACTTCATCAGAAAACCATGGAACGAATGGAAAAAATGAATGACCAGCAAGTTAAGGCGATACTGGCATTCATCAATTCCCTTGACGATATTGAGAAGATTTTTTCTGACGAAGATGAAACTTAGGATGAAGGAGAGCTTATGAGCGATAAAGTGGCGTTTATCTCCCTGGGATGCGCCAAAAATCAGGTAAACTGCGAGCAGATGATGGCCGCAGTGCAGGCGGCGGGGTACGAGATACAGGGCGAGCCTGCCGGGTCGGACGTGGCGGTAGTGAACACCTGCGGCTTTCTGGCGTCGGCCTGCGAGGAAGCCATAGAGAACATTCTGGAGCTGTCAGCATTGAAGGAAGCGGGCCGGCTGAAAAAGATTCTGGTCACCGGCTGCATGGCCCAGCGTTACAAGGAGGACGTGCTTTCGGAGCTTCCGGAGGTGGACGGCATTCTGGGCACCGGCAGTTACGACGAGATTGCCGGAGCCATTGCGGAAGTGCTGGAGGGAGACCGTCCGTGCCGCATGGGGAATATTCACACGGCAAAGCAGAACGGCCCCCGGATTCTCTCCACGCCGCCATGGTTTGCTTACCTGCGGATTGCGGAGGGCTGTGACAATCATTGCGCTTACTGTGTGATTCCGTCTCTACGGGGCCGCTACCGGAGCCGCCCCATGGAGGAACTGCTGGATGAGGCGGCGGAACTGGCGTCGGCGGGCGTAAAGGAACTGCTGGTGATTGCCCAGGATATCACCCGCTACGGCACGGACCTGAACGGTGAACATCAGCTTGCAGAACTTCTCCGGGAGCTGTGCCGTCTGGATTTCCACTGGATACGCCTGCACTACCTCTACCCCGACGAGGTGACGGAGGAACTGATTGACACCATCGCCGGGGAATCGAAGATCCTGCCCTATCTGGATATCCCCATTCAGCACTGCAATGACGGTATTTTGAAGGCCATGAACCGCCGGGATACAAAGGCGTCCATAACGGACCTGTTTCATCGTCTGCGTGAACGAATTCCCGGGCTGGTTCTGCGGACGAGTCTGATCACGGGCCTGCCGGGTGAGGGCGAGGCGGAATTCGAGGAACTTTGCGGCTTCCTGCGGGAACAGCGGCTGGAACGTGCGGGAGTGTTTCCGTTCTCGCCGGAAGACGGGACCCGCGCCGCACAGATGGAGTATGTGGACCTGGAGGAAGCCCGGCGGCGGAGCGAGATTGTGGTGGACGTACAGTCTGAAATCATCGACGCATACAATGAATCCCTGCTTGGCGAAACGCGGGAGGTCCTTTGCGAGGGCTTCGACAGTCAGGCGCAGATGTACTTTGGCCGGACTTACGCGGAGTCCCCGGAGATTGACGGCCGGGTCTGGTTTGCGGCGGGGGAAGACGTACAGCCCGGGGAGTTTGTTGCCGTCCGCTTTACCGGCGTGATGGACGGCGAGCTGACCGGCGAACGGGAGGACGTATGAAAAGCCCTCTGGAGGCGATTCCCGGCGTAGGCCCCCGGATAGCTGCCGTCATGGAAACGCTGGGGTTCCGGAAACCGAAGGGCCTCCGTGGACAGGACCCGGAGGCGCTCTATCTGCGGGAGTGCCTGCTGAAAGGGTATCAGGAGGACCGCTGCGCTCTCTACGTCTGGCGGGCGGCTGTCTATTACGCGGACCATGACCTGCGGGAGCCGGAGAAATTAAAGTGGTGGTACTGGAAGGACAAGTCCTATCCGGAGGAAGGAGCAGGCGATGAATTTACCCAATAAACTGACCATGTCCCGGATTGTACTGATTCCCGTCTTTATGGCGGTTCTTTATATGGGCTTTCCGGGTTCGGATTATATCGCGCTGATCATCTTTATTATTGCCAGCCTGACGGATTTGCTGGATGGGAAGATTGCCAGAAAGTACAATCTGGTGACGGATTTCGGAAAGTTTGCCGACCCTCTTGCGGATAAAATGCTGGTGACCGCGGCGATGCTCTGGTTTGTGGAGGTGGGCCGGATGCCTGCCTGGGCGCTGCTGATTGTGCTTGTGCGGGAGTTTGCCGTCAGCGGTCTGCGGATGATCGCCAGCGACAAGGGCCGTGTGATTGCCGCCGGATGGTCCGGGAAGGTGAAGACTGCCGCAACCATGGTCTGCATTATCGTTATGCTGCTCCTGGGGCCGTTCTGCCATCCGGATTTCCTGTCCGCCGTGCCCTATGACCGCTATATCTCCTGGATAGACACCGCCTGCGTCTGGATCATCACCCTGACTACCCTGTATTCCGGCGTGGAGTATTTTGTGAAGAACAAAGATGTGATTCAATCCGCCTGACAGGAAAACAGCGAAAAGACAGTCAAAACAAAGAAAAGAAAGACTCCCAATAATAAAGAAAAAGTGCAGGAATCCAAAGAAAAACGGTTCCAGCACTTTTCTTTTGCGCGCGGATCAGAGGACATTGAACAGCGGTCAGCTCCACAGGGCCCTTACGTCCTCCAGCGCGTCCCGGCCAAGGAAGTAGCCCTGCTGCCAGAGCGCCCGGAGGATATCCAAATTCTTTTCCGTCCGGGAGCAGCCCAGGGTGTCCGACGGCGCGATGACGTACACCTTGCCTTCCCGTTCGAGCTGGAAAAGGGCTTCCCGGCTGGCGTTGTACTCGGCGGAACGATGCCGGAGAGTCTCCACGAAATTGGGGTAGCGGCGGAAAATCCGGCTGATGGTCCGCAGGGAGCCGTCTGGTTTTTTGCGGTACTCCCGTTCACGGGTCAGGACGACTACCAGACGGTCACAGCCAGCGTCCAGAGCGTGCCGCCAGGGGATTGCGTCAGAACAGCCGCCGTCAAGATAGGGCTGGCCGTTTATTGTGATAATGGGGAACATCAGGGGGATGGCGCAGGTGGCCTTTAAAAGCAGATTTTCCTCGTCCCGCCGGGGTACGGGATGGTATTCCGCCTCGCCGGTATTCAGATTCGTCACCACGGCCTCCACAGTGCCCGGATAGGCGGCGAACGTCTCGTAATCAAAGGGAAGCAGCTCGTTGGGTATGGTCTCGTAGGCGAATTTCAGACCGAAGTAAGATCGGTTTTTGGGATTCGCCAGATTCCGCCAGCCCATATAACGCCGGTCGTTGACGTAATGAGCGGCAAGCTGTAAATTCCGCCGGCTTTGTCGGGAGAGATAGCTGACGCCGTAGGCAATCCCGGCAGAAACGCCTACGGTGTAATCCGGCAGAGGGAGCCCGCCGTCCAGAAACGCGTCACACACCCCGGTGGAGAAAATCGTCCGCAGCGCGCCGCCTTCCAGAACCAGTCCAGTTTTCATAAATAAACTCCTTTTTTAGATAAGAAACAGTGGTATAGATACAAGATAAGAGATATTTTTGTGTGATGGGGAATGTGGAGACAATGCCGCCGTATTGTATGCGCGCCAAGAGAAGGGCTGCGGTAATAGGAGATATTTTAGCATGAACGGGAGTGGGGGAAATGCCGCCGAGTCTGTATTGGCTTGCCAAGAGAAGCGATGGCGTCACAGAAAATATTTTTGTGTGAAAGAGAATGGGGAAATGCGCCGTGTCCGTATCGGGCTTAAAGATGGAATGCGCCTGCTCCGTATAGGTTCACCGGAAGAAGCGCTGACGCAGGCGTTGGTTCCAGAGGGAGGTCAGGCGGGCGAGGACGCGGTCCAGGAGCAGAAAGAGGCCGTTGCCCATAAGAAGCAGCAGGACGCGCAGGAGACGGGGGGCGGCTTCCACATCGTCCGTCAGGCCCAGGAAATGCAGGAGCAGACCGTAGAGCAGGAAAATAGCGGCGTTGCACACGGCCAGCCGCAGGCCCAGACGCAGCAGACGGGAGGACAGTCCGGCAATTTTGGGCCTTAAAATCGGATACCAGCCAAAGAAGAGATACACCAGTCCTGACTCCGGGTCCGCGGACAGCAGCAGAGCCAGGATGGACGCGGCGGCATAGGCGGTTCCGGCGGCTTTGGGTCCGATTTCCTCCAGCACCGGAAGAAGCGCCGCCATTGCCAGCACCGGGCCGCAGAGCATCGCCGCAGGAATCACGCCGCCCAGCAGCAGGAACATTACCGCAAGGGCTGTCAGCACGCCGCAGAGGGCCATATGACGGCTGCTCATGCCACGTCCTTATAGCAGAGCTTGTAGTAGCTCCAGCGCCGCCATTTCGCGATTTCCTCCGAAGGTTCCTCCAAAGCCCGCCCCGCGCTGTCTCCACAGTATGTCTTCTGCACCACCGGCGTTTCCCGGCGCAGCTGGTTCAGAAAGGCAAACCAGGGCGTCGACTCCCCCCGGCCTGTCAGTTCCAGCACCGCCGCCCCCAGAAAACTTGCGCTGAGCTTCCCGCCCTCCGGAAGGTCCAGGGATGCCGCGGCCTGGTCCCAATGCAGAGCTTCCGCAGCCGCGTCGTTGGCCCAGATGACATAGGGCGTTTCGTAGGACTCCAGCGACATCTGACCATCCGCCTCCTGCCCGATTTCCAGCCCTAATTCCCGGTACGCAAGCTGATTGTCTCCCAGATACGGCAGGTGGTCCCCCCAGTATACCAGCACCGCCGGTTTCTCCTGGGACTGAAGAAAGCGCCAGAGACGGCCCAGCATTGCGTCCGCGTCCCTTGCTCCCTCTACGTAGACCCGCAGCAGGGTTTCCGCCGTTTCCGAAAGCGCCGCCGAAGTCTCCAGCGGGGGGAATTCGTAGTCCGGGCCGTATTTGTCCGCCGTGTACGACATATGGTTTTGTATCGTTGTCGTGTAGTGGAACAGCGGGCCGTCAGATTCCGCAAACGCCTTCTCAATCTGTCCCGCCATATAATCGTCTGTCACCCAGCGGCCTTTGTACTCCATTCCCTCCATCGTGTTGGCAAAACGGGTTTCCTCCGCGCCGAACCAGCGGTAGACGTTCTCGCGGTTATAGAACCAGTTGTCCCCGGGATGGAAAAACGATGTGGCGTAGCCGTCCTCTCCGTAGACCCTGAACAGGCTGTCCAGATTCCGGTTCACCACCCGGAACGCGGAGCTGGTGGACGCGGACAGGGCGTTGGTCTGCATCCCCGTCAGCACGTCAAACTCCGTATTCGCCGTGCCTCCCGCGAATCCCGGCACCACCACATGACCCGAAAGCGCGTGGGGGTCCTGACGGATGGCGTGAAGATTGGACAGGGGGTCGTTGTCCGGTCCGTAGGCAAAAACGTCAGAATCCGTCAGATCGGAAAAGGCTTCATTCATGACCATAATGACACTGACCTCCGGCGCTTCCTTCTCCGGCACGGCTGCTTCCTCCCACGCCGCCGCCTCGGATCTGCTGAACCCTGCCGGGCGGTCGATGGGGTACGTAGTAAACTGATGGCAGAAGGCGTAGGGAAAGCCCAGCTCGTTGAACACGGAGGGAATATAGTAGGCGTTGGACACCTGGAAGGAATCATACAGCCCCTTGGACGCGTACACCGTGACGATCAGCACCGCCAGTACCGCCAGACTGAACCCTGCGCCTAAAAGCTGGCCCAGCCATTGCCGCCGGAATGGGAGGACTTCGCAGCGCAGGAACAGTCCCAGAAGGATCAGCAGCACTGTGACCGCCAGCACAACGGCAATCTGCTTCACCGGCCAGGAAATATGGTAGTTCCCCACAGCGCTGCCCACTTCCTTCAAAAGGGCGAAATCCCGGGGAAAGACCGGCTCGTCACGGACCTCCATCTTGACACGGTTGGCAATGGACAGCCCGCAGACCATCAGATTCACCAGCGCCGCGCTCCAGAAGACATTCCGGAACAGGAACGCCCCCGCCAGCAGCAGCAGTCCCACCGGCAGGGCGTTCAGGACGATCAGAAGCGGCTGGCGCAAAAATCCTGACAGCACGGTCCGCAGGGCGTTGGGCTGACACCAAAGGGCAAGCAGCGTCGACAGCCCCGCCAGCAGTACCGCCGCCAGCAGTGCCATGGGCGGTTTCAGTCTTACGTATCTCAAATCGGCAGATCCTTTCTTTCTTGTTTTCACAGCTATCTCGCATTTTAACCGGTATGCCTTCTATTATAGTCGTTTTCCACAAAAAAGCAAGCAGAAAACCGGCAGTTCGAAAGAACCACCGGTCCTGCACAGGCTTATTCCACTACATAGCCATTGCTGTCAAGAGTCCAGCGCACGCCGTCCACCGTAATGCTGGTGTTCTTTTGCGGCACGCCGGATTCATTCCGCCAGCGCCAGCCCTGATCGTCACGGGTCCAGCCGGATGCGTCCACGCCCTTGCTCAGATACGTGTTCAGTTTAATGGCCTCCCGGGTCGCGTCGTCCTGGAAGTGCCACCATTCGGAGCTCAGACCGCGCATTCCAACGCCTGTCATGTACTTCTCCAGACGTTTCGCATTGTCATTGTTCCGGTACACCGCAGAATACCAGCTCAAATCGTGCATCTCGCTCTGCATCGCCAGGGCTTTCCCGTCCGCCAGGGTCTCCAGCGTCAGGTCCAGCGCGATGCCCCGGTTATGCGCCGAGGTTATCCGTGCCAGAAAGCTCCCTAACCCAAAACGGCCGTTGTCTGTCATAAGCTTGAAGTACGTGTCATAGGCCGGAAGAGATTGCGTCAGCGCCTGGGGCTTTGCCTGATTCCCGTTGGCGTACAGCAGCAGACGGGCGGTCAGGGCTTCCGGCGCGGCGGTCTGGGTTGTGTCTGGAGCATCCTGCACCGGCGGGGGATTTTCCGGAGCTTGTACGCCCGCAGAGGGATCTTCCGGAGCTTGTACGCCCGCAGAGGGATCTTCCGGAGCTTGTACGCCCGCAGAGG
>CAJTMG010000003.1:0-11601 GCA_910577405.1 uncultured Oscillibacter sp. | reverse complement strand
CAGAGGGATCTTCCGGAGCTTGTACGCCCGCGGAGGGATCTTCCGGAGCTTGTACGCCCGCGGAGGGATCTTCTGGGGCAGGCTCTTCTTCCGGTGTCTGAGGCGCAGGCGGTTCAGGTTCCGGCTCTGGTTCGGGTTTCGGTTCTGGGATCAGATCCGAACGGAGTACCTGCTTTCCTGTGTTGGGGTCCGTATAGAGGCCCGTGGCAAGGTCTACCCGGCAGTTCAATTGTGGGTCGACGCAGTACCCGCCTTTTTCCACCAGCGCGGCATAATACAATTGGGCGGCTGTGGTGTCGTAGAGATAGCGGGTGGTCTGGTTGGGACGATAGGCTTCATAGATGCGCAGCCGGTATCCGTCCTCCAGCGCCGCCTTTGCCGCGGACAGGAGCTTTTGCGCGCAGGGGTAGAGATAGGGGACCAGAAAGCCTTCCGCCGTCTGGATGTGCTCGTAGCCTGGTATCACCTGACGGGTTATCTTGGCGATGGGGCTGTTATGGACCTTGAAAATTGACGAATAGCTGTTTGTAATGTCGTATGCACAGTAATCTCCTAAGTATTCGGACAGATTAATCATGCAGTAGCGGCTGTCCACATAGCCGTAATCGTTCCCATGCCGGACCTGGAACCAGCCGTCCTTTTCCTCCAGCACGCAGAGGGATGTTCCGGCGGATATCTTTTTGAGCGTCTTACCGTTGGGGTCCTTGCAGAGATTCAGGTCCAGAATGGGCCAGATGGTGGCATACAAAGGGTGAACAGCGGCGTAAAATTCCGTTTCCTCCGACGCGAGCACGGAACCGTTGGCATCAAAGGAGACTACCCGCAGACGGTGATAGCTTCCGGACGCCAGCCGCCCCGTTTCATACTGATTGGCTCCCGGAGGCGTGAACCGTTCCAAAAGCTGCCATTCACCGTCGCGCCATTCCTGGACCTCGTAATGCGTTCCGCGGCCCTCCTGCCATGACAGCGTATACATACGGGGCTGCGTCTCCTGGCAGGTCAGCTCTACAGCATCGTTCAGAAGGGCTTCCCGGCGGATGACAAAGGCTTGGGAGGGCGGGCCATAGAACACATACCCCTTTCCCGGCACGCCAGCCCGCACCGCTACGCGCAATGGCTGTTCGTCGCTGGGCAGCTCCAGGTCCCCCTCCGGCGCGAATTGCAGCTTCAGCGATGTGCCCTCCAGCTCCGCAAGGGCCGTCCGGCTGTCCAGAGAGCTGACCTCATAGAAGCTCCCGCCGCCGCCCGTCCAGCTTAACGACGCCTCTCCTTTGCCTACGAACGCCGTCAGTTCCGGGGCTTCCAGCGCCGCCGCTTCTATGGTGATGCTCCGCTTGTGACTGCGTTTCCCGGTCGCCGGGTCCACCGCCTGTATCCGTACCTCAAACGACTTTCCGGCGGTTCCCAGCTCCGCATAGGGTTCTGACAGCGGCTCTTCCTCGCTCCAGCTTCCGTCTTCGGACCTTACGGACAGCCGGTACTCCGCTCCCTTCGTCTCCGGCCAGGACAGCGATATATTGCCGTCCGCGCCGCTGTATACACGGACTTCGCCTTCTTCCATAGACAGGCCGCCTCCCGCAAACTGCCGGAAGACCAGCACAGCCGCCGCAATCAACAGCACTGCCGCGGGTATCAGAAGGTAGCGTTTTTTCATGAGCGCCTCCTAAGGTTTCTTTTGCTGTTAGATAAAAATTCTTTCCTGTCCCGCGATTTCAGAAAACCTCATACACCGTTTCCGAAGTCGC
Organism: uncultured Oscillibacter sp.; assembly: GCA_910577405.1. Classification (GTDB taxonomy): domain Bacteria; phylum Bacillota; class Clostridia; order Oscillospirales; family Oscillospiraceae; genus Oscillibacter. The sequence goes on along the minus strand of CAJTMG010000003.1, from coordinate 9,856 downwards.
GTCCCGTTCTGTGTACACTGTAAAGCCGTCGTAGATCAGCTCGCCGTCGTCGCCGTCAATCAGGCAGCTTGGGGCGTAGCTGGACGAAATGGGTTTGCCGATCGCCGCGTAAAGCTCGCTCACCGGACGGCCTTTCATGCTCTGGGCTACCGCTTTCTTATCTACAGGCGCGGCTTCCGGTTCCGGCTCTGGAGCGGGTGCAGGTTCGGGCTGAGTCTCCGCAGGCTTGGGTTCAGGCTTGGGCTGGGTCTCCGCAGGCTTGGGTTCGGGCTTGGGCTGAGTCTCCGCGGGCTTGGGTTCGGGCTTGGGCTGAGTCTCCGCAGGCTTGGGGTCGGATTCCAGCTGGGTTTCCGCAGGCTCGGAGGTCTTGGTTTCGTCAGGCGTTCCAGGGTCTTCGGTTTCCGATCCTTCAGGGGCCTGTTCGTCTTCCTCGGGAGCCGCGCCGTCTTCCTCGGATTTTTCCGGCGCTTCCTCCGGTTCGCCGTCAGACACCGGGGCCTCGGGCATACCGCCGGGGGCGTTTTCAGCTGCGTCAGGGGCCTGGGCGTCGTCCGCGGCGGGATTGCCTCCGCAGGCGCAGAGGGTCAGCAGCATGGTCAGGGCCAACAGCAGGGCCAGCAGTTTTTTCATGTTGGTTCTCTCCTTCTGTTTCGTTTCTTGAATCAGCTCTTGGGCCGGACGTAACGCCAGCCGTTGCCGCGGTCGATGAAATGATAGAGATTTATGTCATAGCGGCCCTTCCGGTGATAGGCCATCTCCAGTTCTGTGTCATAGATGTACCACTTGCCGTCAAACTGTATTTCTACCCAGCTGTGCGGCGCGCGGTTCTGGCCTACGGTGCCGCTGTATATCACGGAGTCGAAGCCGATCCAGCGGGAAAGGAACCAGAACAGCGACGCGTAGCAATAGCAGTTGCCGTAGCCAGTGTTCAGAATGCGCAGTGCGTCCGTTACCATAAAATCATGCGCGCCCATGGCATAGGCCGGACGGCGGAGATACTTGAACGAGTCCCGGGTGTAGACGTACAGCGCGCGGAGCTTCTCGGACTGGGTCATGGAATCGTTGGTCTGGGTCTTGACAATCTGATGCAGTTTCTCGTCCAGCCCGGCGTCCCCGGAAGTAAAGCGTCCCATGGCGTTGAAGGGGAAATTCCCTATGGAGCGGTTCCGGACAATATCCCCCTGAGCCGCGTCGTAGTAATACAGCCAGCCGCTTAACAGATGGAAGCCGTTGGCGGGCGTCTCCGTACGGGCCGTGTGGGAGGTCCAGGTCTCGCTGCCGCTGTGCTGATGGGCTATGGACGCCTCCAGAATATCATAATAATACCATGTGTTGGGGGAAACGTCCAGATAGAACGCCGGGTGATGGGCCGCGATGTATGCCTTATCCGCCGTACGGCCAAGAGCGCGGTTCAAAATAGTTACCGCCGCCGCTCGGGTCAGGGGATCGTCTGGCCTGAAGGTCCCGTCGCTGCCGCCCTGCACCCAGCCGTAAGCAAGGGCGGAACGGATGTAGGGGGCGTTTTCATCCGTTTCCGGTACATCGGCCAGCAAATCCGCGTCCGTGCGAAGAGGGAAGAAGGACGCGGCATACCGGATGAATTCCCCGCGGGTCAGGAGCTCATTGGGCAGGAATTCCGTTTCGTCAGGCCGCATTACCCCCAGTGTTCCCATGGTTCGCGCCGCGGGTCCGTACCAGGCGTTGGCGCTTACGTCGTTGTAATCTGCGCTGGGAGCCGGAACCGCGTTTTGGGGCAGAAGCCGGAAGAGCATCACCGCAGCTGCCGCCCGGGTTACGCCTTCGCTGGGCCGGAACGTGGGGAACTGTCCGCCGGAACCGCTGACATAGGCGATGTGATTCGTGCTGTCCAGCGTCACGCCAGCCAGTATCTTGCCCTCGAGACTTTCGGATTCGCTGGGAGTTTCTTCGGAGTCACTGTCATTATCCTCGTCCTCGTCTTCCTTCTGGGCCGCGTTCGGGTCTGCCAAGCCTCCGATATCATCAGCAGGTGCGGGCTTCGGCGGCCTCTTTTCCTCGGCGGGGTCCTCTTCCGTTTTCGTTTCTGCAAGACCTCCGATGTCGTCTTCCGGTAACTGCTCGCTGGGCGTGGAGTTGGAGGACGCTGTCCCTCCAGATTCATCCTCTGACGCTGCGTATGCCGGGACCGCTGTGCCGACCAGCAGTACGCCTGCCATCAACAGGGCAAGTATGCGCTGTTTTACCATGATACTCTCTCTCCTTTATCCTTCATATTTTCATAGAAACCTGTCAGAACCAGATGTATCTAATCACAGTCAGGACAGCCGCAGATACAGCAAGACCACTCAAAAACAATCAAATCATTTCGCCTTCCCCCAAATGGTGATCTTCAAGCGATATTGCTGTACGCCGTCCGGACTTTGGCTTTTCAATTATCCGTCAGATACCGCCAGTGAGGACGTACGGCCCCCGCTCCACACTGCAATGGAATGAATTGCCGCGTCCTCCGGAAGATACAGCCCGAAGCCGTTTCCCACCAGCAGACACGCCTCGTACCAGCCCCGGTCCGTCTCCAGAAGCACCGGGGATTTATCGTCCGGCGTCAGGGGAAGAATGCCCTGGGCCCGCACATAGCCCGGCAGTTCTTCCGACGGCTCCCATGTGACCGCAACCGTCCCCGCCGAATGGTCTGCCTCCGCCGCTTCCCGAAGAGGCGCGGGCATTACGGGAACGCTGGCCAGAAGATTCCGCAGATTCCGTTCTACCAGCTCCAGAACCACAAAATCAGCCTCCCGCGCCGCCGCCAGGTCCAAACGGTACGGTACCGCGCGGGAAAACAACGCCCCGTCAAAGCTGTCCGCAAGATAGGGATAGAGCAGGTTCCCGAAGGAGTCCCGGAACATCAGCAGAGAACCTGTTCCGCCGCCGTGGGTCATGATGGTCAGATTTTCAGCCGAACGGATAGGCGCGTCATATGCGATCGTCAGCTCAGGAAGATAGGCCAGGTCCAGCTCCATCTCATCACCGGCGGGATAGAGCATATCGTACAGGTCCCCTTTGTGGTTGGGCGCGGGGGAGAAGGGACCGTCAGAATACTCGGACTGCCGCCCGAACGCTTCATTGACCGCGTCTGCCGCCAACGCCGCGCCCTTCGAATTCCAATGGGAGTCCCGGGCAAAATACAGCGTCTCGTTCTGCTCCCCAAATAACGCGAACAGGTCCAGATACGCGACCCCTTCCTCTGCAAGCGCTTCCGCCAGAAGGTCCCGGTTCCGTTTTCCCTCCTGCACGGTCAGCGCCGGCATATGCTCCGGATACAGGGAGTTCTTGTTGGGAGCGATTGTGAACAGAAACCGCCGTCCTTCCTTCTCGCAGGCTTCCGACATCAGATGCAGATTCCGCGCGGCTGACCAGACCTCCCGGGGCGTCATGGGGGTCAGGTTTGTGTAGTCCGGAAGGGTGTCGCCAAAATAGAGCCAGCCGTCCTTCCCAAGTACCACGTTATCTGCAATCGATGTCTTCAGAAGCGACGCGTTCAGCCGGGACCATGCCGTAATCATCTCCTGGCGCAGATAGTAATGATCCTCAACATAGTCCTGCATCTGCGCCGCCCAGTCCGGGTTCAGCCTGCCGTCCGGACCCCGAAGCGTGGGCAGGGCCGCCAGCGTTTCATTCCCCCCTGTCCCTTCTTCCATCCCCGCGTGCTGTGCCAGCATCCCGACAGAGGGCGTCAGACATAGGGCAAGAATCAGGACAATAAAAATATATGCCGCTCTCTTTCCCATACGCCACCTCAAAACTGTGTGTAAATGAACGGCTGGAATCCGCTCCCCGCCGCCGCCAGAAGACAGAGCGCCATCAGGCCCAACGCGCAAAGATAAGCCGCGCCGTCAGACAGCCGCTCCGGAAGCCGCTTCCGCAGCCAGGGGATCACCGGCATGGAACCTGCCGCGCCTGCCGCCAGCGCCAGCCAGACCGACGGCGCCATCTGTTCCAGTACAAACGTCGACGGGGCGGAAATGCCGGGCGTAAACATCGCTTGCAGCATCCGGGACGCTTCTCCGAGGTCTGACGCCCGGAACAGTACAAAGCCGATACAGACCACCAGAAGCGTGTAGACGTGCCCCAGAATCCGCCGGAATCCCGTGGACGGCCGTTGGGGAAGGGCGCTTTCCAGCACGGAAAACAGCCCGTGCCACGCGCCCCAGAGCACAAACGTCCAGCTCGCCCCGTGCCACAGGCCGCAGAGCAGAAAAACCGCGCATTTGTTCAGGCATTTCCGGAGTTTCCCGCAGCGTCCGCCGCCCAATGGAATATACAGATAGTCCCGGAACCAGAACGAAAGGGAAATATGCCAGCGCCGCCAGAATTCCGTAATCGAAGCAGAAATATAGGGATAGTCGAAATTCTCCGGCGTCCGGAACCCGAACAGTTCCCCTAAGCCGATTGCCATATCGCTGTAGCCGGAAAAATCAAAATATATCTGTATCGTATACGCAAACGCGCCCAGCCATGCAAGCCGGAAATCCAAACCCGCCTCAAGCCCGAACGCGCCGTTTGCCGCCAGCGCAGCCGTTTCCGACAGCAGCGCCTTTTTCGCAAAGCCTATAATAAACCGCCGCAACCCGTGGGCCATCTGCACGGCGTTCAGGGGCCGGTCCTCCAGATCCTCCGCGAACTGCCCGTACCGCTCAATGGGGCCTGACACCACCTGGGGGAAAAATGACAGATACAGCAGAACATCCAAAAAACGGCGGCTCGTTCCTCCGTCTCGGTATGCGTCTATGGTGTACGCCATGGCCTTGAACGTGAAAAATGAGACGCCGATGGGAAGCAGCAGATTTGCCGCCGGTATGTTCAGGCCCAGCAGGTCGTTCAGCGTGCCGGTGAAAAAGTCCAGATACTTGAACACGCCCAGCATCGCCACTTGACAGACCAGTGTCAGAGCCAGTACCCCTTTCCGTCCGCTTCGGCCCGCCAGCCATGCCAGCAGCGCCGACAGCACCAGAACCGGCACCCCCTGCCACTGGCCGCAGGCGTAGAAAATCAGCCCCGCTATGGTCAGATATACATTCTTTGCCCTTGGGCCGGGTATGACCAGATAGAAAAGAAAAATAACCGGTATGTAAAAAAACAGAAACGCCGCTGAATGAAATGCCATCGGGTCGCCTCCTGTCCGGAATTAGGAATTTTCCGGAGATTCCTGCCGGAAAGCGTCAATTCACAAAAATTATACACCCTGCCGCCAAAATGTCAAGTTGCACTTCGTTTCAGCCGGGTCAGTTCCGCTTCCGCCGTGCGCAGGGATTGGTTCAGCCGCTGGAGCTCCTGCCGTACCGACGCCCGTTCGCTGAACTTCAGCAGTCCCAGGCCTTGCAGCCGTCGTTCCCCGGCAGCCCGGGCTTCCTGTAAACGCTTTACCTCCGCCTCCGCTTCCGCAAGCGCCCGCGCTTCCTGCTCCTGCCTTGACATCCACGCGTCATTCCAGCTTTGCTCCAGCGTCGCCTCTATCCCTTCTGCCGCAATCGCTTTTGACTCACTGGGATGTTCCGGGGACGCGGCAGGCTTGGAAGATTCTGTCAGAACCTCCGCCGGCGCCCTTTTTTCCTCTTTGAAAGCAGATTCTTCAGTATTTCCTGAAATTGACGGGCCCTCTTCCTCCCGCGCTGCCGGAACTTTTTCCAGGCCTGGAAATTCTTTCGCCGCCGTTTGTTCGGATTCCAGGGACAGGGCGTCATCCTGCGGCGCTTCCCCCAGCAGACTGAACAGTGACCTTCTGTCCAGCAGATAAAGCTCCCGTCCCTTGGCCTGCAATGCCTGGACCTGCATCATCGTGTTCTCCCGAAGAGCTTCTGCCGTGCCTGCCGCAAGATAGTCTGTCCGGCCGCTGAGGGATGTGGCACAGCGTCCTCCGCGGACAGTGATCAGTTCCTTTGCGCGGCTCCGGTCTTCACGGGACAGTCCGCCGGCCAGCACGAAGACCTTTCCTTCAATGGGCAGTTCCCGCGCTTCCTCTGGGGTCAGAGGCCGGGGACGTACGCTTTCCAATAAGATGCCGGGTATGTCTACCGCCCGGTAAATCCTTTGGACTGGCGCGCGGAATAAACCCTTCTGCCCATCCAGATGCCGCAGAGTCGCAATCAAATGTTCCAGCCGGACCTCTGGCAGCGGCACCGTCTCTTGAAAACGCCGGTCCATCAGTATTCCATACGCATCCGGGCCTTCCTGCCGGATGAAAAACAAACGCAGTCCCGCAAGAAGCAAAAGCCCGCCGCCCGTCAGGTCATGCTCCTTCAGAAACCGCCGCAGGTCCTTTCCCAGACGCTCCGACGGGACCCGCAGCGCTTCCAGACCCTCCAGCGCTTCCAGAAGCCCTTCCGCGCCCTCTGGACCTTGTATGCTGTACCGCCCGTCTTCGCCTGGTCCTTCTATCTGTACCCGGCCGTTTGATAAAAGCTCCAGTATCGAAAACGCGCTGTCAAGATTTTCCTTATTCTGTGCTTCTTTTCGCTCCATTTCCAGAATCCTTCCCATATAACTAAGATACGCCAGGAGACGTTTCGGTTTTATAAAACGGAAAAAATTATAGCAAAATTTATCCGCGCACGCAAGGGAATTCGCGGAGCTCTGATCGAATCCAGACAAAACCGCTGAAAATTTTTCCGCTTCCTCCTTATATTAAATATTGTAAGCGCCCCGCGGACCAGCTCCGGACAGGTAGACTTTCCGGCAAATCTGTGTTATCATGTGTCATGATTGGAATTCCTGACTTGTGAGGTGGTCTTGTGAAAATTGGCGCCGTCAACGTCCCTTCAAAGCTGGCCCTGGCTCCTATGGCTGGCGTTACCGACGCTGCTTTCCGTCAGATCTGCGCGGAGCTGGGGGCCGGCTATACCTGCTCGGAGCTGATTTCCTCCAAAGCGCTTTGCTACCGTGATCGGAAAACCTTCGGGCTTCTGAAGCAGTTCCCTGGTGAGCATCCCGCTGCTGTGCAGATTTTCGGTCATGAGCCGGATTGTATGGCCGAGGCCGCCCGGATTGCTGTCGAATTTACCGGCGCGGATGTGCTGGATATCAATATGGGCTGTCCAATGGGCAAGATTGTCAACAACGGCGACGGCGCGGCTTTGATGCGTACCCCGGAATTGGCAGGGAAAATCGTCGAGGCCGTGGTGAAAGCCGTGGACGTTCCCGTGACCGCCAAGTTCCGCCGGGGCTGGGATATGGGGAGCTGCAACTGCGTCGAATTTGCCCGGGTCCTGGAACAGGCCGGGGCTTCCGCGGTTGCCGTCCATGGAAGAACCCGCGCCCAGGTCTACGGCGGACAGGCGGATTGGAACTGCATCCGGGCCGTCAAGGAAGCCGTTTCCATTCCCGTCATTGCTAACGGGGATGTCTGGAAGCCTCAGGACGTTCTGCGTATCTTGCAGCATACCAAGGCGGATATGGCGATGATTGGCCGGGGCTGCTTCGGAAATCCCTGGCTCTTCCAGCAGGCGGAGGCCCTCCTGAACGGTCTGCCTGTGCCGGAACCGCCTCCGCTGGCCCAGCGCGCAGAAACCGCTTTCCGCCAGATCCGCCTTTCCGCTGCGTTCAAGGGGGAGCGCGTTGCCGTTTTAGAGGCCCGGCGGCATTTCTGCTGGTATCTCAAGGGCGTGCCTTACGCGAATTATTATAAGGAGCAGATTGTGCGGATGAACAGCCTGGACGATGTGGAACGGGTTACACGGGGCGTCCAGCGGGACCTGAGGGACCCTGAACCCGGACGCCGCGCAGATGGGAGGCCCACATGATTGACGCGCAGTTGGAATCCGTTTGGCTGGACGCGGCAAGAAGAGGTGACCAGGAAGCCTTCGGCGAATTGGTGCGGATCTACGAAAAACGCGTCTTCGCCCTGACCTCCAGAATGTGCCGCAATCCTGACGACGCCGCGGAAGCCGCTCAGGACGCCTTTCTCGCCGCTTGGCAGGGCCTGCCTAAATTCCGCGGGGACAGTTCCTTCGCTACCTGGCTCTACCGCCTTGCTTCCAATGCCTGCGTGGATCTCCTGCGGCGGGAAAACAGACGGCAGGCCGATTCTTTGGACGAGGCGGCCCTGGATCTGCCTTCCACGGAACCTTCCCCCCAGGAGTCCGCTGAACGGAAAGAACTCCGGGAACAGGTGGAGGACGGTCTGCGCCAGCTTCCTCCCGATTACCGCGCTGTGCTGGTCCTGCGTGAAATCCATCAGCTCCGTTACGACGAGATTGCACAGGCCCTTTCCCTGGATGTGGGTACCGTCAAATCCCGTATCAATCGGGGCCGGAAACGTCTTCGTGAGATTTTGCTCCAAAGCGGGAACTTTTCTGCGCCGCCTGCGTCTAATCTATCAGAGACTGCGGGAAATCAAAGAAAGGAGGGACGTTCATGAACGGCTGTGAGGATTTTCTGGAACTCCTGGATTCGTTTCTGGACGGGGAGCTTCCGCCGGACCAGATGCTGCGGGTCCAGTCCCATCTCGACGCCTGCCCTGCCTGCCGGGACTACGTCGACGGCGCTTTGACCCTTCGCGCCGCTTTTCCCTCCGTTGAGGATACCGACGTCCCAGAGGGCTTCGCCGAAAATGTGATGGAGCGCGTCCGGGCCAGTGCGCTGAAGCCTGCTGCTTTGCACCGGCGGCGTTGGATGAGCGCGGTCGCTGCATTGGCCGCCTGCTGTGCCATCGTAATCCTGCTTCGCTTCGGGCCTGTGGGTATGAGCGGCGGCTTGGCGGAAAATACTGCCAGAATGGAGGATACGGCGGAATCTGCGGTTTGTGAGGATACGGAGAATGTAACGGAACAGGACGACGGGGAAGTAGATGATTTGGACGCGCCTGCCAGCGTGGAGAGCGGCGCCTCCTATAATACGGACGAGAATGAGGAGAAGAACGCGGGTCAGACCTCTTCTCAGAATACGTCGGGAGTCGAACCCCAGCTCCGTTCCGCGCCCGCAGAGGATTCTCAGAAGATTCAGGATCATTCCGACGCCGGAATTCCCTCTGCCATGAGCGAACCGGCTCCTGATGAAAATTCCAGTGAGCCGGAGGCCAGCCCCCGGGAAACAGCCCCTGCCGCCGGTCTCCAGGAAACAGCCCCTGCCGCCGGTCCCGAAGAGAGCGTCGGGCCTTTGATGGCGGCGGTCCCGGCTCCTGCGTCGGCTTCCGCGAAAACGGGAGAGCAGGTTGAGAGCTTTCCCCCGGAGTCAAGGGACGTTGGATTGAATGACGTTGATTTGATTCTCTCCCAGGAGGAGGCCGGGGACCTTCTGGACAGCTTTACCCTCGCGGAGGACAACGGCTCGGAACGGACTTACCTGCTTACTCGGGACGAATTCGCCGACTTGCTGGAGCTTCTTTCTATAGAGTGCGACGTTCAAAATGATAAGGAACTCATAACGGTTGTTGTGACGGCGGCGTGAAAATGCTGCCGTTTTCCTTTGTTGTTGTGAATTATTGCTAATGGAATGCCGGGGAATCTGTCAGGAACTGCAAAAAATGTCAGAAGGAAGAAAAATTTTGAAAAAGGTGTTGACAAATGGGCCGGGATTTGGTATTCTGTCAAAGCTGTCGGCGCGAGAGACCGGCAAGAGCTTCCTGAGAGATGGCGGACTTGAAAAGTTTCCGAAAAAAGTTCTTGACAAGCGGTCCTGAATGTGCTAAGATAGCAAGGCTGTGACTCCGAAACACCAAGCGGATTTGAACCGCACTGATTCATGAAAGCCATTGAGCTTCTGAAAAAAAGTGCTTGACAAACTCCGGTGAGTGTGGTAAGATAGCAGAGCTGATTCTGAAACCTCTGGTTCGAACGGCGGGCGCTTCCAAAGAAAACAAAAAAGTTTTCAAAAAAGTGCTTGACAA